>NZ_QGKS01000357.1 GCF_003172935.1 Micromonospora sicca | reverse complement strand
GTCAGGAACCCGGCGACGGGGGAGGTCTTGGCGAGCGTGGCGGGGACGTCGCTTGCCGAGACCGATGCGGCGATCTCGCGGGCTGCCGCCGCATATGAGGGGTGGCGGCACGTCGGTCCGGGGGATCGGGCGCGGGTGTTGCGGCGGTTCGCCGCGGTGGTGGACGCGCACCTGGAGGAGTTGGCGCTGCTGGAGGTGCGCAACGCCGGGCACACCATCGGCAACGCGCGGTGGGAGGCGGGGAACGTCCGGGACGTGCTGGACTACTACGCGGGGGCGCCGGAGCGGCTGACCGGGCGGCAGATCCCGGTGCCCGGCGGGCTCGACGTCACCTTCCACGAGCCGCTCGGCGTGGTCGGGGTGATCGTGCCGTGGAACTTCCCGATGCCGATCGCCGGCTGGGGCTTCGCGCCGGCGCTCGCCGCCGGCAACACCGTCGTGCTCAAGCCCGCCGAGCTGACCCCGTTGACCGCGCTGCGCCTGGCCGAACTGGCCCTCGAGGCCGGCCTGCCGGAGGGCGTGTTCACCGTGCTGCCCGGCGCGGGAAGCGTGGTGGGGGAACGCTTCGTCACCCACCCCGCCGTGCGCAAGGTCTGCTTCACCGGCTCCACGCAGGTCGGGACGCGGATCATGGCCGGCTGCGCCGAGCAGGTCAAACGGGTCACCCTGGAGCTGGGCGGCAAGTCCGCCAACCTGGTCTTCGCCGACGCCGACCTGGCCAGGGCGGCCGCCGCCGCGCCGTACGCGGTCTTCGACAACGCCGGCCAGGACTGCTGCGCCCGGTCGCGGATCCTGGTCCAGCGAACGGTGTACGACCGGTTCCTGGAACTGCTTGAACCGGCCGTGCGCGCCTTCCGGGTCGAGGACCCCTCCGCCGAGACCGCCGAGATGGGTCCGCTGATCTCCGCCGCCCACCGCGACCGGGTCGGCGGGTACGTCGACGGCGCGAAGGTGGCCTTCACCGGCTCGTGTCCCGACGGCCCCGGCTTCTGGTACGCCCCGACCGTGCTGCTCGCCGACTCGCCGGCCGACCGGCACTGGCGGGAGGAGGTCTTCGGCCCGGTGGTCTCGGTGCTCCCGTTCGACGACGAGGCCGACGCGATCCGGCTGGCCAACGACACCGAGTACGGGCTCTCCGGCTCGATCTGGACCCGGGACGTGGGCCGCGCCGTCCGGGTGGCGCGGGCGGTGGAGGCCGGCAACCTCAGCGTCAACTCGCACTCATCGGTGCGCTACTGGACCCCGTTCGGCGGGATGAAGCGCTCCGGCCTCGGCCGGGAACTGGGTCCGCACGCGCTGCACGCCTTCACCGACGTCAAGAACGTGTTCATCTCGACAGAGGAGTGATCGCAGTGCAGGGACGGCTACAGGACCGGGTCGCCGTGGTGACCGGGGCGGGCAGCGGGATCGGGTTGGCCACGGTGCGGCGGTTCGCCGCCGAGGGGGCCCGGGTGGTCTGCGTCGACATCGACCCGGAGGCGGGAAAGCGGGCCGCCGACGAGGTGGGTGGGGAGTTCGTGGCCTGCGACGTGGCCGACGAGGCGGCGGTGCGGGACCTCTTCGACGGGGTGGTGGCGCGACACGGCCGGGTCGACGTCGCGTTCAACAACGCCGGCATCTCCCCGCCCGACGACGACTCCATCCTGGAGACCGGGCTGGACGCCTGGGAGCGGGTGCTGCGGGTCAACACGACCAGCGTCTACCTCTGCTGCAAGCACGTCATCCCGCACATGCGCCGGCAGGGCAAGGGCTCGATCGTCAACACCGCCTCGTTCGTCGCGCTGATGGGGGCGGCCACCTCGCAGATCGCGTACACGGCGAGCAAGGGCGGGGTGCTGGCGATGACCCGGGAGCTGGGCGTGCAGTTCGCCCGGGACGGCATCCGGGTCAACGCGCTCTGCCCCGGCCCGGTCGCCACCCCGCTGCTGCTGGAGCTGTTCGCCGCCGACCCGGAGCGGGCCGCCCGCCGGCTGGTGCACGTGCCGATGGGCCGGTTCGGTCAGCCGGAGGAGATCGCCGCCGCGGTGGCCTTCCTGGCCAGCGACGACTCGTCGTTCATGACCGCCGCGCAGTTCGTGGTGGACGGCGGGATCACCGGCGCGTACGTGACCCCGCTGTGAGCCGTCCGCTCATCGGGATCACCGCGTACGTCGAGCCGGCCGGCTGGGCGGTGTGGCGGGACGTGCCCGCGGCGCTGGTGCCGCAGGCGTACGTCCGGGCGGTCACCGCCTCCGGCGGCCGGGCCGTGCTGCTGCCCCCGGACGACCTCGACGCGGACGTGGTGGGGGTGCTCGACGGGCTGCTCCTCGCCGGTGGCGCCGACGTCGGCGCGGAGCGGTACGGCCGGCCGCCCGATCCGCGTACTGAGAGCCGCCCCGACCGGGACGCGGGCGAGCTGGCCCTGCTCACCGCGGCGCTCGCCGCGGACCTGCCGGTGCTCGGCGTGTGCCGGGGGATGCAGCTCCTCGCGGTCGCCCACGGCGGGGCGCTGCACCAGCACCTGCCGGACGTGGTCGGTCACGACCGGCACCGGCCGGCGCCCGGGGTCTACGGCGCGCATCCGGTGCGGTTCGCCCCCGGCAGCCTGACCGGGTCGGTGCTGGCCGGGGTGGACCGGGTCAACTCCTACCACCACCAGGGGGTGGCCGACCCGGGTGACCTGGTGGTCACCGGGTGGGCCGACGACGGGGTGGTGGAGGCGCTGGAGGATCCGCGGCGGCGTTTCCTGCTGGGCGTGCAGTGGCATCCGGAGAACGATCCGGACCCGCGCCCGGTGGCCGCCCTGGTCCGGGCCGCCCACCACTGAGCAGCCGAACGTGTTGCCCGGATCACACCGTCGGTGGTCGCGTCAGGATGAGGCTCGGGTAACCAGCGACCGTCGGCCGCAATGCGTTACGTTGCTCCTCCATCGGGGTAATAGGCGGGGACGGTCGGCGAGATCTCGCCGACCGTCGCGGACGTTGGCCTGAGCGGGAGGCTGCATGAGCTCGGCCCAGGGGGGCGAGGGCGGGCGAGGCTCGTTCTCGGGGACCGGCGAGGCGGAGTTGCCACCACTGTTGACCGCGGCCTTCGCCGCCGGCGGCGAGATGGGTCAGCGGCTGCACGCCTTCGACTGGTCCACCAATCCGCTGGGCGCGCCGGAGGCCTGGCCCCCGGCCCTCTGCCACGCCGTCAGCATGATGCTCTCCTCCCGGGCCCAGATCGTGATGTTCTGGGGCGAGGACCACCGCGCCTTCTACAACGACGCCTACCGGCCGACCATCGGGGCGAAGCATCCGGCGGTGATCGGGCAGCCGGCCCGGGTCCACTGGGTGGAGACCTGGGAGGTGCTCGGGCCGCTGCTGGAGGGGGTACGGCGCACCGGCGAGCCGTACCGGGGCGAGAACCACCCCTTCGTCATCGACCGGCACGGCTTCCTCGAGGACGTCTACTTCGACGTCTCCTACGATCCGATCCGGGACGCCGACGGCACGGTCAAGGGCGTGTTCTGCTTCGTCAACGAGACCACCGGCCGGGTGGTCGGCGAGCGCCGGCTGCGGGCCCTGGCCGAGCTGGGCTCCCGACTCGCCGACGTGCAGAGCATGCGGGAACTCGGCCGGGTTGCGGCCCGGGTCCTCGACGGATACCGGACGGACCTGCCGTTCAGCCTGCTCTGGCTGTACGACGCCGCGGGCAGCCCGGTGCTGACCGGCTGCGCCGGCGTCGACCCCGGCCGGGTCGTCGGGGGGCCGCCGGAGCCGCCGGCGGCCGCCGCGGACGCCTCGGGGAAGGCCCGACCGGTGCCGGTGGCGACCTGCTCGACGGGCTGCCGCCGGACGCCGCCGAGCACGCCCTGGTGTTGCCGATCACCGCGACCAACGAGCCGGCCGGCGTGCTGGTGCTCGGGCTCGCCCGCCGGCTTCCGCTCACCGACGACTACCTCGACTTCACCGACCTGGTGGGGGCGCAGATCTCCCGCGCAGTCGGCAAGCAGCGGGCGTACGAGCAGGAACGCGCGCGGGCCGCGGAGCTGGCCGCGCTGGACCGCGCCAAGACCAACTTCTTCACCAACGTCAGCCACGAGTTCCGCACCCCGCTGACGCTGGTCCTGGGGCCGCTGGAGGACCTGCTCGCCGAGCCCGGCCTGCCCGCCGAGTACACCGAGCGGCTGACCATGATGCACCGCAACGCGCTGCGGCTGCTCAAGCTGGTCAACACCGTGCTGGACTTCTCCCGGCTGGAGTCCGGGCGGCTGGCCGCCCGGTACCAGCCCACCGACCTCGCCGACTACACCTCCCGGCTGGCCAGCACCTTCCGCTCGGCGATCGAGCGGACCGGGCTGCGCCCGGTGGTGGACTGCCCGCCCCTGCCCGCGCCGGTCCACGTCGACCGGGACATGTGGGAGAAGATCGTCCTCAACCTGGTCTCGAACGCCGTCAAGTTCACCTTCGACGGTGAGATCCAGGTCCGGGTACGCGCGGTCGACGGAGCCGCCCGGGTGGAGGTCGTCGACACCGGCGTCGGCATCGCGCCGGAGGAGCTGCCGCACGTCTTCGAGCGGTTCCACCGGGTGCCGGGCGTCCGGTCGCGCACCCACGAGGGCACCGGGATCGGGCTGGCGCTGGTCCGCGAACTGGTCGAGATGCACGGCGGCACGGTCGAGGTGCGCAGCCGGGTCGACGAGGGGACCACCTTCGCCGTGACCGTCCCGTTCGGGCACGGGCACCTGCCCGCCGACCGGGTGGTCACCCTCGCCCCGGTGCCGCTGACCGAGCCGGAGCAGGCCCGGCTCTACGTCGCCGAGACCGTGCTCTGGACCGACCCGGTCGGGCCGCCCGCCGAGCTGCCGCAACGGGTCGACGCGCCCGCCGGCGGCGGGCGGATCCTGGTCGCCGACGACAACGCGGACCTGCGCGAACACGTCACCCGGCTGCTCGCCCAGGCCTACGAGGTGGTGGCCGTGCCGGACGGCGTGGAGGCGCTCCGGCTGGCCGTCGACGCCCCGTTCGACCTGGTGCTGACCGACGTGATGATGCCGCGGCTGGACGGCTTCGGGCTGGTCACCGCGCTGCGCGCGAACCCGGTCACCCGGCACGTGCCGATCGTGCTGCTGTCCGCCCGGGCCGGCTCGGCCGAGGCGGTCGCCGGGCTCTCGGTCGGCGCCGACGACTACCTGACCAAGCCCTTCTCCAGCGAGGAGCTGATCGCCCGGGTCCGGGCCAACGTCGAACTCGGCCAGCTGCGCGGCCAGATCATCCGGCGGCTGCACGCGCTGGCCGACGCGGCCGTGGCGATCAACACGGCCCGCTCCACGGCCGACGTGGTGCAGGTCGCCGCCCGGCACGCGCTCAGCCTGGCCGAGGCGGCCCGGGTCGTGGTCACCACCACCGGGGCCCGCTACGAGGCGGACGGCGGCGGCGAGGCGGCCATCGAGCCGACGGTGGTGCTGCCGCTCACCGGCACCACCGGCGAGCAACTCGGCGAGCTGCGGGTCTGGCGCCGCGACGGGGACGGCACCGAGCAGGCCGCGCTGACCCAGCTGGCCCGGCTGGTCGGCGTACGGCTGGAGAACGCCCAGCTCTACGAGGCCGAGCACCGGATCGCCACCACCCTCCAGCACAGCCTGCTGCCGCGTACGCTGCCGCAGCTGCCCGGCGCCATGGTGGCCAGCCGGTACCTGCCGGGCAGCGCCGACGTCGAGGTCGGCGGCGACTGGTACGACGTCATCGGCGCCGCCGACGACGAGGTGGTGCTGGTGATCGGCGACGTGGTGGGCAAGGGCGTCCGGGCCGCCGCCGCGATGGGCCAGCTGCGCAACGCGCTGCGGGCGTACGTCCTGGAGGGCTTCGACCCGGGCCAGGCGCTGACCCGGTTGAACCGGCTGGTCGGCTCCACCGAGCACGGCTCCTTCGCCACCGTCGTCTGTCTCCGGTTCTCTCCCCGCACCGGCCGGCTGCGGTACGCCAGCGCCGGTCACCCGGCTCCGCTGCTGATCCGCGGAGACGACGCGGCGCTCCTGCACGACCGGGCCCTCGGACCGCCGATCGGGGCGGTCCCGGAGGCGGCGTACCGGACCGTCGAGGGTGAGTTGGCCCCCGGCGATCGTCTGCTGCTCTACACCGACGGCCTGATCGAGGACCGGGAGCTCGGCCTCGACGCCGCGCTGGACCAGCTTCGCCTGGACGCCGCCAGCCCCGGGGAGCACGTGGCCGACCTGGTCGACGCGGTGGTCGAGCGGGTGGCCGAACGGCCCCGGCACGACGACGTGGCGGTGCTGGCCCTCGAGGCGGTCGCGCTGAACCGGTTCGCGCTGCGGCTGCCGGCCGACCCGACCCGGCTCAGCGTGCTGCGCAAGCGGTTGGAGGACTTCCTCGTCGCCCACCGGGTGGGCGAGGACGACCTGTTCGACCTCACCGTGGCGATCTCCGAGGCCGCCGCGAACGCCATCGAGCATCCGCTGTCGCCGGCCGAGCCGGTGATCGGCGTGGAGGTGACGATCGAGGGCCGGACGGTGGTCGCCACGGTCCGGGACAGCGGGCGGTGGCGGGAGTCCGCCGGGGCGGGCTTCCGGGGCCGGGGACTAGCGCTGATCCGGGCGCTCGGCGACCTGACGCTGCGACGTACCGCCGAGGGCACCGAGCTGACGCTGCGCCGGCAGTTGCGCGACTGAGCCGACCAGCCGGCGACGGGGGGCTGCCGGGCTGGCCGGGCGCGCGGGCTGCCGGGGCTCAGGCCGGCTGGAGCCACTCCTGCTCGCCCAGGCCGGAGATCTCCAGCACCCGGCGGACCTGCCGGGACGGCAGCACGGTCAACGCGCCGGGGAACCGCTGGGCGAGCCGGACCAGGGCGTGGATGGCCGCCGAGTCGAAGAAGGTGACCGCGCGGAGGTCGAGCGTCACGTGCCCGGCCGGCTCCCGCAGGGCGGTCTGCAGCATGGTGTCCGCGGTGGCCATGTCGACCTCGCCGGTCACCAGCACACGGAGCTGATCACCGTCGACCTCCGCCGTCGCGGAGAAGACGGGAGGTGCGCCCCCTAGATCCACGGAGCCACAATGGCACAGCCGGCCGGGCGCGGCAACAACCCGCGCGAGCAGGCCGTGGCGGGGGTCACGCCGACGCGCGGCGATAGGCTGTCGGCATGACCGTCCGTGCGCCGCTGACCCCAGGCACACTCTCCCCGTGGCGACCGGTGCCTGCCCACATCGCCCGTCCGGAGTACGTGGGCAAGAAGCGCCCCCAGGAGTGGCGCGGCTCGCACGTGCAGACGCCGGAGACCATCGAGAAGATGCGGATCGCGGGCCGGCTCGCCGCCCAGGCCACCCAGCTCGCCGGGGAGCACTGCAAGCCGGGCGTGACCACCGACGAGATCGACCGGGTGGTGCACGAGTTCCTGGTCGACCACGGCGCCTACCCGTCGACGCTGGGCTACAAGGGCTTCCCGAAGTCCTGCTGCACCAGCCTGAACGAGGTGATCTGCCACGGGATCCCCGACTCGACGGTGCTCACCGACGGCGACATCATCAACGTCGACGTCACCGCCTACCTCGACGGGGTGCACGGGGACACCGACGCCACGTTCTGCGTGGGCGAGGTCAGTGAGGAGGCGGGGCTGCTGATCGAGCGGACCCACACGGCGATGATGCGGGGCATCAAGGCCGTCGCCCCGGGTCGGCAGATCAACGTGATCGGCCGGGTCATCGAGTCGTACGCCAAGCGGTTCGGCTACGGCGTGGTCCGCGACTTCACCGGCCACGGCATCGGCGAGACGTTCCACAGCGGCCTCTACGTGCCGCACTACGACAGCCCCCGGCCCACCGACATCATGGAACCGGGGATGACGTTCACCATCGAGCCGATGATCACCCTCGGCACCCACCAGTACGACATGTGGGACGACGGCTGGACGGTGGTCACCAAGGACCGGAAGTGGACCGCCCAGTTCGAGCACACCATCGTCGTGACCGACGACGGCTACGAGATCCTGACCCTCCCGTGACCGAGACCCCGGCCGCGCTGCGCGAGGCGCACCACGCGGACGTGTCCGGCGGCTGGCTGCGGCCCGCCGTGTTCGGCGCGATGGACGGACTGGTCACCAACATCGCCCTGATCGCCGGCGTCGGCGGCGGTGGCGTCTCCCCGCGCAGCGTCGTGCTCACCGGCGCCGCCGGGCTGGTCGCCGGCGCCATCTCGATGGGCCTGGGGGAGTACACCAGCGTCCGGTCGGCCAACGAGCAGGTCGCCGCCGAGGTGGCCAAGGAGCGGCGCGAGCTGGAGCGGCACCCCGAGGCGGAGGCCCGCGAGCTGGCCGAGGCGTGGGTGGCCCGCGGGCTGCCGCGGGACCTCGCGGTACAGGTCGCCGAGGCGGTCCGGCGCAACCCGGAGGAGGCGCTGCGGATGCACGTCCGGGAGGAGTTGGGCGTCGACCCCGACGAGCAGCCGAGCCCGTGGGCCGCGGCGATCTCGTCGTTCCTGTGCTTCTCCGTCGGCGCCCTGGTCCCGCTGCTGACCTACCTGCTCGGCTTCACCAGTCTCTGGCTGGCGCTCGGCGTCGGCGGGGTGGGGCTCTTCGTGGCCGGGGCGGTCGTCGCCCGGTTCACCAACCGCCCCTGGTGGACCAGCGGCCTGCGTCAGCTCCTGCTCGGCGCCGCCGCCGCCGGCGCGACGTACCTGGTCGGCGCCTTCATCGGCGTCCAGGGCGGCATCGGCTGACCCGACCCGGGTGGCGTGGTCAGGCGTCGAGGAGGTCGTCGACCGTGCCGTCGACGGGGCGGCCACGGGCCGCCAACTCCTCGGCCTGGCGGGCCAGCACCGCGCCGATCTCGGTCATGTCCGCCCCGGCCAGCCCGGTACGCCGGACCGCGTCCCCCGGGTCACGGAAGTAGGTGCGGCTGAGCAGCCCGTTCACCGTGGCCGCCGCCAGCCGCGCCTCGCCGAGCATCAGCAGCGCCTGGTCCGTCTCGTACCACTCGGCGAGCCGGGCGGCGCGGGCGTGCGCGGCGCTGCCCCGGTACCACGCCTGCCGGGCGGCGGTGCTGAACTCGGCCGGCCGGGCCCGGGCCAGCCGGGCCAGGTGCTCGTCGCGCAGGGCGCGCAGCCACCCGGTCGGGTCGTGCAGCGCCCGGGTGGTGACGTACCGGTCGGCGGTCAGCGGCCAGAGCGCGGAGATCGTGCGGGCCTGCCGCAGGTAGTCGTCGGCCCCGGCGACGGTCAGGTCGACCAGCACCCCGTCCACCCGGCGGGTGGCCGGGGCCGGACCGTTGCCCGGCCGGTACGTGGCCAGCAGCAGCCCGACCTCGCCGTCCCCGCCGCCGTCGTCGTCGCCGTGGGCCAGCGGGCCGTGCACCGCGACGGCGAGGATGTCCGCCGGGAACCGGCGCAGCGCCGCGGCGCTCACCCGCTCGGCGACCCGCCACCGTGGATCGTCCAGCTGCGGGTCGGTCCCCAGCTCCACGTCGCTGGTGTCCACCGGTCACCTCCGTCCACGCCGGGACCACCGGCCCGGGGCGTCGCCGTCCGGCGGTGCCCGCTTCGCGCCGGCCGTCCGCCGTTCCCACCCTAGTGCGGTGTCCACTGACGTTCACCGGGTTTGCGGTGGGTGTTGTGGATCCTCGCCTTGGGGGCGAGCGACTCCCCACTGGTTGGTGGGGCGGGCCTCCGCGGGCCAACTGATCCTCGCGCCGCCCGGGGTGGGCGGCGGGGGTCACGTCGGGACCGGCCGGCACCCGGGAGGTGTCGGCCGGCTCGACGGTGCGTGACCACCTCCGGCAGCACAACCGCTGCCAGGGTGGTGGGTCCGCCGCCCGGGATACGGGTGGCGATGCTGGCGGCCGCGACGAGGTCGCGGTGCCCGGAGAATCGACAGTGCGGGCAGGACAAGGTCCTGCCCCGAGGTTTCGGCACCCGCCGTCGGCAGGCGGGGCAGGTCGACGAGGTGCCGCGTTCGTCGACCAGCCGTACGGTGATCCCGGCCAGGGTGGCCTTGTCGGTGAGGACCTGCAGGAGCCGGCCGATCTGCCACTGCCGCAGCCGCAGGTTGTGCCGCCGCCCCGCAGCAAGGTCGAGCACCCCGCGGGGGTCGCCGACGTGCAGCACACCGACCCGCTGTTCCACCGCCCACGAGACGACGGTGCGGGCGGCCTCGTGCTGGGCCTGACGGACCCTGCGCCGGGCCCGCCTGGTGGAGGGCCGGCAC
>NZ_QGKS01000354.1 GCF_003172935.1 Micromonospora sicca | reverse complement strand
GATCCACCCCCGCCACCCGGCCCGGATCCGGTTCCTCACCGGGCGGGTAGACCGCCACCGGCACCTCAGCGGTCACGTCGAGGAACAGGCGGCCACCCTCACACAGCAGCGTGATCGAGCGGACCTGTTCGGCCGGATACGGCACCTTCCTGGCCAGGCGCACCCACAGCGGGGGAGAGCCTTTGGCGGTGGGGATCCGGACTCGGCGGTCGTCGAGGGTGAACGTGCCGTGATACCAGCGCACCGGCACCAACCCCCGCCGACGGCGGGGGAACCGGGCCGACAGGTCACCCGCGCTGCGGCGCTTCGCCGCCGCGAACCACGCATCCGAAAACCGGCGCAACACCGACCGGGCACCGACGGAATCCAGTTCACCGAACGTGCCCGGCCCGGACGCCGCCAACTCCCGGCACAACTCCTGATAACCGGACAGGGGTACGTCCCGGCGGCGGCGCCGCCACGCGTTGACCTCCAACACACACGCCCACACGTCACCGGCGCAGCGCAGCAGCCCGAAACACCGCCCCCGCTGCCCCGGCGTCACCCGCAATGCGACACGGGCGGTGCGATGCACGACCCGCGGCGCGGCGGGATCCCGACGACGAGGCACGAACCGAAGACAACACCACCGGTACGACATTTTTCCCAACCCCCGACACCGCTTATACAAACGGCAGCTAGCCTGCGGCGGTGCGATGGACGGTGCTGGACGCGGCGCTGGACTCCTCGGGCCGGGGCCGGGGCGAGGAACGCGCGCCGGGCGCGCTGCGGGCGGCCGGCCTGCTGGAGCGGCTCGACGCGCGGGACGGCGGAGCGGTCGACGCCCGGATCGACGATCCGCGGCGGGACCCGGCCACCGGCCTGATCGGCGCCGCGCAGGTCCGCCGGGCGAGCAGCGCGATCGCCGCGGGGGTGGCGCGGGTGCGGGCCGCCGGCGAGCGCCCGCTGGTGCTCGGCGGGGACTGCACGATCCTGCTGGGCGTGTTCCTCGACCTGCCGGCCGGTACGGGCCTGTGGTTCCTGGACGGTCACGTCGACTTCTTCGACGGCCGGACGTCGGAGACCGGCGAAGGGGCGGACATGGAGCTGTCCATCCTCACCGGCCACGGCCCCGACCTGTTCGGCCGGGCGCTGGTCGACCCGGCGCAGGTCCGGCTGCTCGGCCACCGCCCGCCCGGCGACGATCCGAGCCGGCGGGAGGCCGCCCGGGTCGACCCCCGGGTGGTCCAGCTCCCGGCGGCCGCGCTGCGGCGCCGCGGCGCCGCGGCGGTCGGCCGGGAGCTGGCCGCGGACGGGGTCGCGCCGGCCTGGCTCCACCTCGACCTCGACGTGCTCGACCCCGGTGCGCTGCCCGCGGTGACCTATCCCGAGCCGGACGGTCTCGACTGGGACGACCTGGTCGCGCTGGTCGGACCGCTGGCCCGGTCCGAACGACTGCTCGGGCTGAGCGTGGCCGACTTCAACGCCGACGAGGACCCCGACGGGCGCCACGCCCGACACGTCGTCGAGGTCCTCTCGGCCGCTCTCGCTTCCTGACCTGCCGGTCAGCGACGACGGTGGCGCATGCCCAGCCGGAGCAGGATGAACCGCAGCGCGGTGGCGGCCAGGGAGGCGCCGAGGCCCCACAGGTAGCGCAGTCCGGTGGCGAGCAGCAGGCCGGCCGCGCCCCAGCCGGGGGTCGACCCGGGTGGGCTCGGGCCGCGGACGGTCGCCGTCGGCGCGGACGGGTTCGGGCTCGGCCGCGGTGGGCTTCGGCGACGCGGCGGGGTCCGCCACGGGCGCCGCGGTGGGCGCCGGCGCGGGCTGCCCGGTCGTGGGCGCGGTCAGCAGGCTCTCTGTTCTGTCCATGCCGGCAGGCCTCGGGCGGCCCGCTGGTCCGGCACCGTGAACGACCTATGCGTCGGCTGTGGAATCCGGCAGCCACACCGTGAAGACCGTGTGGCCGGGGCGGCTGGCCACGTCGACCCGGCCGTGGTGGGCCTCCACCACGGCGGCCACGATGGCCAGGCCGAGGCCGGTGCTGCCGTGCGCCCGGGACCGGGAGCTGTCCCCGCGGGCGAACCGCTCGAAGACCTCGTCCTGCAGGTCGGGTGGGATGCCCGGCCCGTCGTCGGCGACGCTCACCTCGACCCCACCGGCGACCGGGGCCAGCCGGGTGGTCACGGTCGTGCCGAACGGGGTGTGCACCCGCGCGTTGGCGAGCAGGTTCGCCACCACCTGGTGCAGCCGGGCCGCGTCCCCGGTCACGGCCATCGGCTCGTCGGGCAGGTCGAGCTGCCAGCGGTGCTCCGGGCCGGCCACGTGCGCGTCGCTGACCGCGTCGACCACCAGCGCGGTCAGGTCGACCGGTTCGGCCGCCAGGGGCCGGCCGGAGTCGAGCCGGGCCAGCAGCAGCAGGTCGTCGACGAGGCTGGTCATCCGGGTGCTCTCCGACTCGACCCGACGCAGCGCGTGGGCCACGTCCGGCGGCACCCGGTCCCGGCCGCGCCGGGCCACCTCGGCGTACCCGCGGATGGCCGCGAGGGGGGTACGCAGCTCGTGGCTGGCGTCGGCGACGAACTGGCGTACCCGCATCTCGCTGGCCTGCCGGGCGGCGAGCGCGGCGGCGACGTGGCCGAGCATCCGGTTCAGCGCGCCGCCCACCTGGCCCACCTCGGTACGCGGGTCGGTGTCGGCCGCCGGCACCCGCACCGACAGCGCCACCTCGCCCCGGTCCAGCGGCAACTCGGTGACGCGGGCGGCGGTTGCGGCGACCCGGTTCAGCGGGCGCAGGGTGGCCCGGACGATGAGCGCGCCGAGGCCGCCCGCGATGAGCAGCCCGGCGGCCACCACGCCGGCCTGGGCGACGATCATCCACATGACCGTCTCCTCCACGCCGGTCAGCGGGATGGCGACGGCGAGCACGTCCCCGTCGGGCGTCCGATGGGCCACCGCGCGATAGTCACCCCCGTCGCCGACCTCGACGGTACGGGGCCGCCCGTCGAGCGGCAGCGCGGACAGCGCGGTGACGTCGGTGGCCGGAACGGTGTCGACTGTCCCGGACTCGGTTCGGGCCGTAGCCGTGGTGACCCCGCAGGCGACCCGCATCGCGATCGAGCCGGGCCGGAAGCCACGCGGCGGCTCCGGCCCGGGCTGGTTGCAGGAGTCCGGCCGTCGCGGGTCCCCGGGCTGGCGCAGCCAGGGCGGCAGGTCGCCGGTGCGCCGGTCACCCATGGTGAGCTGGTTGTCGACCTGGGCGATCAGGAAGTGCCGCAGGGCAACCGTGGTGACCCCGCCGATGCCGATGCTGACCAGGGCGAGCAGCGCCACCACGGAGAGGACCAGCCGGCGGCGCAGCGACCAGCCGGCCAGCCGCCGCCGCAGCCGCCCGCGCAGATCACTCCGCGGGCTTGAGGACATACCCCGCGCCGCGCAGCGTGTGGATCATCGGCTCACGGCCCGCGTCGATCTTCTTGCGCAGGTACGAGATGTAGAGCTCGACGACGTTGGCCTGGCCGCCGAAGTCGTAGTTCCAGACCCGGTCGAGGATCTGCGCCTTGCTCAGCACCCGGCGCGGATTGCGCATCAGGTAGCGCAGCAGCTCGAACTCGGTCGCGGTGAGGGTGACCAGATCGCCGCCCCGGCGTACCTCGTGGCTGTCCTCGTCCAGGCTGAGGTCGCCGACGGTGAGCACGGCGTCCTCCCGGGTGGCGACCGCGAAACCGGAGCGGCGCAGCAGCGCGCGCAGCCGGGCGATGACCTCCTCCAGGCTGAACGGCTTGGTGACGTAGTCGTCGCCGCCGACGGTGAGCCCGGCGATCCGCTCCTCCACCGCGTCCCGCGCGGTGAGGAAGAGCACCGGCACGGTCGGGGTCTGCTCGCGCAGCCGGCGCAGCACCTGGAAGCCGTCCAGGTCGGGCAGCATCACGTCGAGCACCACTGCGTCGGGCTGGAACTGCCGGGCCGTGCTCAGCGCCGTCATCCCGTTGACCGCGCTGCGGACCTGCCAGCCCTCGTAGCGCAGGGCCATCGAGAGCAGGTCGGTCAGTGTCGGCTCGTCGTCGACGACGAGCACCCGCACCGGTTCGCCGTCGGGGCGACGCAGCTCGATCCGACCCTGTGTGGCTTGCCCGTCCATGACCATGCCCCCATCGTGGGTCGCTGCGCTGTGCCGGGCCTGTCCCGATCCTGTGTACCAGCTGTGCGGCCCCGCCGGGTCGCCCACACGCGCGCGAGGCCCGCACCCGGCGGTGCGGCCGAGGCACAGCGCGGCCACAGGTCCGACCCACCTGCCCTCCAGGCACGGCCCGCAGGCTGGCGGCATGGGACTGGACGGGAGCTGCGAGGTTCGCTGGTGGTGGCGGGACAAGCCGGCGCGGGTGGCGGTGACCGAGCGGACGGCGCTGCCGGCGGCCCGGCGCGCGGTGGCGGGCCGGCTGGCCGCGCTGCGCGCCGCGGAGGCGGAACTGGCCGAGGCGCACCGGGCCGGTGGGCGCGTGCGACCCGCGTACCGGCGGGGCGCCGGCCTCGCCGTGGACGGCGGTGGCGGTCGCCGCGCCCGACGCGACCTGGGCCGCGATGCTCGCGGTGGCCGCGCTGGTCCGCGGTCCCGACGGCCCGGAGTGGCTGGCCGGGCAGGGCGTCCCGGCCTGGCCGGGCGCGGCTACGCCCGCACCGGCGCGCCGACCGTCCCGGTGACCGTCGCCTGGGCCACCCGGGACCGGATCCTGCCGTACCGGCAGGCCGCGGTGGCCCGCTCCCGGCTGCCGGAGGCCCGCCACCTCGACCTCACCGGCTGCGGCCACGTGCCGATGCACGACGACCCGGAGCTGGTCGCCTCGGTCATCCTCGGCACCACCGGCGCGGCCCGGCCTGACCGCCGCGCCTCACTCGGTCGCGCCGAGCGGGTCGGTGCGGACGAACCGCATGGTCCAGGTGCCGTACCCGTCCCGGTGGTCCCGCTCGTAGAGGTGGTCCGGTCCGCCGCCGGCCGGCGGCGCGGCATGGCCGGGATGGCGCATGATCCACCACTGCGGCGGCGCGCCGTCGGGGTCGGCCGGCAACTCCCGGACCAGGTCGTGGGCGGGCCCGCCGACGAACCGTACGCGCACCTCAGCCACCCGCACACCCTCCATCCTCGGGCCGGCACCCGTGGTCACCGTGCCCCTGGAGGGGAAGCTACCCCGCCGCGGCCGGCCCCGGCCGGTAAACCCGGGGCGGTTTGCCCAGCTCGGGCCCCGGGTACCGCGTCCCGAAGCGCCGGATCGGGCCGGGGCGGGACGAGGACGAGGAGTGGTCGATGAGGACGCTGGGCGGGCGGTACGAGCTCGAACAGCGGGTCGGCGTCGGCGGGATGTCGGAGGTCTGGCGGGCCCACGACCTCGTGCTGGACCGGACGGTCGCGGTGAAGCTGATCTCGCCCAGCCTGGACGACGAGGCGACATCGGTGGAGCGGATCCGGTCCGAGGCCCGCTCGGCAGCCCGGCTGGTGCACCCGAACGTGGCCAGCGTGCACGATTTCGGCACCTCGACGGCCATGCCCGGCCGCGAGGCGCCCTACATCGTGATGGAGCTGGCCGAGGGCGAGACGCTGGCCGCCCACCTGCGGGCGGGCCCGCTGGACTGGCGGATCGCCGTCCGGGTCTGCGCCGAGGTGAGCGCCGCCCTGGCCGCCGCGCACGCGCACGGCATCGTGCACCGCGACGTGAAGCCGGCCAACGTGATCCTCACGCCGTCGGGCGTGAAGGTCCTCGACTTCGGCATCGCCACCTCGGCCGGCGCGACGGACCACACCCCGGACGGCATCGTGGTGGGCACCCCGGCCTACCTGGCCCCGGAGCAGCTGGACCGGCAGCCGGCCACCCCCGCCGCGGACATGTACGCCCTCGGCGTGCTGCTCTACTACTGCCTGACCGGCCGCCTGCCGTACGCCGCCAGCAGCACCACCCAACTGCTGGGCGCGCGGAAGCGGCAGGCGCCGGAGCCGCTGCCGGAGATCGACGGCCTGCCGGCAGAGGTCGCCGACCTGTGCCGGCGCTGCCTGGCCGACGACCCGGCGCAGCGCCCCAGCAGCCTGATGGCCGCGCTGCTGCTCGCCGAGGTGGTGGACGCCCGGGTCTACGTGCCGATGGTGACGGCGGCGCCCCGGCAGCGGACCGCGCCGGTCTCCGCGTGGACCGACCGGGCGGCCGCCGAGGCCACCGAGGCGATGGCCGTCGACCGGCAGCCCAGGGAGTGGGCCAGCTGAGCCTCCCCGGGCCCCGGCCCGGTTTCACCCGGCGGGGGCCGGGTAGCCGGGCGGGTGAGTGACGGGAGGAACGCGATGCCGGATCCGAGTTCCTGGCTGCACGAGGCCACCGCGACCGCCGCGGGCGGACATGTACGTACGGACGACGGTGGCCTCTCCACCGCCCTCGCGTCGCCGCTGGCGCCGCACTGCACCGGGCTGAAGCCCGAGCAGTTGCTCGCCGCCGCGTTCGCGTCCTGCCTGCATCACGCGGCGGTGGAGGCCGCCGCCGACATCACCGACGAAGCGCACACGGTCCAGGTGACCGCGGAGGCCAGACTGGGGCGTGACGACGACGGCCGCTACCGGGCCGACGTGCACGCCGAGATCTCCTCGGCCGGGCTGACCCGGGAACAGCTGGCCGACCTGGTCGCGTACGCCGACCGGCTCTGGCCCTTCTCCAGCGGCGACAACAGCCGGCACCGGCTCACGGTCACCCCGGCGGAGAACGGCCGGCACTGAGCCGCCGGGCTCACCAGCGGAAGCCGGCGGTCACGGCCCGGTGGTCGCTGTCCGGGGTGCGCAGCACGCCGGCCGCCGTCGGGGTGAGCCCGCGGTAGAGCACGTGGTCGGGGCGGGTCACCGGCAGCTGGGCCGGCCAGGTGAAGCCGAAGCCCTGCCCGGCGTCCGCCTGCGCGTCGTGCAGCAGCCGGGTGAGCGGCACGAAGACCCGGTCGGTGGCGGCGGTGTTCAGGTCGCCGAGCACGACCAGCCGGGGGGCGTGGTCGTCGCGGACGGTCGCGGCCAGGGCGGTGAGGGTCTCGTCCCGGGTGGCGGTGTGCCCCGCCCGGGCGGAGCCCAGGTGGACGACGTAGACCACCAGGTCGCCGCCCGGGGCGGCGACCACGGCGCGCAGCGCCCGGGTCCAGCCCAGTCCGGTGTCCACGCCGGCGGAGTCCCGGATCGGCCACCGGCTCCACAGGGCGACGGTCGACACCGTGGCCTGGTGCGGGTACCGCCGGCGCAGCGCGGCGTCGACCGGGTCCTCCTCGTCGACCTCCTGGAGCGCGATCAGGTCGGCGCCGGAGCCGGCGAGCGGGGCCACGGTGGCGGCGGGGTCGGGATTGCCGGACCGGAGGTTCTGGCTGGCGACGCGGATCGCGGCCGGGCCGGCCCCGGCCGCCGGTGGGAGCCACGCGCCGCCGTAGAGCGCCGCCCAGACCACCGCCGGGAGCAGCACCGCCGCGAGCGCCCGCCGGGACCGGCGCAGCGCGGCAGCGAGCGCGAGTGGTGGTACGCCGAGGCCGAGCAGCGGGGTGGCGCTGTCGACCAGGCTGCCGAAACCGTGCACGTTGGGGATCGCGCGGTGGCCGCCGAGCAGTGCGGCGAGCAGGCCGGCGAGCAGGCAGACGAGCAACCCCCGCCGGTCCCCGCGGCCGTGTGATGCATCGGTCGTCCGCTCGTCGATCATGCCCTCCGTCACCGTCCGCATCGTATCGAGCCGGGAATGGCCCCGGCGGGCCGACGGCGGCAGCCGGGTCGACCGGGGTACGGCCTGACGGACCGGCACCTCCGGGGGACCGATCGCCGGCAGGTCGGCGGGGTGACCCATGGGCCGAACGGAGGAGGGCCGCGCGTCGCGCACCGAAGATGATCTTACGCCCGCTTCGCCCTGGCGGATCGTTAATAGCCGACAAATCCGAAACGAGTGATGAGCCTGCTTCGTGATTTCGCGAGGGTAATGCCCCCGCGGATCATGGCAAATTGTGACGCATGCCATCAACCGGCCCGATGGCAAGCGACGGGATGCTCTCTAGCCTCGGCGAGTGCATCCCGACGACTCCCCCGAGCAGAAGCAGACCGAGACGCCGCCCACCGGCCGTACCACCGATGTCGCGTCAGCCGAAAGGACGATCGGGCGACACCGGGCCCCGGAACCGCCGCGCCGCGGACCTCTCGCCTCGACCTCGGCCCGGATTGCCGTCGCCACCGGCGTGACCTGCTGTCTCGGCCTGGTCGCCGTCGTCGGCGCCCGGGACACCGGGCAGCGCCACGAGCCCGTACGCGAGGTGATGGCGGACCGGGCGGCGGCCGCCGCCGAGGCCGAGCAGCGCGCCTCCCGGGATTTCGAGCGGACCGCGCCGCCGGTCGCCGTGCCGGTCACCCCGGTGCCGGCCGCTACCCCGAGCCCCAAGCCGACGAAGAAGGCCCCCCGGAAGCCGGTGCGGCCGAAGCGCCCACGGCCGGTCGCCGGCCTGGACCAGCGCCAGATGGACAACGCCAAGGTGATCGTCGACGTCGGGCGGGACATGAAGCTGCCGCGCCGCGGGCTCATCGTGGCCATCGCCACCGCGATGCAGGAGAGCAACCTCTACAACCTGGCCAGCGACGTGCTGCCCGAGTCGTACGACTATCCGCACCAGGGCAGCGGCGCCGACCACGACTCGGTCGGGCTGTTCCAGCAGCGGCCCAGCAGCGGCTGGGGCAGCGTCGCCGAGCTGATGCGCCCGGCGTACGCGGCCCGGGCGTTCTACGCGGCGCTGCTCGAGGTGCCCGGCTGGGCGGACCTCAGCATCACCGAGGCCGCCCAGTCCGTGCAGGTCTCCGCCTTCCCCGACGCGTACGCCAAGCACGAGGAGCGGGCCACCACCGTGGTCGACGCGCTGATCTGAGCCGCGGTCAGGCCGCACTCCGCTCGGACGGCGGCTCGGCCGGGGCGTCCGTGACGCCGGTGGCCACCCGGGTCGCCGGCACCCCGTTGCCGGGCACGGCCGCGGCGGCGGTCGGGGTGTCGGCCGGCACCGGATCCACGGCCAGGCCGGCGAGGAGGTCGTCGACCCGGGCCTCCCGCCGCCGGCGGGCCAGCAGCGCCGCCTCGAAGTCGCGGCGGGCCTGCACCGCCTCCGCGTACGCCCGCTCCCGCACCAGGCGGGCCTCGGCGCGGGCGGCGTCGAGTTCGCCACGGGCCAGCGCCAGCAGCGCGGCAGCCTCCCGCTCCACCGTCATCGCGCCGGCCCGCCCGGCCGTACCGTCGCCCGCGGCCGGCGCGCCCCGCCGGTCGAGCAGATCGCAGAGGTGGCTCGCCTCCTGCCGGATCTGGTCCCACTCCCGATCCGCGCCGGCGGTGCTCTCCGCCCGCGCCGCGAGCCGGGTCAACCGGATCCCCAGCTCGTCCAGGCAGGAATCGACCTGCCGTTGGTCGTAACCGGTCTCAACGACGGAGAACCTCATACTGTCGCCCCCCAGGCAGCTGGTGTTTCTTCCCCACCTGCCGATCCTGGGCGCTGCCGGCGACGGCCGGGGCGCTTCGAGAAAAATGTTCAGCATCCGAGGGCGGTCGACGACCGGCGACCGCGCGTGGACAATCGCCGCCACCCGACGTACGGGCGGCGGCGATGAGGACGAACCAGGCTCAGGAACGCTTCGGCAGCACGACCACGCGGCCGAAGAACTCGTCGATGCGGCGCACCACGTCGTTGAAGTCGTCCAGGTCGATCGGCTTCGTCACGTACGCGTTGGCCTGAAGGGTGTAGCTGCCGACGATGTCGGTGTCCGCGTTCGATGTGGTGAGCACGACGATCGGGATGGTGCGCAGGTCCTCGTCCCGCTTCACCTCACCGAGCACCTGCCGGCCGTCCATTCGGGGCATGTTCAGGTCGAGCAGGATCATGTCGGGGCGGCGGGCGTCGGTGTGCCGGCCCTCGCGCCGGAGAAACTCCATCGCCTCCTGGCCGTCGTTGACCACGTCGATGACCTTCTCGACGTCCGAGTCCTCGAGGGCCTCCTCGATCATCAGGACGTCGCCCGGGTCGTCGTCCACCACCAGGATCCGAACGGGGCTGGGGCTGGCTGGACCCATGGGTTACCTGCTTCGTGTCGGTGGCGGGGTGGGACCTCTCGGTCACCTGCTGGCGAAGAAATCTAGCCCATCACGGGCGGAACGGCGAGGCCAGATCGGGCGTGTCCGCGTCGTAACGGAGAACCTCGGCGAGCCCGGTCACCTGCAACAC
>NZ_QGKS01000353.1 GCF_003172935.1 Micromonospora sicca | reverse complement strand
ACCAGCATGGCCAGCAACTCCTCATACGAGGGCGGGACCAGCGGCTCGGACTGCACACCATGATCTTGCCATCCGACCAGCCAGAGTGGACAGCCGGACGCCGACCCAACTCAAGCTGAATACGTACGGCGTCAGAAGTCCAAAGGCATCTGGACCGGAGCCTCAGCGAAGCTGGCAACCCTCAGTTTTGTCGTCGGCACCGTGACTGGGGTCATCGGCGTCTTCAAGTAGTCTGCCGGGCTGGCGACGATAGCTAGACTCAGCATCAAGATCATGCCGTCTGTAGGCCGTCTAACGTAGGCCAGCGGTAGCAACTAATGACCAACCATGACTAGTCCCGGTCCAGGTCAAAGCGTGTCTCGTCCAGTTCGGATGTCTATGCCCGGCAGTGGAATCAATACAACGCCAAGTGACGCCGTCACCCATCCTGACCTGCGCAACACCAACCGGCTGCGAACTTAGGCAAGGACTCGGAGCGTTGCAGCGTCTGGCCACCACGGTGCAGACCTGGTGGCCGCAAGATCCTCGTGTTCATCCGCACCAGGATCACCAATGCTGTCAACGCCGCCTGAATCCTGACCATTGATGTGCCTCGCGTTTTCCGGACAGCTGATCAGCAACTAATTCATGCTGCGAGCTGGTAGTTCAGAAACTCGTTGCGGGCTTGTTGCGGCGTCCGGTAGCCGAGTCCTGAGTGGCGTCTGCGGGAATTGTAGCGGAGTTCGATGTATCTGGCAATGTCGCGTCGTGCGTGTTCGCGGGTCGGGTACTGGGTGCGGTTGACGCGTTCATTCTTGAGCGCGGCGAAGAATGATTCGGCCATCGCGTTGTCGTAGCAAATGCCGGTGCGGCCGACGGACTGCCGCAGCCTCAGTTTCTTCAGAATGGCGGCGAAGTCGCCGGAGGTGTAGTTACTGCCGCGGTCGGAATGGAAAATGGCGCCGTCGTCGGTCGGGTGGTTGCGCACGGCCATGGTGATCGCTGATTCGATCAGGGCGGTCTTGTAGTGGTCGTCCATGGCCCAGCCGACGATTTCGCGGGTGTGGCAGTCGATGACGGTGGCCAGGTACAGCCATCCCTGCCAGGTCGGAATGTAGGTGATGTTGCCGACCATCTTCTGCCCAGGCGCCTCGGCGGTGAAGTCACGGCCGACGAGGTCCGGCAGACGCCGGTCGTGGCCGTCGTTGTCGGTCAGGCTGTGCCGCCACGGCCGGGGCTGGCAGGGCACAAGGCCCAGCTCGCGCATCAGGGACCGCACCAGCTCCGGGCCGCAGGTGACACCCCACGCGGCCAGGTCGGCGTGCACCCGTCGGTACCCGTAGGTGTCGTCGGACTCCTCAAAGGACACGATGATGAGGTGTTTCAGCTCCTCCCGCCGGCAGGCGTTCGCTGATTCGGGCCGGTCACGCCATTCGTAATAGCCGGACCGGGACACGCCAAGCCAGGCACACATCGCGGCAATTGACGGCCCCGCCGTGGGAATGTTCTGGGTGGAACCGTGCGCGTACTCGGCGTCGATGAACTCGAACGTCTCACTCACCGATGATCCTTGGCGAAGTACGCGGCGGCTTTTTCAGGAACTCGTTCTCCATACGCAGTTCCCGCGCTTCACGCTCCAACTGCCGCAGTCTTTCCCGCTCGCTGATGTTCAGCGCCGGCTCGTCACCGGCGTGGTCCCGACGGTACGCCGCGACCCAGTTCCCGAGCGTTCCTTCCCCGATCCCGAGTTCCCGGGCGACCTGAGCGATCGGACGAGACGTCTCGATCACCATCTTCACCGCTTCCTCACGGAACTCGGGAGAGAAATTCCTCTTCGCGCGTGGCAATAGTCTTCCTTCCAGACAGGGCAATTCTATTTTTGGGGTCCCTGTCCGGAGAACCCGTGGCACCTCAGACGGAACGGGTGACCTTCCGTGTGGTCCTGGGCGTGGCGGAGGAGTAGCGCGGTCTTCCCGACTGGTCTCACCCACACGGCTTCAACACGTCCGCCGATCCACAACAACAGCACCCCCGGTGGCCGGAGGCGTAGGGCGCGCCGGCATGGGATCTGCTTGCCGCGCAGCGCGAACGCTCGGCGCGCGGCGCCGACCGGGGCGCGGGGCTGGCCCCGCGCCAGTCGGGCGAACCAGACGGCCGACGCGGCCGCGTCATCGGCCACGGGCAACGGCCGTCCGACCGCGACCAGGCCGTAGTGGGGCGTGACCAGGCCGTTGATCAAAGCGGCGTTCGACATGATCGCCTCTCGATCGCCAGTCGTCCATACGGTATGTATGCTTGCTGACCGAGACCTGCCCCTCCAACTCATGCCATCCCACCCATTCGCCGGGTGACGCTGGCCAGATCGGAGTGACATGGGCTGCTCACACGCTCAGGACTGCCCCCTCTTCCCCCTGCTCAACGCAAGCTTGAGCGCCTGGCGCAACTACTACTGCGACAGTGCGGAGGGTTGGCGGACATGTGCTCGGTACCAGCTGTACAGGACAGGCCAGCTCGTGCCAATCACGCTCCTGCCGAATGGAGTCGACGCGTTCAAGCCCGTACCTGCGGCAGTACCCAGGTCCACTCAACCGGTGAACGCACGCCGCCCGTGGACATCAGCAACATCGCGAGAGGTATTGGATAGATTACCGGCTGCGGAAAGCGCAGGTGATACGGAGCCGACTCCACCGGTAAACCACCCGGATCGCTCAGGCGCGCGAGACAAGGTCAGCGATGCATGGGTGCTTGCCGTCGCCGATGATGCGAAACGCCGCGGCGGTGAACGGCTGCACGTGTGGGTGACGAGCCAGGAGAAGCCGTGGGCTGCTCCTTTTCCCATCCCGCAGCCAGGGGAGCCTTCTCACGCCGACGGACCGGTGGGGGTCGCCGTCGCCTGGTTCGAGCCAGCCAGCGCCGCGTGGACGGAAACCCTCACTGGCTCGCGGTGCGAGGCGCAGGTGGAGGCGGCGATCTTGTTGGGCCTGCCGCGCTGGCCATCGGCGACACATCCGGCGAGGGTGACCACCTGGGGTGTGGGTCTGCGCGCTACGGGTCTCGCGTTGCATGACCCGACCGGGCATGTATTCGCCTACAGCGTCGCCGAGATACCGTCCAATTGGACGACCGCCGCAAGGGCGCTGGGCGCCGTCGCCGCCGTCTACGGAGTTGGTCCCCTGCAGCAGGCAGTGCACCCCGAGCCGCTTCCGGCTCAACGGCTCACCGAGGCGCGACGCGACGGAACCGTCGCCGCCGCATGGGTACCACTGCTCGAGTGACAGGCCGAGGCCGCCCCCTTTACCCGGCCAGCGTGCCGCATCTCGCGGTCGCCGTCCGCGGTATACGGGTGCTGAAGACGTGTTCACGTCGATGAGGCCCTGTACCGTGCCAAACTCGGTGCAGGGTCTGTGAACTCGGGTTTCGTTGATCCGATTATGCCGCCCGCTGGTACTCGTTGATGACGCCGCTGAGGACCCGGCGGCGTCGTATCGGCGCGTTGATCGGGATGACGACGGCCGGGTCGTGGTTCGGCGAGTGCTGGGCGAGGCTCTGGTGTGGACGATGCCCGTTGAAGTGGGCGGCGTATCCGTCGAGCACGGCGCGGGCGTGACGTTCGTTGTAGATCAGGAGTCTGTGGGTGCACCCGTGCCGGACGCTGCGGATGAACCGTTCTGCGTGACAGTTCGCCCGAGGGGCTCGGGGAGGGATCTTCACCAGTCAACGCCGTCGGCGGCGAACACCTCGTTTAAGCATCGCGGGAACTTCGACGTCCCGATCGCGGATCAGGAACTGGAACGACGTGACCCGGCCGCCGAAATCCATCACCAGGCTGCGGGCTTGCTGGGTGGTCCAGGCCGCAGTCGGATGCGCCGTGGCACCGAGAACGTGCACCCGGCGGCTTGCGACCTCCATTACGAACAGCACGTACAGCTTCTCGTTTAACCTCGGCCGCTGGTGGTTCCTGGCAGACCTTTGTGGATGCCGGCGTTTCGTGCTCGACGTGAGGACGACCACCGCTGATGATCTTCCGGTTCCTGGCAAGAACACGAAGATCAAGGCGGTGGCCGGCATCAGCAACGCCGCTAGATGTCTGGATGTGATCGTAGGGCGCCGCACGGAGATCGGGCATTAGTGGCGGAGGCACGGGTGGGTCAGCGGTAGCACCACCAGGCGTATGGATCGTCAGGATTCGACGTTTGTGCGTAGGCGCCCGAACCGTACGTGTCGCGGCAGGCGACGTCCATGCCGACGGCGGACGGGAATAGAAGACTCGTACATTGCCACAGCGCCGATCCACGGCGTCAGCGAGAGCGCCACCCTACAACGCCGAAACCACCAGCGCGACCAGCGACACCGCCGCCGAGACGCCCAACGGTCGCGGACGAGCCGGTCAGCGTGAACAGCTGCGTGGGAATGGCCAGCCGACGTACCTGGTCTCACCTCGCCCGCACTGAAGGCGGTAGCGTAACGCGGGAAAACACCATTCGTGACGCCGGCGCGACAGGCGTCCGATGTCGAGCTCGCGACCGACCTCAGCGCGGACGTCCGGCTGGCCAAGTCGGCGACTATCCCGTCGAACTGTGCGGCCGCCGACGCGCTCGCCTGCTTGACTGCAGCGGACTGCGCTTCCCGACTGGTCTCACCCACACGGCTTCAACACGTCCGCCGATCCACAACAACAGCACCCCCCGGTGGCCGGAGGCGTAGGGCGCGCCGGCATGGGATCTGCTTGCCGCGCAGCGCGAACGCTCGGCGCGCGGCGCCGACCGGGGCGCGGGGCTGGCCCCGCGCCAGTCGGGCGAACCAGACGGCCGACGCGGCCGCGTCATCGGCCACGGGCAACGGCCGTCCGACCGCGACCAGGCCGTAGTGGGGCGTGACCAGGCCGTTGATCAAAGCGGCGTTCGACATGATCGCCTCTCGATCGCCAGTCGTCCATACGGTATGTATGCTTGCTGACCGAGACCTGCCCCTCCAACTCATGCCATCCCACCCATTCGCCGGGTGACGCTGGCCAGATCGGAGTGACATGGGCTGCTCACACGCTCAGGACTGCCCCCTCTTCCCCCTGCTCAACGCAAGCTTGAGCGCCTGGCGCAACTACTACTGCGACAGTGCCCAGGGCTGGCGGACGTGCGCTCGGTACGAGCTGTCCCGAACGGGCCAGCTCGTACCGATCACGCTCCTGCCGAATGGAGCCGACGCGATATATCTGGGGCGCGTACCCGCCGGTGCGGGGTCGGACACGGCACGCCAGACACCCCCGTCACGGCTCGATCCGGGGTCCTCGCAGCGGTTCGAGCCGGTGCCGGCCCGGGAGCTCAACCCGGTACCGGCACCCGCTCAAGGCTTCAACCCCGGCTCGTCCGCACCGGGTCCGCACCCCTCCAGAACTCCATCGGCCCCACCGGCGCCTCGGCGGGTCCGGTGGTGGACCCGACTCGTAGATTGGATTGCAGGTCCCGCATGACTGAATACTGGCCCTGGTGGGCGGGGGCTGTCGGGCTCGCTCTCACCACCATCAACTACGCCGTCACGACCGATCGATCCTTCGGGGTGTCCGGTGCGTGGGACCGCGTGCTGCACTGGCGCGCCGAACGCCGGGTCGAACGGGTGAACGAGCAGTTCGCTGACGAACGTGTCCTCGCCGAGGCTCTCGCCGCGGCCGCCGCCGACCAGTTCGGAGCCGGTTCGGCGGCACCTGCTGCGCATCCCGCCCCGCACGGCGACGCGCGGGCACCGCGACAGGACGGGCGACCACCTGCCTCGCCGAGCTCCTCACTGGCGAGCCTGCTCCCGGCACCCTTGGTCAGCCAGGTCGCCCTGCTCCTGTCGGTCTTCGTCGGCGGGTGGATAGCGGCGGTTACCGCCGGCCGGTTCCAGCTCCGCCTCGACATGGGCGACGCCTTCGGCCAGATCGTGACCGACAAACCGATCGAAATGATTGGCGCGTTGTTCGTCGGCGGTGTACTCGTCGGCTTCGGTACCCGTCTCGCCGGAGGGTGCAGCAGCGGTCACGGGCTCAATGGCTGTGGCCGGCTACAGCCGGTCAGCATCGTCGCGACTGCCGTCTTCTTCGGCACCGGCGTCCTCGTGTCGTTCCTGCTGTGGAAGGTGATCTGATGCGTACCCGGGGCGGGATACTCGTCGCTAACATCATCGCTGGGCTGGCTCTCGGCTATACCGTCGCGAACGTCGGGTTCGGTGACTACGCCGAACTGAACCGTATGTTCACCTTCCAGGATCTTCGCATGTTCCTGGCCTTCGCCGGCGCCGTAGCGATCATCGTCGTGGTATTCGCCGTATTGCGCGTCCGCCGCACCCCAGGTCGCATCCACGCCGGCGTAATCCCCGGCGCAATCTTGTTTGGCGCGGGCTGGGCGATCTCGGGTGGCTGCCCGGCGATCCCCATCGTGCAAGTCGCCAGCGGGTACCTCCCCGCCTTGGTCACGATCGCCGGCATAGTCGTCGGCATCCGGCTCTGCCGCTGGGCCAACACGAGGTACTTCCACCTCGACAGCGGATCCTGCGAGCGGTAGCCGAACGCGAGCGACTCGGACGGCACGGCGAGCTCAGTCGGTGGAAGCATTTGCCTCGACGAGTTCGGTGAATATCTCGGAGGGCTTCTTCCAGTCGTGGATCTTACGCGGTCGGTCGTTGATCTCGGAAGCCACCATGGCCAGATATTTGGGGTCGGAGGTGATCGGGACGCCCTTGGGGAAGTACTCCCGCAGGATCCGGTTGGCGTTCTCGTTGCTGCCGCGTTGCCAGGGTGAGTGCGGGCGGGCGAAGTACACCGGCAGTCCCGCGGCGGTGATCCTCGCGTGGCCTGCCATCTCCGACCCGCAGTCCCAGGTCAAC
Source organism: Micromonospora sicca (assembly GCF_003172935.1). GTDB lineage: Bacteria > Actinomycetota > Actinomycetes > Mycobacteriales > Micromonosporaceae > Micromonospora > Micromonospora sicca. Next base: position 3,483 of record NZ_QGKS01000353.1, on the reverse strand, counting down.
GACCGGGCCAGCTGCGGCGGGAGGGTCCCGGCGGCGGCGATGATCGCGTCGCCGACGGTCAACGCGTCCCGGCCGGTCAGCGGGATCAGGACCACGAACCGCGAGGTGCGCTCGACCAACGTCGCCACCGCGCTCTTACCCGCCTTGCCGATGACCAGGTCACCCTCCCAGTGCCCGGGGACCTGTCGGCCCTCGACCTCGGCGGGGCGTTCGTCCAGGTAGCGGGGCTCACGGATCCGCGGCGCCGGCGCGGGGCGTGCACCGCCACGACGGGCGGTGCGGCCGGTCCGCAGCCGGATCAACTCCCGCGCCAAAGTGGACACCGGCTGGGCGTACACCCACTGGTAGATCGCCTCATGAGACACCCGGTAAGCCTGATCCTCGGGGTAGTCGAACGCCAACCGACCCGCGATCGACGCCGGCGACCAACCCAACCGCAGCCGCTCGCGTACCACCTCCCGCAGGCCCGGCGCCCGCTGGACCGCCCACGTCTTTGGCCTGCACCGGGCGAGCACCGCCGCCGCGTCGGCCACCGCGGCCCGGTACCCGACCCGGCCACCGTGCCGGGCGACCTCCCGCGAGACCACTGACGGGTTCCGGCTGATCAGGACACCGATCTGCTTGTACTCCAGGCCCTCGGCCAGGCCACGGGATATCTCTTCACGATCAGCCAAAGTCAACAATGCGCGCACGGCGGAACATCCTGTCCCACCAAACCAGCAAGATCAAATGCTACGACCGGCTGAACCTGCCCACGTCTCCGCGATGGTGAACTTCCGATTTAGCCGACTTGGCTCACGGTCTGCTGATTTGGGGGTCTGCGGAGAAGCCTGTACCTCGACGGGCGGGAACCGAGCCAGATCCCAGATTTCATGCGTTCGAGCTTCGGGCTGAACATCGCAGTCGTTACCGCGGACAACTGGCTCATCGTGTCCCGCAGAAGTCCACGAATGGCGACCGGTCGAGATATGTGGGCCCCGTCGGTCAACGAGTCACTCTCCCGTGAAAAGAACTCAGTGGACGGGGGACCGCCGGATCTCTTCCAGGCTGCCCGTCGCGGGATGCAGGAAGAGCTTCACATCGGAGACGACCAGTACGACCTTCGCCTCTTGGCCTTCCACGTCGCGACGTCCCTGTCGCAGTGGGGCGTCATGCTCCTCGCCCGCCTCAGTGCAATGTCCCGTGCCGACTTCGAGGCGCACCTGTCCAGAGGCGTCGAGGACGGCTGGGAACACCGGGCGATCGAATATGTGCTATTCGAACCCGTTTCGACGCTTCGCTACCTCTTGCGACCTGACAGACGGGACAACTGGACGCCCGCCGCCCCCGGGCTGTGCTACTTGGCCTTGGTCAACATGTACGGCCGACGACAGGTGGATGCTGCGCTTGATCGTGTTCTGCGCGACCTCTCATAGCCTTCGTGCTCGCGCCGAGCATTGCAGGCCCGGGGCCGGCGATGCCCTCCGCTAAGTAGCCGAGATCAGTGCGTTTCGGAAGTCAAACAGTGGCCAGCCGTCTCGCCGCCGTCCGCCGGATCCTTTTCGTTCTGCCGTACTGCGCCAGGTGATCGAGGGTGCGCACCGCCATGGAAGTCTCTGCAAGCCGAATCTGAAGCGAGTCAGTCCAGGCCGACAGCGTCTCCCGGGTGAGTTTCGGAACGGCGCCCTGGATCCGCAGGATGTCGACTTCTCGCGCACGCCGGGAGGCATACTGCCGGTCGCTCTCGTTGCGTGCCAACCCGATCCACTGCTCGCGGTGTTCCACATCAACCCACTCCATCATTTGGGCCACCACGGCCGCGACCAGCACGTCGTCTGGGTCGAGGAAGACCGCGGCGAGCAACCTCGGATGGCACGCCTCGCCGCAAATCGCCCTCTGATAGAGCGACTACCGCTGATGTTCGTCGCTAGCGTCCTCAGGTAGCGGTATATCAAGACACTGGGCAAGGGCCTGAAGATGCACGTCCAGACGGTCACTGGCCTGCGACAGACGCGTCACTCTCCCCATCGGGGTTCACCGGCACCACAACCTCACCTGACGCACCTTCCGGTGTCCCCGACCAGGGTAGTCGCGGCATCAGTCCGCGTGCGATTCATTCTCGCGCCGCACTGTCATGCCGCAGACCACGGTCAGCAGCACTGCCAGGTGAACATGGCTCGGTCGAACCTGGGACACTCGCCCCGGACGGCGCTGGCAGCGCTACGTCAACCTGAGCCCCTGAAGACGGTAGACGGGCAATCTCCAGTGCGGACGGCCGGTGCCGTATGCATGGTGCCGATCATCACTGATGGAGCCTAGGATGCGGCCCGTGAAGCGATCGACAGGTGCGAGTTCACCATCGGCGCCCGCTCGTGGCGGACGAAGGCATCGGCCCCAACGGGAGCCGGGCCAGCGTGCCCGGTGCGTTGACAACCTCGCGCACACTCTCGTCGAGGGCCGATCTGTCTATCTCGGCTGTCCATCGGACTTGCCGGCGATGCCGCAGGTACGGGTCGTCCTCGTCAGCCTGAAACCGGTAGTCTCCGACGATTACGCCTACGGCGGCGCGGCGCCGCCGCATCGGCACAACGACCACATCGTTAGGCTTCATGTCTAGCCTGAAGGATCGCCAGTACCTCACAAACACGGGGAACGCGCGTTCCGTCCGCTCTGGCAGCGCGGCCCTTAGTATCCGGAGGATTGGCTCGTCTCCCGGCCATTCCGATAGGTCGGGCATTTCTGGCCCACCGATTGGATCAAGTCCTCTTTGAGAAAGCGCCGCTCAACCGCTTCGTCGTTCCACGCTCGCACTCGCCAGTTCTGCGCCTGGTCATTCGGCTCAATGGTCGGCATCAGCTCAGTGTGTCTTCCGCAGGAGCGAACCTCCACTGCAATCGCCGGCGTGGACCTCTTCGGCGGACCCGAAGTTGTCAGACGTCTCGATATCGACTGGTCGAGTGCTGTTGGGGCGCACCAGGTCACGCCCCAACTGGCTTGGCCGCCCAGTTGTCGGCGAGCTCAGTGCTGACGTGTGCGAGCAGCGTGATGAATCTGGTGGTCGTCGACCACGACGGTGACGACTCCACCATTCGCGCTGGGCCGTGAACAGTATCAATCGTTGGCGGCCGGGCCGGAGCCGCCGCGGCATTGTCCTCCCGCAAAGGCAGGTGGACGCTCGCGGCGGTTCGCGCCGTTCCACCAGCACACGCAGCTTCCCGGGCAACTTGTCCTTCACGTTCCGAATTTGTGAAGCTGGCAGCGCTGGATCACCGGGTGGTCGAACACATCGGTCGCGGCCCCGTGCAGGGCCTTGCCTCCGTCGATGGCGACCAGGATCGGCCGCTTCACGCAACCGACTCAGAACGCCGACCCGTGCGGTACGTATTCAGCTTGAGTTGGGTCGGCGTCCGGCTGTCCACTCTGGCTGGTCGGATGGCAAGATCATGGTGTGCAGTCCGAGCCGCTGGTCCCGCCCTCGTATGAGGAGTTGCTGGCCATGCTGGT
>NZ_QGKS01000150.1 GCF_003172935.1 Micromonospora sicca | reverse complement strand
CGCCGTGGTCGGCGGGGCGGGTGGGGGTGGCGGCGGCAAGGCGGGAGGCGGTGAGGTCGTAGGGGCGCAGCAGGAGCACGGCCGCGCCGACCAGGAGGCCGGGCAGGACGGTGAAGCCGAGGAGGACGCCGAGGCGGGCCGGTGCGGACTGGGCGGCGGCGAGGCCGGTCGAGGACGAGACGTAGCCGGAGACCTGGAGGACCAGGCCGTACAGGCCGGGGCCGAGGGCCAGGCCGACAGTCTCCCCGGCGGTCCACAGGCCGGTGAAGACGCCGGCCTGGCGGCGGCCGGTGCGCGCGGTGTCGTAGGCGATGCAGTCCGGCAGCATGGCCAGCGCGAAGACCTGCTGGCCGGCGTAGCCGACGCCGATCAGCGCGACCAGCAGGTAGACCCCGACGGCCGGCAGCACCGGCGCGGCGACCAGGGCCAGCGCGCCGGCCGCGAAGATCAGCGACGCGGCGACCAGGGCGGCGAGCTTCCCCACCCGGGCGCCGACCCGGGTCCAGAGCGGCATGACCAGCAGCGCCGGCCCGACGAAGCAGGCGAAGAGCAGGGTGGGCCCGGTCTCCGGGTCGCGCAGCACCTGGTCGGCGAAGTAGCTCACCCCGGCCAGCACGGTGGCCACCCCGGCGGACTGCACCACGAAGCAGGCCAGCAGGGCCCGGAACGGCCGGTTGCGGCCGGCGACCGCGAGCTGGGCGCGCAGGCTCGGCTCGCTCTCCCCCACCGTGCCGGTCGGCGCGGCGCGGGTGCCGAGGAACGCGCCGACCGCGCCGGCCACGATCAGCGCGGCCACGAAGAGCCCCATCCAGCGGTGCCCGGCCACCCCCTCGCCGCCGGCGGTCACCACCGCCGGGGCCACCGCCCCGGAGACCAGGATGGCCAGCGCCAGCACCGCGATCCGCCAGCTCATCAGCCGGGTACGCTCCGCGTAGTCGCCGGTCAGCTCGGTGGGCATGGCCACGTACGGCACCTGGAAGAAGGCGAACGCGGTCGCGGTGGCCAGGAACGCCACCGCCACGTACGCCCCGGCGGCCGGCCCGGCGCCGAATGGCGCGGCGAAGATCCCGGCGAAGAGCACGGCCAGCGCGAGCCCGCCCAGCAGCAGGTACGGCCGGCGGGCGCCCCACCTCGACCGGGTCCGGTCGGAGATCCGCCCGGCGACCGGGTTGACCAGTACGTCCCACGCCTTCGGCAGGAGCACCAGCAGGGCGGCCACGCCCGCGGCGACGCCCAGCGTGTCGGTCAGGTACGGCAGGAGCAGCAGCCCGGGCACGGTGCCGAAGGCGCCGGTGACCAGCGAGCCCAGTGCGTAGCCGGCGTGCACCCGGCGGGGCAGCCGCCCGGTCGGCCCCGTCGCGTCCATGGGGCCGAATGTTACTCACGTTATGGCCCGGGTCACATCCCCTCCTCCGGCGACCAGGCCGCCGCCATGTCCACCCCGGACGGGCGCAGCGGGCAACCCTCGGCCCGCAGGCGGGCCCGCGCCTCGACCTCGTGCCCCGGCGGCAGCCGCCCGGCCGAGTTCACCACCCGATGCCAGGGCACCCCGCCCCCGTACCGCGCCATGATCGAGCCGACCAGTCGCGCCGATGCCCGCCCCGAGCGCTCGGCGAGCGCGTCCGCGACCGCCCCGTACGACATCACCCGGCCCGGCGGGATCCGCTCGACCAGGTCCAGCACCGCCTCGACGTACTCGTCAGGTGTCACGGCCAGCCACGATATGGGAACGCCGATCGGTGCGGCGGACCCGACCGCGCAGAATGGTCGGGTGCGCGAAGCAGTCACGGCGGCCCGGCGGATCGTCGTCAAGATCGGCTCATCCTCGCTGACCACCTCGGCCGGCGGGCTGGACGACGCCCGGGTCGACGCGCTGGTCGACACCCTCGGCACGCTCGCCGCCGACGGCCGCGAGGTGGTGCTGGTCTCCTCCGGCGCGATCGCCGCCGGCCTCGCCCCGCTCGGGCTGGCCCGGCGCCCCCGCGACCTGGCCACCCAGCAGGCCGCCGCCAGCGTCGGCCAGGGCCTGCTGATCGGCCGGTACGCGGCCAGCTTCGCCCGGCACGGCCTGACCGTCGGGCAGGTGCTGCTCACCGTCGACGACGTGACCCGGCGGGTGCACTACCGCAACGCGTACCGGACCCTGCGCAAGCTGCTCGACCTGCGGGCGGTGCCGATCGTCAACGAGAACGACACGGTGGCCACCGAGGAGATCCGGTTCGGCGACAACGACCGCCTCGCCGCGCTGGTGGCCGCGCTCGTCCACGCCGACCTGCTGGTCCTCCTCTCCGACGTGGACGCCCTCTACACCGGCGACCCGTCCCGGCCGCAGACCGCGCGGATCGGCGAGGTGCACTGCGAAGGCGACCTGGCCGGCATCGACGTCGGCGGCGCCGGCCGCGCCGGGGTGGGCACCGGCGGCATGGTGACCAAGGTCGAGGCGGCCCGGATCGCCACCGGCTTCGGCATCCCGGTGGTGCTCACCGCCGCCCCGCTGGCCGCCCAGGCGCTGGCCGGCGAGCCGGTCGGCACGCTCTTCCACCCCGAACGGCAGCGCCCGGCCGCCCGGCTGTTCTGGTTGGCCCACGCCACCACCCCGCGCGGGCGGCTGCACCTCGACCCGGGGGCGGTGCAGGCCGTGGTGGGCCGGCGCAAGTCGCTGCTGCCAGCCGGGATCACCGCGGTGGACGGCGCGTTCACCGCCGGGGACCCGGTCGACCTGGTGGACGCCGAGGGCGCCCCGGTGGCCCGCGGCCTGGTCAACTACGACGCGGTGGAGCTGCCCGGGCTGCTCGGCCGCTCCACCGGAGAACTCGCCGCGGCGCTCGGCCCGGCGTACGAACGGGAGGTCGTCCACCGCGACGACCTGGTGCTGCTGTGAACCGGAACCCCGTGCCGCACGGGATCCCCTACCGACACCCGAGGAGTGCAGGATGAGCGTCGTCGAGCAGGCCCGGCGGGCCCGGGACGCGGCGGAGGCGCTGGCCGTCGCCACCCGTACGGTCAAGGACGCCGCGCTGGCCGCGATGGCCGACGCGCTGGTGGCGCGTACCCCGGAGATCCTCGCCGCGAACGCGACGGACCTGGCGGCCGGGCGGGAGGCCGGCCTGACCGCGGCCGTGCTGGACCGGCTGGCGCTCGACCCCGGGCGGGTGGCCGGCATCGCGGACGCGCTGCGCCAGATGGCCGCGCTGCCCGACCCGGTCGGCGAGGTGGTCCGCGGCTCGACCCTGCCCAACGGCCTGGAGCTGCGGCAGGTCCGGGTGCCGTTCGGGGTGGTCGGGATCATCTACGAGGCCCGTCCGAACGTCACCGTGGACGCCGCCGGGATCTGCCTGAAGTCCGGCAACGCGGCGCTGCTGCGCGGCTCCTCCTCGGCCGCCCACTCCAACGCGGCGCTGGTCGCGGTGCTCCGCGACGCGGTCGCCGGGGCCGGCCTACCGGCCGACGCGGTGCAACTGCTCGACGCCGGCTCGCGCGACTCGGTCAAGGAGCTGATGCGCGCCCGCGGCCTGGTCGACGTGCTGATCCCGCGCGGGGGCGCGTCGCTGATCCGGACCGTGGTCGAGGAGTCGACGGTGCCGGTGATCGAGACCGGGGTCGGCAACTGCCACGTCTACGTGGACGCCGCCGCCGACGTCGGCAAGGCGGTAGCGGTCACCCTGAACGCCAAGACCCAGCGCCTGTCCACCTGCAACACCGCCGAGTCGCTGCTAGTGCACGCGGGGATCGCCGACGCGTTCCTGCCGCCGGCGCTGGCCGCCTTCGCCGACGCCGGGGTGACCGTGCACGGCGACGTCCGGGTCGCCGCTTACTCCGCCGCGGTCGTCCCGGCCACCGAGGAGGACTTCGCCACCGAGTACCTGTCCGCGGACATCTCGGTCGCCGTGGTCGACTCGCTGGACGCGGCGGTCGCGCACATCCGGCGGTACGGCACCGGCCACACCGAGGCGATCGTCACCGACTCGCAGCCCACCGCCCGGGAGTTCGTGGCCCGGGTCGACGCGGCGGCGGTGATGGTGAACGCCTCCACCCGGTTCACCGACGGCGGCGAGTTCGGCTTCGGCGCGGAGATCGGCATCTCCACCCAGAAGCTGCACGCCCGCGGCCCGATGGGGCTGCCCGAGCTGACCAGCACCAAGTACGTGGTCACCGGGGACGGGCACCTGCGCTGACTGCGGCGCCGCTCAGCCGCTCGGCTGGGCGGCCTGCGGCGGCGCGGGGTCCGCCGGGGTCGCGGAGCGCTGCGCCGGCACGACGGCCGGGACCGCCGGCCGGCAGGCCCGGATCGCCCGCAGGGTGGTGTGCACGTCGAACTGGTGGCCGTCGTCGCTGTCCCAGCCGCCGTCGCTGCGCTGCGTCTCGGCGAGCCGCTTGCGCGCCGACACCAGCAGCCACTGCTCCTCGCCCACCTCGACCCGGCGCAGCGTCGCGGCCAGCCACGCCACGTCGGCCGGGGACATCTCCGGGATCCGTTCGGCCAGCACCGCCTGGATCCGCGCCGACTCGTAGTACATCTGCTGCCGGTGCAGCACCGCCGCGCTCAGCCAGCCGGCGGGAAGGAACGACGGCCAGCTCCCGTCCGGGGCAAGCTGCACGGCGACCGCCTGCGCCGCGGCCTGCACCACCCCGGCGTACGCCCCGCCGACGCGATGGTCGAGCGGGCCGGCGGCGCGGGCGTCCAACCCGGCGACGGTCAGCCAGAACCCGGCGTTGGCGGTGAGGTAGAGCTGGGCCTCCGGGTCGCCGGGGCGGGCCCACTCGGGGGCGAACCCGGCCAGCGCCGGGTCCTCGTCCCAGCCGCCGTCGGGGCGCTGCCGGACGGCCAGCCAGTCGAGGGCGTGCCGGGCCGCCGGGCGACCGAGCGCGCCGAGGTCGTCCAGCTCGCCGAGGCGGAAGCAGGTCGCGTCGATCGAGGCGACGTCGCTGCCCAGGGTGGCCGGCCAGCCGCCACCCGACGCCTGCCCGGCCTCGGCCGCGTCGAGCAGTTCGACCGGCACCGGCGTGCCGGTGCGCAGCCGGGAGAGGCGGGCGCGGTCCACCGCGTCACCATGAGCCACGACGAAGCCGATCGCGGCGTCCAAGTCGACCACGAAGGCAACGCTACCGGCGCAAACGCGGTTACGCCCTCGGTAGCTCGGCCGACGTGGCCCGGCCCCGGCGGGTACGCGAAGGGGCCCTCCCGGCAGCGGAAGGGCCCCTTCGACCGACGACTCAGTACGCGGGCAGCGACGGGTCGATCTGCTTGATCCAGGAGAGCACGCCGCCCTGGACGTGCACGGCGTCGCGGAAGCCGGCCGTCTTCAGCGCGGCGAGCGCCTCCGCGGAGCGGACCCCGGACTTGCAGTGCAGCACGATCTGCCTGTCCTGCGGGAGCTTCACCAGGGCCTCGCCGGAGAGGATGTCGCCCTTGGGGATCAGCGTCGAGCCGGGGATCCGCACGATCTCGTACTCGGCGGGCTCCCGGACGTCGACCAGGAAGATGTCCTTGCCGGCGTCCTGCCACTCCTTCAGCTCCAGCGCGGTGATGGTCGAGTCGACCACCGCCTCCTGCGCCTCCTCGGAGACTGCGCCGCAGAAGTCCTCGTAGTCCTCCAGCAGGTCGGTGACCGTCGGGTTGTCGCCGCAGAGCGCGCAGTTCGGGTCCTTGCGAACCTTGATCTTGCGGTACTCCATCTCCAGGGCGTCGTAGACCATCAGCCGGCCCACCAACGGCTCGCCGATGCCGGTGAGCAGCTTGATCGCCTCGTTGACCTGGATCGAGCCGATCGAGGCGCAGAGCACGCCTAGGACGCCGCCCTCGGCGCAGGACGGGACCATGCCGGGCGGCGGGGGCTCCGGGTAGAGGCAGCGGTAGCAGGGGCCGTGCTCGGCCCAGAACACCGACGCCTGACCGTCGAACCGGTAGATCGAGCCCCAGACGTACGGCTTGCCGAGCAGCACCGCGGCGTCGTTGACCATGTAGCGGGTGGCGAAGTTGTCCGTGCCGTCGACGATCAGGTCGTACTGGGAGAAGATCTCCCTGACGTTCTCCCGGTCCAGCGCGGTGTTGTGGATCTCCACCTGGACCAGCGGGTTGATCTCGCGGATCGACGCCGCGGCGGACTCGGCCTTGGACCGGCCGACGTCCGAGACGCCGTGGATGATCTGGCGCTGGAGGTTGGACTCGTCGACGGTGTCGAAGTCGATGATGCCGAGCGTGCCGACGCCGGCGGCGGCGAGGTACATCAGGGCCGGCGAGCCGAGACCGCCGGCGCCGACGCAGAGCACCCGGGCGTTCTTCAGCCGCTTCTGCCCCTCGACCCCGACGTCCGGAATGATCAGGTGGCGCGAATAGCGACGGATCTCGTCAACGGTCAGCTCGGCGGCGGGCTCGACGAGCGGGGGCAACGACACGGTGGACTCCCCGGGATCGGCGTTGGTGAACCGCGCCATTGTCGCTCGGCGGAGCACCGGTCGGCCATGAGGAGGGACACGTCGCCCGACATGCGGGAGCGGGAATAGTCAGATGCCGTCGACCGGCTCGCCGGAGTAGCGGGAGCCGTCCACGTACGGCCAGGCGTTGGCGACGCAGCCGTCCAACCCGTACGTCTGCTGCTGCATCACCGGGGCCGGCTCGCCCGGCCCGGGGCAGGCCTGGTGCACCTCGCCGAACTCGTGCCCGACCTCGTGGCTGATCACGTAGGTGCGGTAGACCACCAACGGCGCGCCGTAGTCGGGCACCGACTCCATCCACCGGGCCAGGTTGATGATCACGCGGCCGGGAAGCCGGCAGGAGGTGTACCGCTCGGTGGTCAGCCCGCCGTCGGCGCACATCCGCTCCGAGGTCGCCGGGGTGGCCAGGTAGATGGTGAAGTCGGCGTCGGCCTCCTCGGCCACCCGCTGCACCCGCAGCTCGCCGGAGCCGATCCAGCTGCGCCGGTCGCCGAGCACCTCGTCCACGGTCGCGGCGAAGGCGTCCACGTCCTGCCCGGCGCCCTGCTCGACGGCGACCCGGTAGCGGCGCAGCGGGCCGCCGTAGCCGCGTACCGGGGAGCGGCCGTCGGCGGCGGCGAAGCTGCCGGAGGCCTCGGTCGGGTACCGGCCGGGCTCCCCCCGGGGTTCCGCACCGAGCCCGCTGGCCGGCCGTGGATTCCCGGCGGCCGCGGGTCGCTGGTCCGCCGGTCGGGGGGTGAGCTCGGTCAGGCCGGCCGCCGTGCCGGCCACCGCCAGCAGGGCGACCAGCAGCAGGAGCGTGCGCCGACGGCGACCCCGCATCCGACGCCTCGTCGGTCGGACCGGCGCCGGGTGACCGGTCGCCGCCGGCGGACGGCCGAAGTCGAGCCGGGCCGGGCCAGCGGGACGGGCCGGGCCGCGGTCGGGCTCGGCAGGCGGGTCGTAAGGGGACGACGGCGTCATGACCCCAGCGTCCCATGCGATTCCGGGCATCCGGCCGGGTTCACCACTCTTGGCGCAAAACCCGTCCCACCACTGTCTTCGGGACGATCACACCGGCGGTCCGGTGTACCGCCGCCCCGCCACGTACGGCCAGGGATTGGGCGTGCAGCCGTTCAGGAAGAGCGTCTGCTGCTGCATCACCGGCGCCGGCCGGCCCGCGCCCGGGCACCGCTCGTGGTGGTACCCCAACTGGTGGCCGACCTCGTGGTTGATCACGTAGAGCCGGTAGCGCTCCAGCGGCAACCCGGCCTTCACCAGGTGCGGCACGGACAGCCGCCAGCGGTCCAGGTTGATGATGACCTTGCCCGGGGCCCGGCACGAGGTGTACGGGCGCCCACCGATCCGGATGTCGGTGCCCCCGGCCAGACACATCCGACCCGCCGTGCGGGCCGTCGCGAGGTAGATGGTGAAGTCGTAGCCGACACCCGCCGACACCCGCTGCAACCGCAGCTGACCGCTGTCCACCCAGCTCCCCGGACCCGCGAGCGCCGTCTGCACCGCGTCGCCGAAGGCGTGCACGTCCTCCCCGGAACCGTTCTCCACCGCCACCCGGAAGCGCCCCAGCGTGCCCGACCGCCCGAGCACCCCGCCCGGGCGGTCGTCGTACCCGAAGCTGCCCCGGCCCGCGAAGGGCACCGGGCCGGGCAGGCTCAGCACCGGCTCGGCGGCGGTCGACTGGCTCGGCAGGGGCCGGCCGGACGGCGACGGGGGCGGCGCGAGCGCGGCCGGCTGGGCGGCCGGCCGGGCGGGCGAGGCGTCGTCCACCAGCACCTCGGCGCTGGCCGGCGGCCGCTGCACCGCCACGCCGACGGCGACCCCGGCGGTGACGAGGAAGGCGAGCACCACCATGGCCGGCCGCCAACGGCGGGCGGCGGGTCGAGCGGTGCGGTAGCCGGCGGGGGCAGGCCGCGCGGAGCCATGGCGCGGCCGGGGGGAACTGGGCATCCGGCTCAGCCTGCCATGTCGTGGCCCCGCGCGCTCTCCCCCGTTTCGGCGAGCAGCCCCACCACCGCCCGCGCCACCGTACGCGGCACCTCCAGCTGCGCCACGTGGCCGACACCGTCGAGCATCAGCAGCCGGCTGTCCGGGATGACCCGGGCCGCCTGCGGCGCCACCCGGACGTCGACCAGCCGGTCCTGCCGACCGCCGACGACCAGCGTGGGCGCCCGCACCGTGGCGGCCAGCCGCCAGAGCGAACCCGACCCCGGCAGGTACGACCGCAGGAAGCTGGAGACCAGACCGCGGAACGTCCGGACGTACGCGGCGGCGTAGTGCGCGGCCTCGTAGCGGATCCGGATCTCCTCGACCGCCTCCTGCCGGCGCTGGTCGCAGATCCGGGACAGGTCGGCCACGCAGGCCTCCATCACCTGCTGGGCCGTCACCTCCGGAGCGAGCTGGGCCAGCCGCCAGGCGGCCAGCCGCTCGCCCCGGGGGATCGCCAACAGCGGCAGCATCCGCCCCTGGAGGGACCGCCGGAAGTCCAGGAACGGCAGCGCCGGGGAGATCAGGGTCAGCGTCCGCACCAGGTCCGGCCGCGACGCCGCGACCTGCACCGAGATCGCCCCGCCCAGCGAGTTGCCGAAGAGATGCACCGGTCCCCGGTCGCTGTGCTCGATCCAGCGCACCACCCGCTCGGCGAAGGTGGGGATCGTGTAGCGCCGGCCCGGCTCGCTGCGCCCGAAGCCGGGCAGGTCGATGGCCTGGCCGTCCAGCCGGTCGGCGAGCAGACCGGCCAGGTCCGTCCAGTTCTGCGACGAACCGCCCAGGCCGTGCACGTAGAGCCCCGGCTCCGCGCCGGGCGCGGTGGCCGGGGTGTCCCGTACGTAGGTGACCGTGCCGTCGAGGCGTACCGCGCGGCCGGGCCAGGGTGGCGGCACGTGGTGCGCCGGCAGGAGATGGTCCGGCCAGAGGGTGGCGCGCTTCATGCTCCCAGTGTTTCCCACGCCACCGCTGGCCGACACCGGTCGCGGATCAGGCCAGCAGCGCCTCGAGCCGACGGTTCACGGCGGCCAGGGTCGCCCGGACCACCGCCTGCCGGGGGTCGCCGGCGACCAGCGCCGAACCGGCCAGCTGCTCCACCCACCCGTCGCAGACCAGCAGCACCACCACGGTGGCGACCTCGCAGTTGCCGAACGGCACCACGGCGGTGTGCTCCACGAAACAGCGCCCCCGGTCCCCCGGCTGGACGGCGCCGCGCAGCAGCTCGTCCACGGCGGCCGCGGCGGCCACCGCGCAGAGCCGCAGCACGTAGCCGTCGACGGCCGGGCCGGTGGAGTGGCCCTCGGCGGTCGCGTCCGCGGCGATCAGGCGGACCTCGACGGTGGCGTCGAGGCCGAAGGTGCTCACCTGGACGTGGTCGATCACCACCCGGGGCCCCGGCGCGCCGCCGGTGTCCAGCGGTCGGGAGGGCGCGGTCTCCGTCGTGGTCATCTGACCACCCGAGTACGACGTGCCGAGCGTCGCCGGGCTGCCGGTGGCGGCGCCGGCCGGTGCGGCGGCGAGCGACGTCTCCTCCACCGTGGCCCGACCCCGGTGCGGCGCGGCCGGGCGTCTCCGGCGCGGCGTCTCCGGCTCCGCCCGTGCCTCGTTACGGCTCTCCGGGTCGGACGCCTCGGCCAGCCGGCCGGCCCGCCCCTCGGGCTCCTGGCCGGGGCGGCTCTCCGGGGCGCGCGGGTCGCGACTGTCCGTCGCCCGCGGGTCCGCCGGAGCCGGGCCGGTACGCGAGGCGCCGGCGCGCTCCTCGGCGGGGCGCGTCTCGGCAGCGCGCCGCTCGGAGCGACGGCGCACCGGAGGCGGCGGCGTGGCGGGCATCCCCGGCAGGTTCTGCGGGGCGGCGGCCAGCCCCATCCGATCCTGGAGCAGCCGCGCCACCTGGCGGCTCACCTCGGCCGGGTCGGCGCCGTCGGCCAGGTCGAGCCGGAG
>NZ_QGKS01000352.1 GCF_003172935.1 Micromonospora sicca | reverse complement strand
GCTGCACATCGGCCGACCCGACCTGCCCCGGACCTTCGACGACGGTGGCCTGGTGGACATCAACGCGGTGGAAGAGCGGGTGATCGCCCGGCTGCCCGGGATCAACGCAGGGCAGGCCCGACAGGTGGCGATGGACCGGTGGCTGCGCGGCCCGTTCGGCTCGATGGAGGAGCTGGCCGCCCGCTGCCTCCTGCCGCCGCTGCTCACCGACTCTCTCCGCGACCTCCTGGTCTTCCTCCCCCCGCTCCCGCACCCCACCCCGTCCCAGCAGAGTTGACCAAGAAGCTTGCGTCCGGCCGGGCCCGGATGGTGACGCAAACCTCTTGATCACCGGGAGCGGGCGCGGGCCGGGGCGGGGGTGAAGTCGGCGGGCGCTGGTAGAAATGCCGGATGAGCCAGGATCGGGCGGCGGTACGGGAGCGAGCCGAGGCGGTGCTGCGCCGGCTGGCCGGCGAGCACGCCCGGCTGCGCGAGGACCAGTGGCGGGCGATCGAGGCGCTGGTGGTGGACCGGCGTCGGGTGCTCTGCGTGCAGCGCACCGGGTGGGGAAAGTCGGCGGTGTACTTCGTCGCCACCGCCCTGCTGCGGGAGCGCCCCGACGCCGCCGGCCCGACCGTGATCGTCTCGCCGCTGCTGGCCCTGATGCGCAACCAGGTGGAGTCGGCGGCGCGCGCCGGCATCCGGGCCCGCACCATCAACTCGGCCAATCTCGACGAGTGGGACGAGATCACCGGCGAGATCCACGCCGGCGCGGTGGACGTGCTGCTGATCAGCCCGGAACGGCTCAACAACCCGGACTTCCGGGACACCGTGCTGCCGAAGCTGGCCGCCACCACCGGCCTGCTGGTGGTGGACGAGGCGCACTGCGTCTCGGACTGGGGGCACGACTTCCGCCCGGACTACCGCCGCCTGCGTACCTTCCTGGGCAACCTGCCCGAGCGGACGCCGGTGCTCGCCACCACCGCCACCGCCAACGAGCGGGTCACCGCCGACGTCGCCGAGCAACTGGGTGACGCTCTGGTGCTGCGCGGCACGCTGGACCGGGAGTCGCTGCGGCTGGGCGTACTCGACCTGCCGAGCCCGGCGCACCGGCTGGCCTGGCTCGCCGACCATCTGGACCGGCTCCCCGGCTCGGGGATCATCTACACGCTGACCGTGGCGGCGGCCGGGGAGACGGCCGAGTTCCTGCGGGCCCGGGGCTGGTCGGTGGCCTCCTACACCGGCCAGGCCGAGGACGCCGACCGCCGCGCCGCCGAGCAGGACCTGCTCGACAACAAGATCAAGGCGCTGGTCGCCACCTCCGCACTGGGCATGGGCTTCGACAAGCCGGACCTCGGCTTCGTGGTCCACCTCGGCGCGCCGCCCTCGCCGATCGCCTACTACCAGCAGGTCGGCCGCGCCGGCCGGGCCGTGGAGCACGCCGAGGTGCTGCTCCTGCCCGGCGTGGAGGACGCGGCCATCTGGCGCTACTTCGCCTCCCTGGCCTTCCCGCCGGAGGAGCAGGTCCGCGCCGTGCTCGCCGCGCTGCCCACCGACCGGCCGATGTCCACCCAGGCCCTCGAACCGGTCGTCGACCTGCGCCGGACCCGGCTGGAGCTGATGCTCAAGGTGCTCGACGTGGACGGCGCGGTCCGCCGGGTCCGCGGCGGCTGGCTCGCCACCGGCGAGCCCTGGGTCTACGACGAGGCCCGGTTGCGCCGCGTCGCCCAGGCGCGCACCGCCGAGCAGCAGGCCATGCGGGAGTACGCGACCACGCCCGGCTGCCGGATGCGCTACCTGCGGGAATGCCTGGACGACGCCGGGGCGGGCGACTGCGGCCGGTGCGACCGCTGCGCCGGTCCGCTCTTCACCGCCGAGGTCTCCGACGCGGCGCTCACCGCCGCGCAGACCTTCCTGGGCCGCCCCGGCGTGGAGATCGCGCCGAAGAAGCTCTGGCCGACCGGTCTAGAGGCGGTGGGCGTACCGCTGAAGGGCCGGATCCCACCGACGGAGCAGGCACTGCCCGGGCGGGCCGTGGGACGGCTGTCCGACCTGGGCTGGGGTGGGCGGCTGCGCGGCCTGGTCGGGCCGGAGGCGGCGGACGGACCGGTCCCGGACGACGTGGCCGCGGCCGTGGTCGAGGTGTTGAAGGCCTGGGCGCACGGCGACGACCCCTGGCCGCGCCGCCCGGTCGGCGTGGTCGCGGTGGGCTCCCGGACGCGCCCCGCGCTGGTCGGCTCGCTCGCCGAGCGGATCGCCACCGTGGGCCGGCTGCCGCTGCTCGGCCGGGTGGTCCCCGCCGGTCCGGGCGGGGCCGGCGGGCCGCGCGGCAACAGCGCCCAGCGGGTACGCGCGCTGCACGACGCCTTCACCGTTCCGGACGAGCTGGCCGCCGCCCTCGCCGGGCTGGACGGGCCGGTGCTGCTCGTCGACGACCTGATCGACTCGGGCTGGACGGCGACCATGGTGGCCCGGCTGCTGCGCCGGGCCGGCGCCCCCGACGTCCTGCCCCTCGCCCTCGCCGTGGCCGGCTGACCCGGCTCGCCGGCACCGGGTGGCGGCGGGGTTCCCGGGGCGGTCGTCCGCGGCCCAGGAAAAGTTCCCGGCCGGGCCGGAATGCGAGCGTCACCACCGTCACCGACCGTGCGCGGGCCGGCACCACGTCCAGCGGTACCGTGGGCCCATGACCGAGCAGCGACCCGTCACGCAGACGTACGCCGTCACCGGGATGACCTGCGAGCACTGTGTGCGGGCGGTCACCGGGGAGCTGTCCGCCCTGCCCGGCGTCGAGGAGGTCCAGGTGGATCTGACCACCGGCACCGCCACCGTCACCAGCACCGCGCCGCTGCCGGTCGAGTCGGTGCGGGCCGCCGTCGACGAGGCGGGTTACGAGTTGGCCGGCGGCGTTGCCTGAGTCGCCGCCCGCCGGACCGGCCGCCGCAGACCCGCCCGCGTGGCCGGTCGAGCCCGCGCCGGCGGTCGGGCCCGCGCCGGCGGTCGGTTTCGGCGTCCCGGTGGGGGGGCCGCCCCTCCGGCCGGACCGGAGCACCCTGCGGCTGGCGCTGGTGGTCGGCGGGCTGGTGCTCGCCGTACTCCTCGGCTTCGGCCTCGGCCGGCTGAACCCGCCGCCCAGCACGGCGTCCGGCGCGGCCCCGACGGCCGGCGGGCACACCCACCCGCCCGGCACCGGCGCGCACTCGCACGGCGGGGCGGCCGTCGACCAGGGCACCGCCGCGGACGCCGCCGGCCTGTCGGTCAGCGCGGCCGGCTACACCCTCACCCCGTCGGCCGTGGAGTTCCCGGTCGGCCGGGCCGGTGAGCTGCGGTTCCAGATCCGCGACCAGCGGCGGCGGGCGGTCACCCGGTTCGCCGTCGTGCACGACAAGCCGATGCACCTGATCGTGGTCCGCCGCGACCTCACCGGCTACCAGCACCTGCACCCGACGATGGCCCCGGACGGCACCTGGTCGGTGCCGCTGACGCTGACCGAGCCGGGCGTCTGGCGGGCGTACGCGGACTTCACCGCGGTCGCCGACGACGGCGGGCAGACCGCCGTCACCCTCGGGACCGACCTGACGGCCCCCGGCGGGTACGCGCCCCGCCCGCTGCCGGCGCCGGCCACCACCGGCACGGTCGACGGGTTCACCGTCGCCTACGAGGGGACCCCGAAGGCGGGGGAGCCGACTCCGTTGCGGTTCCGGGTCAGCGCCGGTGCCGCCGCGGCGCCGCTGGAGCGCTACCTGGGCGCGTACGGCCACCTGGTCGCGCTCCGCGAGGGCGACCTGGGCTACCTGCACGTGCACCCGCAGAGCGGGCGGGACGGCGATGCGGTGACGTTCCAGCTGACCGTGCCCGGCCCCGGCCGCTACCGGATGTTCCTGGACTTCCAGGTGGCCGGCGTGGTGCACACCGCCGGCTTCACGGTGACGGTGCCCTGACCGCTCGCCGACCGCTCGGGCGGCCCGGTGGACCGGCAGGCTGACCGCTCAGCCGGCCCGGCGGACCGGGCGGCGGGCCAGGTAGCGGAGCAGGTCGCGGATGTGGTGCTTCTCCTCGGCGGGAACGCTGGGGTCGGCCAGCCGCTCCAGGATCACCCGGACGTCCGCCTCCACCGGCGCGTCCTCGGCGCGGCGGCGCGGCGTGGGGCCGGCGTCGGGCAACCCGAGGGCCCGGAAGGCGGCCGCCACCGGCAGGTCGAGGGCACCGCAGAAGCCGCGCACCTTGGCCAGCTCGGGGTAGTCCTGCCAGTCACCGGCGAGCCAGCGGAACACGGTGGAGCGGCCCACGCCGGTGTGCGTGGCCAGGTCGGTCACCGTCCAGCCGCGCACTTCACGGGCGTCGTCGATGGCGCGACGCACGAAACGCGCGAAGGCCATCTGCGGCGATACCTCTGCGGAACCCATTCCTGCGGGGTCTTCCTTCCCGACCGGAGCACCGGACGGTGCGCCTAAGAGGGTAGTACGGCGCGACGCGGAGGCAACCGACCGACCGGTCTGATCGTCTCGTGGGCGGGACTCGCGGGGCGTCGGGAAGCGCAGCGGCGAGCGGGGCCGCTAGGCCGCCGGCCCGTCGGTCCCCGCGCCGGACAGCAGGGTCTCCAGCCGCGGCGTGACCTGCCACTGGTCGACCAGCTCCCGGTACTCCGCCCGCTGCGCGTCGGTCGGGGCCGTCCCGATCCGGCGGGCCCGAATCAGCAGGTTCCGCGGGGTGTGCCGGGAGTCGACGAACTCGACCACCTCCGCCCGGTAGCCGTGCAGCCGGAGCAGCCCGGCCCGCAGCGCGTCGGTCAGCACGTCGGCGAACCGCTCCCGCAGGATGCCCTGCCGGGTGAGCAGGTCGTACGGCGCGGGCGCCGGCCGGGCGCGCAGCTGGGCGGCGATGTCGTGGTGGCAGCAGGGCGCGGCGAGCACCCAGCGGGCCCCCCACCGGACGGCGCGGGCCAGCGCCTCGTCCGTGGCGGTGTCGCAGGCGTGCAGCGCCAGCACCAGGTCCGGGGCCGGCTCGACCACCGCGTCGGCGATGGTGCCGGCGACGAAGTGAAGCTGGTCCGCCCAGCCCAGCCGCTCGGCCAGCTCGGTGTTGCGCCGGCGCTGGTCCTCGCGCACGTCCACGCCGACCAGCTCCACGTCCAGCCCGCGGGCGGTGAGGTACCGGTGGGCGGCGAAGGTCAGGTACGCGTTGCCGCAGCCCAGGTCGACCACGCGGAGCGGGCCGGTCAGGTCGTCCGGCAGGGTCGCGGCCAGCGCCCGGAGGAACGCGTCCACCTGTCGGCGCTTCGCGGCCGAGCCGCCGATCTCGGCGAAGATCGGATCGCCCGGGTCGAGCAGGTAGTCCTTCTCCCGGTCGTGCCCGCCCGGCTCGGCCGCCGGCCGGCTCGCCGCCGCCCGGTGCACCTGCGCCTCGCCCGACTTGGTCACCCGCAGCTGCAGCGTCGCGTCGGCCGTCTCCACATGCCAGTTCCCGAACGGCTCGGCCAGCAGCGCGTCGACCGCCGCGCCGGCCTCCACGCCCGGCGCCACGTTTCTGGTGTACGGCCGGGCCCCGTCGGAGGTGGAGATCTGTAGCCGCGGGCCGGCCTTGAGGGTGACCGGCCGCAGCTCGGCGCGGACCACCGAGGGCCGGTGCCCCCGGCGTCGTCCGGCGGCGACCGCCCGGGTCAGGGCGGGGTCGAGCAGCAGCGCCCGGACCTCGGTCAGGGCGGCGTCCAGCGGTTCCGGCATCGCTCCATCATCCTTCCCGGCCGCCGGCTTCCCCGGCGGTCCGGTCGTGGGTGTCCTGTGGCACCCCTCCGCTCCGCTCGCGGTGGCAGGGAGTGCCGGTGCTGGGTGTCCTCTCGACATCCTTTGCTCTGCTTCAGCCGCCGCAACACCTGGCGGGCGATGGTGTTGCCTCCGCTGCAGCAGAGCAAAGGGCACCAGGTGGGGTGTCCCGCGTCCGAGCGCCGGCAGCCCGGCCCGGCTGCGTGGCCCCCGGACAGGGGACGTCCCCCGTACCGGGGACCGGTGCGGGGGACGTCGGAGTGTCGCAAGGGTCAGTCGGCGGTGGCCTCGGCCGGCGTACCGGCGCCCGAACCACCCGCACCACGGCGGCGCCGGCGGCGACGCGGCTTCGACGCCGCCTCGCCCTCGGCGGAGGCCGCCGCGGCCGGCTCGCTGCCGTCCTCGGCGGAGATCACCGCGGTGGGCTCGCCGGCGATCGTCTCGCCCGCCCGGCGGCGACGCCGCCGGCGCGGGGTACGGGTGCCCTCCTCGGCGGAGGCGTCGGCGGGCGTCCCGCCCTCGGGCGTGGCCGCGGCGTCGCCGCCCCAGCCCCGGCCGCGCTCGCGGTCGCCGCGCTCGCGGTCGCCGCGCTCGCTCCGGCCGCGGCTCTCGCCGCGGCGGGAGCCCCGGCTCTCACCGCGCCGGGGCCGGCCGCCGAGGTCCTCCTCGACCTCCGCCGACAGCCCGGCCCGAGTCCGCTCGGCGGTCGGCAGGGTGCCGGTGACGTCGCGGGAGATGTCCAGGTCGGTGTAGAGGTGCGGAGAGGTGTGGTACGTCTCCAGCGGCTCCGGCATCTCCAGCCCGAGCGTCTTGTCGATGATCCGCCAACGGGGCATGTCGTCCCAGTCGACGAAGGTCACCGCGACACCGGTCGCCCCGGCCCGGCCGGTACGACCGATCCGGTGGGTGTAGGTGTCCTGGTCCTCGGGGCAGTCGTAGTTGATGACGTGGGTGACGCCGGTGACGTCGAGCCCACGTGCCGCCACGTCGGTGGCGACCAGGATGTCGATCTTGCCGGCGCGGAACGCCCGCAGGGCCCGCTCGCGGGCGCCCTGGCCCAGGTCCCCGTGGACGGCGGCGACCGCGAAGCCGCGGAAGTCGAGGTCCTCGGCGACCCGGTCGGCGGCCCGCTTGGTCCGGGTGAAGATCATGGTCAGGCCGCGCCCCTCCGCCTGGAGGATGCGCGCGACGATCTCGACCTTGTTCATCGAGTGGGTGCGGTAGACCAGCTGCTGCGTCTGCGGCGACGGGCCGGTCTCGGCGGTGTGCCCGGCGTGGATGGTCACCGGCCGGCGCAGGAAGCGCCGGGACAGGGCGACGATCGGGTCCGGCATGGTGGCCGAGAACAGCATGGTCTGCCGGTCCTCCGGCAGCATCGCGAGGATCTTCTCGACGTCGTCGAGGAAGCCCAGGTCGAGCATCCGGTCGGCCTCGTCGAGGACCAGCGCGCGCACCCGGTCGAGCCGCAGGTGCTTCTGCTTCTGCAGGTCCATCAGCCGGCCGGGCGTACCGACCAGGATCTCGACGCCCTTACGCAGCGCGTCGATCTGCGGCTCGTACGCCACGCCGCCGTAGATCGGCAGCACCCGCACGCCCCGGGTCTTGCCCGCGGCGGCGAGGTCCTTGGCGACCTGGATGCCCAGCTCGCGGGTGGGGACGACGACCAGCGCCTGCGGCACGCCGTCGCTGCCCTCGGCGGGGGCGAAGACGCGCTCCAGCAGCGGTACGCCGAAGCCGAGGGTCTTGCCGGTGCCGGTCGGTGCCTGGCCGATCAGGTCTACGCCGCGCAGCGCGATCGGCAGCGCGTACTCCTGGATGGCGAACGCGCGGGTGATGCCGGCGGCGGCCAGGGCCTCGACGGTCTCCTGGCGGGCGCCGAGTTCGGCGAAAGTGGGAGCCTCCGGACGGACCGGAGCGGTGGGGGCCAGTTCCTGGCCCACGTTGTCCTGAATCAGCTCGCTCATATGGATTTGGGGGTGCCCTCTCGTGGTGCGCCCCGTCATGTCCTCAGGGCGCGATCGGTATGGCGCGGGCCACACGGTCGGGCGGAATGCCGAGCCGGACCGGGCCGCACGCGCGCCGCGGGTCGGGTGCGATCAGTTCACTGATCGGATCGACGCCCACGGCAACTGTTCCATACTACCTGAACCCCCTGGTGGCTGTCCTGATTCCGGGTGACCGGGCGACGTCCGGGGGTAACGGGTGTGACCTGCGCCACAAGGGCGTGGGCGGCCGGGTCACCTGGCCGGACGGTAGCCTGCGCTGGTGTCCGCCCCGACCGCGCCCGACCCGGCCCTCGTCGACCTGCTCGGCCTGGTGGCGTACGGGGAGCTGCTGGCGTTCGACCGGCTGGCCGCCGACGCCCGGCTCGCCCCGGACCTGCGCCGCCGGGCCGCGCTGAGCGAGATGGCCGCGGCCGAGATCGGCAGCTACCGGCGGATCGCCGACCGGCTCGCGGCGCTCGGCGTGCCGCCCGACGACGCGATGGCCCCGTACGTCGGGGCGCTCCAGGCGTACCACGACTCGACCGAGCCGAAGAACTGGCTGGAGGCGGTGACCAAGGCGTACGTCGGCGACGCCATCACCGACGACTTCCTCCGGGAGATCGCCGACGGCCTGGCCGAACCGGACCGCCGGCTGGTCCTCGATGTCCTGCACGACTCCCGGTACGCCGAGTTCGCCGCCGCCGAGATGCGGGCGGCGATCGAGGCCGACCCGCGGGTGGCCAACCGGCTCTCGATGTGGGCGCGGCGGCTCGTCGGGGAGGCGCTCTCCCAGGCCGGGCGGGTCGCCGCCGCCGACCGGGGCGGGCTGACCTCGCTGATCACGCGGCGGGAGGGCGCGGACGTGCCGGCGCTGTTCCGGCGGATGACCGCCGCGCACACCGCGCGGATGACCGCCGCCGGGCTGAACAACTGAGCCGCCTCGGGCGTGCCGCGCGGCAGGGACGCGGGTGCGTCGCCTGCCGCGGCAACCGGATCGTCAGCGGACGGTGAACCCGACCGCGCGGGGCGCGGCCTCCGCGATCTCGACGTACGCGACCTTGTTGACCGGCACGATCACCCGTCGGCCCTTCTCGTCGGTCAGGGAGAGGGTGCCCTCGCCCTTGGCGAAGGCGTCGGTCACGATCTGCTCGATCTCGGCTGGCGTCTGCGCGCTCTCCAGGACCAGCTCGCGCGGCGCGTACTGCACGCCGATCTTGACCTCCACGGTGCCTCCTCAACCTCAACTGGGGCGAAAAAGCCGCCGTGCGAAGGCTATCCGATCTGACGGCCCGATGTTCAGGCTGACTCACCTTGCAGCGGGAAGCTGGCGATGCCCCGCCAGGACAGCGCGGCGACCAGCGCCTCCGCCTCCGCTTTCGGCACCTGCCGCCCGCCGGCCAGCCAGAACTGCGCCGCCGTCTCCGCCGCCCCGACCAGGCCGGAGGCGAGCAGCTCGGCGTGCGCCCGGCTGACGCCGGTGTCCGAGATGATGGTGTCGGTTATCGCCGCGATGCAGCCCTGCTCGACCCGCTCCACCCGCTGCCGGACGGCCGGGTCGTTGCGCAGGTCCGACTCGAAGACCAGGCGGAACGCCTCGCTCTCGTGGTCGACGAAGTCGAAGTACGCGCGCACCGACGCGCTCACCCGCTCCTTGTTGTCGTTGGTGCCGCGCATCGCGTCGTGCACCTTCGCCACGATGGCGTCGCAGTGCGTGTCCAGCAGCGCCAGGTAGAGCTCCATCTTGCCCGGGAAGTGCTGGTAGAGCACCGGCTTGGAGACCCCCGCCCGCTCGGCGATGTCGTCCATCGCCGCGGCGTGGTAGCCCTGGGCGACGAACACCTCCTGGGCGGCCGCGAGCAGCTGCTTGCGCCGCGCCGAACGGGGCAGGCGGGTGGGCCGGCCTGCGGTCTGTGCACCGTTCCCCACAGCGGTCATGGGAGCCTCCGAGTTTCGTCGTACGAGCCGGCACTTATCACCCGAACCGGTCCGGGTCGTGAACCCGTCCCGGAATTGGCCCGCCGCTGTAACTTATCGCCACTGTCACCACACGGTAGCCTCAGCGGGGGCGACCAAGGAGCGCGCGGTGAGTGAATCAGGGCAACCCGGAGCCGCCACCCCGGGAGAGCACGGCGACGGGACGGGTCAGCAGGACGACCTGGCCCGTTCCGCCGGCGGGTGGGCGCCCCCGGCAGCCGGCTGGTCCCGCGGCGGGGAGGCCGGCCGCGAGCCGACACCCGCCTGGCGGCAGCCCGACCCCGCCGGCGGCTGGGGCGCCTCGTCCACTCGACACGGTGACCTGCCGGCCCCGCTGGCCGGGCCGCCCGCCGAGGCGCCGCCGGCCCGGGTCAACGGCCGTCCCCACGTCAACGGCGTGCGCTACGCCGAGGAGGAGCCGCCCGTGTCCCGCCAGGCTCCGGTGAGTGCCCCGCCCGCCGCCGAGCCGCGGCGCGACCTCGACGGCGACCGGCTGGTCGTACCGGCCCAGCGACCGGCGCCCCCGGCGGAGCAGCCGTCCGCCGAGGCCGAGCCCGGCCCGGCCCGGCGATCAGCTCGGGGGTGAGGGCCTCCGGGGTGAGGCTGCCCGCGAGTGCCAGCAGCTCCGGCGGGAGCTGGACCGGACCCGCCGACCGGCCGCGG
>NZ_QGKS01000351.1 GCF_003172935.1 Micromonospora sicca | reverse complement strand
CGGGGAGGGTGGTGGTCCAGAGAGAGACGCCGTCGCGGTCGCGGAGGTGGACGGTGAGGTCGCCCGACGCGCCGTCGATCGCGACCTCGCCGAAATGCTGGAAGCCCTCCGCCGGCGAGGTGTTGGCCCGGGGCGGGGCGTGGGTGAACACGGCCTGCGGACCGAACGTGCCGTCCAGGGCGTTCGGGCCGAACGCGCCGGCGTGGGCCGGGCCGGAGACGAACTCCCAGAACGGGGTGAAGTCGCGCACCGCCGCCCGCGCCGGGTCGTAGTGGTGCGCCGCGGCGTAGTGCACGTCCGCGGTGAGGAAGACGATGCCGGTCACCCCGGCCCGGTGGGCTGCGCCCAGCACCTCGGCGAATTCCAGCTCACGCCCGGCCGGCGCCCCCGGATCGCCCTGCGCCACCCCCTCCTGGGCGCCCGGACCGTCCGGCACCACGAGCCCGAGCGGCAGGTCGTTCGCGATCACCTTCCAGGTCGCCCGGGACCGGCTCAGCTCCCGGATCAGCCACTGCCGCTGCTCCCGCCCGAGCAGGCCGCGGTTCCGGTCGGCGTAGGTGTTGCCGTCGTTCGGGTCCTTGTAGGTCCGCATGTCGAGCACGAAGACGTCCAGCAGCGGGCCGTACGACAGCCGCCGGTACATCGGCCCGCCGTCCGGGACGGGCAGCCACTCGTGGAACGCCTGCCGGGCCCGGGCGGCCAGCACGTCCACCCGCCGCTCGGTGTACCGGGCATCGTCCAGGATCTCCCCCGGGTACCAGTTGTTGAGCACCTCGTGGTCGTCCCACTGGTTGACCTGCGGCACCTCGGCGGCGAACGCCCGCAGGTGCTCGTCGAGCAGGTTGTAGGCGAACTGCCCCCGGTACTCGGTCAGGGTCTCGGCGACCTTGGTCTTCTCCGGCGTCACCAGGTTGCGCCAGATCCGGCCGTCGGGCAGCGACACGCTCTCGCCGAGCGGGCCGTCGGCGTACACGGTGTCGCCGCTGCACAGGAAGAAGTCCGGCCGGACGGCGCTCATCGACCGGAAGATGCTCATCCCGCCGAAGTCCGGGCTGATCCCCCAGCCCTGCCCGACGATGTCACCGGTCCAGACGAACCGCACGTCGCGGCGGTCATGATGCCCCGGGGCGGTGGTGAACGCCCCGACCAGCGGCTCGCTGGCCACGCCGTGCCGGTCCAGGTCCGTCACCCGCACCCGGTAGTGCAGCCGCTCGCCCGCCGGCAGCCCGCGCAGCCGCACCCGGCCGGTGAAGTCCGTCGACGGGTCCAGCACCGGGCCGCGCAGCAGCCGGGCGCCGCGCAGGTCGGGGCGGCGGCTCACCTCGACGACCATCCGGCCCGGCCGGTCGGCACGGGTCCAGACCAGCGCCGATTCGGCGGTCACGTCGCCGCTCTGCACGCCGTGGGTGAGCACCGGACGGCCGGACGGGCGCCAGGCCGGCGCGGCGCCGGCCGGGCCACCGCCGAGGAGGCCAGCGCCGGCCAGTCCGGCGCCCGTCGCCAGTCCGGCCCGCAGCAGGGTACGTCGATCGAGAGCAGTCATCTGTCCCCTCCGATGGAAGTCGGTCACCAGTGGTCTACCGGGCGCAGATGAGGTGTTCCGGCGGTGCGGGTGGCCGGCGGGGGAACCGCGGCTGACCACTGGTGGACCGCCGGGGCATGACCACCGTCACAGCCGTCCGCTGTCACGTCGGCGGCGCGGTCTCCCGTCGTACGCGTGTAGCCGTTATCGAGGGAGGCCGGAAATGAGTCGGATCGACATGGCGGCCGTCGTGCCGCAGGCGTACCAGGCGGTGTTCGGGCTGGAGAAGTACGTCCAGGCCAACGTCGACCACACGGTGCTGGAGCTGGTGAAGCTGCGGGCGTCGATGCTCAACGGCTGTGCGTTCTGCGTGGACATGCACAGCCGGGACGCGCTGGCCGCGGGCGAGTCCAGCCGGCGGCTCTTCGCGGTCGCCGCCTGGCGGGAGGCGCCGTTCTTCGACGAGCGGGAGCGGACCGCGCTGGCGCTGACCGACGCGGTCACCCGGCTCGGCGAGCACGGCGTGCCGGACGAGGTCTGGGACGCCGCCGCCAAGGTGTGGTCGGAGAAGGAGCTGGCGGATCTGGTCGTCGCGATCGCCACAATCAACGTGTGGAACCGGATCGCGGTGACCAGCCAGGCGCAGCCGCCGACCGAGGTGTGACCGGCACCTCGGCAGCGCAGGCGGCCGGTGCGCTTCAGGCGCACCGGCCGATGCTGCTCGGGTTGGCGTACCGGCTGCTGGGCAGCCTGCACGACGCGGAGGACGTGCTCCAGGAGGCGTACCTGCGCTGGCTCGACGTCGACCGGGAGTCGGTCGCCGAGCCGCGCCGGTACCTGTCCCGGGTGGTGACCCGGCTGGCGCTGGACCGGCTGCGCACCCGGCAGGCCGCCCGGGAGACGTACGTCGGGCCGTGGCTGCCCGAACCGGTGCCGACCGGCGCGGCGGAGCCGTTCGGGCCGCTGGACAGTGCCGAGCTGCGGGACTCGGTGTCGGTCGCGCTGCTGCACCTGCTGGAACGGCTCACCCCGCCGGAGCGCGCGGTCTACGTGCTGCACACCGCGTTCGCCCTGCCGTACGCGGAGATCGGCGACATCCTGGACCGGTCGGCGGCCGACTGCCGGCAGCTGCACCACCGGGCGGTCGCCCGGATCGCCGACGGCCGGCGGCGCTTCACCGCCGGCCCGGCCGAGCAGCAGCGGCTGCTGGACGCCTTCCTGGCCGCCGCCCGCGACGGCGACCTGGCCCGGCTGACCGAGCTGGTGGCGTCCGACGCGGTCTCCTGGAACGACGGGGGCGGCGCCGTCCGTGCGGCGCGCAACCCGGTGCGCGGCGCGGACCGGATCGCCCGCTTCTTCGCTGGCGTCTACGGCCGGCCCCGCAGTATCGAGGCGGCCCTCACCGAGCTGAACGGCGGGCCGGCGCTGGTGCACCGCTGGCCCGACGGGACTCGCTACACGCTGGCGATCGCGGCCGCGGACGGCCGAATCACGGACCTCTACCTGATCGGCAACCCGGCTAAGTTGTCCCGGCTGTCCGGCTGAGCACACGGGACGGCCCCGACCCCCGGGACCGGGGGCGGGGCCGACGCGCTCAGACCAGCTCGGGGAACCAGAGGGCGAGCTCGCGCTTGGCGCTGTCCGTCGAGTCGGACGCGTGCACCAGGTTCTCCCGGTTGGACAGGGAGAGGTCGCCCCGGATGGTGCCAGCGGCGGCCCTGCGGCCGTCGGTGCTGCCGAGCATGCCGCGCACCACCTCGATCACCTGGTCGCCGGAGAGCACCAGGGCGACCAGCGGGCCGCCGGTCATGAAGGCCTTCAGCGGCGGGTAGAACGGCTTGTCGACGTGCTCGGCGTAGTGCTGGTCGGCGAAGTCGCCGTCCATCGTCCGCGTCACCATCGCGTCGATCCGCAGGCCCTTGCGCTCGAAGCGGGACACGATCTCGCCGACCAGACCGCGGCGGACCGCGTCGGGCTTGATCAGTACGAGCGTGCGCTCATCCGGGCTGCTGCTGGACACGCTGGGTTCCTCCTGTGCGCGGAAGCCGGTCTGGCTGGGTAGGTTCAGCCTAGCGACCTGGTCCCGGCGGCGGCGCGGCGGCTGCTCTTCCCCTCGGTCGCCGCTGCGGCCTAGCCTGGCCTAGACCCCTGGGAGGTCCACTGTGGCGAACGGCGGGAACCGACCCATCGCGCCGGTGCGCAAGCTGATCGGCGCGGTGCTCGGCACCGTGGCGACCTTCGTCGTGCTGTTCGGACTGGGGATGACCAGCTGGGCCATCGTGGCCCTCGGCGTCGCGCTGCTGGTGCTGGCGATCGCCCTGGCCACGGTACGCGGGGGCGGGCGCACCTGGGTGGTCGGCGTCGGGCACGTGCACAGCGCCTCCGAGCCCCCCACCCAGTACGCCTTCGGCCGCTGCGAGCTCCAGCTGGTGATCGACGCCCCCGGGCTGCCGCCCCGGTCCAAGAAGATCATCGAACCCCGGGTGCCGGTCGCCAAGTGGCCGTCGCTGGGCCAGCCGCTGCCCATCCGGGTCGCCCTGGACGACCAGCGGCACGTCCGCGTCCTCTGGGACGAGGTGCCCACCCACGCCGAGACGACCGCCGCGACGGCGGACCTCCCGCCGGAGTACGCGGGCCCCGACCCGGTCGACGAGGTGCTGATCGCGCAGGAGGCGCCGCCGTGGGCCGACCGCGCCCCGGAGGACGACTTCCGCGACGACTTCCCACCCGCGCCGGATCCGCTCCTCGACGACGGCACCGTGCTGCCCGAGGAACGCGAACCGGTGGTGGTGCACCAGCGCCCGGGCGGCCAGGTGGTGCTGGAGGGCACGGTGGTCGAGCAGCCGGCGGCCGGGCCGCTGCCCCGCCGGGCGACCCCCGCGCCGCGCCCGCCCGCCGAGGAGCGGTTCGACGCGACGGTGCCGGTGGACCCGATCGACGTGCCGCTGGACCCGATCGACCTGCCGCTGGACGATCCGGCGCCGGGGGCGCCCCCGACCGCGGAGGA
Organism: Micromonospora sicca; assembly: GCF_003172935.1. GTDB lineage: Bacteria > Actinomycetota > Actinomycetes > Mycobacteriales > Micromonosporaceae > Micromonospora > Micromonospora sicca. The sequence continues at coordinate 5,862 of NZ_QGKS01000351.1, read as the reverse complement.
GCTGGACGAGGCCATCTTCGGGTACGCGGGCGACGACGACGCCGAGGTGGCCACCCCGATCAGCGGCATCGGCATCACCCTGCTGGTGACCGACCTGGCCCGGTCGCTGGGGTTCTACCGGGACCTCGGCTTCGACGAGGTGGACCGGGGCTCCGGCAACGCCGTCCTCTCCTCCGGTGCCACCCGCCTCGTGCTGCGTGAGATCACCGAAGCGGCCCCGATCAGCCGGCGGCTGGTCCACGTCAACCTCGAGGTCGCCGACATCCAGGCCGCGTACGAGCGGCTGCGCGGCTCCGGCGTCCGCTTCACGTACGCCCCGCGGGTGGTCAACCGGGGCGCGAAGCTGGAGGTGTGGGCGGCGGCGTTCCGCGACCCGGACGGGCACGGCATCGCCCTCACCCAGTGGCGGACCCTCGCCGACGCGTGACGGCGGGGCCGGGCGCCTGACGGCACCCGGCCCGCGGCTCAGCCGAGGATGACCCGGCGGACGTGCAGGGCGTAGGCCCACACCAGGGCGAAGATGACGCCCAGCACCAGCAGCGACCAGTGCAGCAGGCCCGAGAGCATCAGCAGGCCCTGCACCACGGTGCCCGCGTGCCAGGCCCACGGCCGCCCCATCCGGCCGGCCAGCACCACGCAGGCCACGGCCAGCGCCACGATCACGGCGATGGCGGCGCCGCCGAGGTCCCCGCCGACCACCCGGATCGGCTGGATGGCGAGCAGCAGCACCAGGGCCTCCAGGGCCAGCGTGCCGGCGCCGAGCCCGCGTACTGCCTTCTCCGGGTTCCGCAGCCCGGACCGCCGCTCCCCCGGCTCACCGGCCACCGGACCGCCACCGGCCTCCTCCGGCTCCGGCCCGCCGGCGGCCGGCGTCGAGCCCGGCCGCCCACGGGGGTCGGCCGCCGCGTCGGTCCGCGGTCCGGCGTCCGGCCTCGGCACGACCTCCTCGGGGCGCTCCCCCATCGGGCCGGTCATCGCTTCAGCAGCCGGCGGGCGTCGGCCACGGTCACCACCGACCCGGTGATCAGCACACCGACCCCGGAGAGCTCACCGGGCACGTCGGACTCGGCCTCGGCGATCGCCGCCTCGATGGCGTCCGGCATCTCCTCGGCGACCTCCACCCGCTCCGACCCGAAGACCTCCCGGGCCAGCTCGGCCAGCTCCTCCACCGGCATCGCCCGGGGCGAGCTGTTGCCGGTGACCACCAGCGAGTCGAGCACCGGCTCCAGCAGCTCCAGCAGACTGGCGGCGTCCTTGTCGCCGAGCACGGCCAGCACGCCGACCAGCTTGCTGAACGCGAACTCCTCCTGCAGCGCGGTGACCGTGGCCGCCATCCCGTGCGGGTTGTGCGCGCCGTCGAGCAGGACCGTCGGGGCGCTGCGGACCTTCTCCAGCCGGCCGGGCGAGCTGGTCGCGGCGAAGCCCTCCCGGACGGCCTCGATGTCGAGCTGCCGCTTGGCGCCGGCGCCCAGGAACGCCTCGACGGCGGCGAGCGCCACGGCGGCGTTCTGTGCCTGGTGCGCGCCGTGCAGCGGGATGAAGATCTCGTCGTACACCCCGCCGAGGCCCTGGATGGCGAGCACCTGACCGCCGACCGCGACCGAGCGGCGGAGCACGCCGAACTCCGCGCCCTCCCGCGCCAGGGTGGCGCCCACCTCGGCGCAGCGCTCCAGGATCGGCCGGGCGGCCTCCTCCTCCTGCGCGGCACAGATGACGGTCGCGCCGGAGTGGATGATGCCCGCCTTGTGCAGCGCGATGTCCTCGATGGTGTCGCCGAGCCACTCGGTGTGATCCAGCCCGATCGGGGTGAGCACGGCCACCCCGGCCTGGATCACGTTGGTGGCGTCCTCGGCGCCGCCGAGCCCGACCTCGACCACCGCGACGTCGACCGGCGCGTCGGCGAACGTGGCGAACGCCAGCGCGGTGGTCAGGTCGAAGTAGGTCAGCGGTTCGGCGGAGCGCTGGTCGACCAGCTCGGCCAGCGGCTCCACCTCCCGGTACGTGGCGACGAAGCGCTCCTCGCTGACCGGCTCCCCGTCCAGGCTGATCCGCTCGCGGACGGTCTCCAGGTGAGGGCTGGTGTAGCGCCCGGTGTGCAGCCCGAAGGCCCGCAACAGCGAGTCGATCATCCGGGCCGTCGAGGTCTTCCCGTTGGTCCCGGTCAGGTGGATCGACGGGTACGCCCGCTGCGGGCTGCCGAGCAGGTCGAGCAGCATCTCGATGCGCTCCAGCTCGAAATGCATGCGGGTGAAGCCACGGGCGGCCAGGGCGGCGTCGACGGCGGCGAATTCGGTGCGGTCGGTCACGAGGGCAGCGCCTCCAGGGCAGCGTCGATCCGGATCAGGTCGGCCTCGGCCACGGCGAGCCGTTCGCGGATCTTCGCCACCACCGGCTCCGGGGCCTTCCCGACGAAGGCCGGGTTGTCCAGCTTCGCCCGGGCCTGCGCGGCCTCCTTCTCGGCGGCCGTCCGGTCCTTGGTGAGCCGGGCCCGCTCGGCGGCCACGTCGATCGAGCCACGGGTGTCCAGCGCGACGCTGACCTCCCCGGGCATGGCGAGGGTGGCGCTGGCCTGGAAGTCCTCGGCGGGCGCGTCGAGCCGGACCAGCGACCGGATCAGCGACTCGTGCGCGGCGATGCCCGCCGGCGCGAGGCCGTCCAGCCGGGCCGCGACCCGCTGGGTCGGCCGCAGCCCCTGGTCGGACCGGAACCGGCGGATCTCGGTCACCACCCGCTGGAGGGTGGCGACCTCGACTTCCGCGGCGTCGTCGACCAGCGTACGGTCGGCCAGCGGCCAGGCGGCCGTCAGGACCGTCTCACCGCCGGTCAGCGCGGACCACAGCTCGTCGGTGACGAACGGGATCACCGGGTGCAGCAGCCGCAGCAGCTGGTCCAGCACGTGCCCGAGCACCCGCCGGGTGGCGGCGGCGGCCGGGCCACCCTCGGCGAGCACCGGCTTGCTCAGCTCCACGTACCAGTCGCAGACGTCGTCCCAGGCGAAGTGGTACAGCAGGTCGCAGACCTTCGCGAACTCGTACGCCTCGAACTGCTCGTCCACCTCGGCGGTGACGTGCGCCAGCCGGGACAGGATCCACCGGTCGACGGTCGACAGGGTGCCGGCCGCCGGCAGCGGACCGTCGATGTGCGCGCCGTTGAGCAGCGCGAACCGGGTGGCGTTCCAGAGCTTGTTGGAGAAGTTGCGGGAGCCCTGGCACCACTCCTCGCTCACCGGCACGTCCTGCCCGGGGTTGGCGCCCCGGGCGAGGGTGAACCGGGTGGCGTCGGCGCCGAACCGGTCGATCCAGTCCAGCGGGTCGACTACGTTGCCGAACGACTTCGACATCTTCTTGCCGTGCTCGTCGCGGACCATGCCGTGCAGGGCGACCACGTCGAACGGCTGGACGCCGTCCATCGCGTACAGGCCGAACATCATCATCCGGGCGACCCAGAAGAAGAGGATGTCGTACCCGGTGACCAGCACGCTGGTCGGGTAGAACTTCGCCAGGTCCTGGGTCTGCTCGGGCCAGCCCAGGGTGGAGAACGGCCACAGGCCGCTGGAGAACCAGGTGTCGAGGACGTCCTCGTCCTGGCGCCAGCCCGCGCCGGTGGGCGGCTGCTCGTCGGGGCCGACGCAGACGATCTCGCCGTCCGGGCCGTACCAGACCGGGATCCGGTGGCCCCACCAGAGCTGCCGGGAGATGCACCAGTCGTGCATGTTGTCGACCCAGGCGAAGTACCGCTTGGCCAGCTCGGCCGGCTCGATCCGGACCCGGCCGTCGCGCACCGCGTCGCCGGCCGCCTTGGCCAGCGGACCGGTGTTGACGAACCACTGCAACGACAACCGCGGCTCCACGGTCGTCTTGCACCGGGAGCAGTGCCCCACCGCGTGCACGTACGGCCGCTTCTCGGCCACGATCCGGCCCTGCTCGCGCAGCGCGGCGACGATCGCCGGGCGGGCCTCGTAGCGGTCCAACCCCTCGAACGGGCCGGGCGCGGTGATGATCCCGCGCTCGTCCATGATCGTCAGGGCGGGCAGGTCGTGCCGCTGGCCGATCTCGAAGTCGTTGGGGTCGTGCGCCGGGGTCACCTTCACCATGCCGGTGCCGAAGCTCGGGTCGACGTGCTCGTCGGCGACGATCGGGATCCGCCGGTCGGTGAGCGGCACGGCCACCTCGGTGCCGATCAGGTGCCGGTACCGCTCGTCGTCGGGGTGCACCGCCACCGCGGTGTCGCCGAGCATCGTCTCCGCCCGGGTGGTGGCCACCACCACGTCGTCGCTGTAGCGGATCGAGATGAGCTCACCCTCGTCCTCGGTGTGCTCCACCTCGATGTCGGACAGGGCGGTCAGGCAGCGCGGACACCAGTTGATGATCCGGTTGGCCCGGTAGATGAGCCCGTCGTCGAAGAGCTTCTTGAACATGGTCTGCACGGCCCGGGACAGGCCCTCGTCCATGGTGAAGCGCTCACGGTCCCAGTCCACGGCGTCGCCGAGCCGGCGCATCTGGCCGAGGATCGCGCCGCCGGACTCCGCCTTCCACTGCCAGACCCGCTCGACGAACTTCTCCCGGCCCAGGTCGTGCCGGGACAGGCCCTCGGTCGCGAGCTGCCGCTCGACCAGGTTCTGGGTGGCGATGCCGGCGTGGTCCATGCCGGGCAGCCAGAGCGCCTCGAAGCCCTGCATCTTCTTCCGCCGGGTGAGGGCGTCCATCAGCGTGTGCTCGAACGCGTGGCCCATGTGCAGCGAGCCGGTGACGTTCGGGGGCGGGATGACGATGGTGAAGGGGGGCTTGTCGCTCTCCGCCGACGCCCGGAAGTGGCCGCCGGCTACCCACTGCTCGTACCGTCGCTGCTCTACCTCGCCGGGCTGGTACTGGCCGGCAAGGGTCGGGGCGTCGGGGCGTCGGGCATCCAGTCTCTCGGTCACCCTGAAAGTCTACGGAGCGCTTCGGCGGACCCGACGTGCGCCACCTGTTGTTCGCGTACGGTGGCGGACATGTCCGACGCACATCTCACCGAGCGGCCGCTCGGCGACGGGCCCGAACCGGTCGACCTGACCGACGAGCCGATCCAGCTGAGCCGCCGCGACCCGGAAAGCAGCCCTGAGCGGGCCGGTGCGCCGTCCCGTCGCCGGCGCCTGGTGCTCGCCGTCGCGCTGGTGGCCGGGCTCGCGGGGCTCGGGGCGCTCGGCGCCGGCGGCTGGCGGGTGTTTCAGCAGAAGGACACCGACCTGTCGACCCCGGTGAAGGTGGCCGGACTCACCCGCGACGACAGCGAGCGGGCGCGGAGCACCGCCGACTACCTGCGGGACGGCTTCGCCGCCGACATTGAGCTGGACAAGAGCGTCGGCACCGTCTACAGCGATCCGGCGGACGCGAGAAGGGCGGTGCTCGTCTTCGGCGGCACCACCCTGCTCTGGCAGCCGGAGCGGGATCTGGACAGCCTGTTCGGCCTGATGGCCGACGAGACCGGCAAGGTCACCGGGCTGCGGGAGGTCGACGCCGGCCGGCTGGGCGGCGTGATGAAGTGCGGTACGACCAGCGGCGACGGCGGCGACTTCGCGGTGTGCGGCTGGGCCGACCACGGCAGCGTGGTGATGGCAATGTTCCCGGGACGTCCCGTCGGCCAGGCCGCCGGCCTGTTCCGTCAGCTCCGCGAGGGCATACAGACCCGTTGACCGGTTTTCGGGGCACGGCGCCGGCTCGCCAGCGGCGTGCCCTTCGTCCGGTGGCACGGATTTGGGGCCGGAAACGCAGATGAGGTCACCCCGAAGGGTGACCTCATCTGGAAAGATTGTCCGGCGGTGTCCTACTCTCCCACACCCTCCCGAGTGCAGTACCATCGGCGCTGGAGGGCTTAGCTTCCGGG
>NZ_QGKS01000348.1 GCF_003172935.1 Micromonospora sicca | reverse complement strand
ACACTGATGCACCTCGTCGCGGCGGCCAGGTCCAGCGGGCGGGGGTCGGCGGGGCGGCGCGGACCGGCCGCGGTTACCGGTGTACGGGCGGGGTGAAAGGCACGGCCAGTAGACAACGGCCAGGCGGGGGCAGCCAGTCCGCGTCCGGTCGGTCCGAAGGTCGGCGCCGTTCATCCTCGTCCCACCGGCCGGGAAGGGCCTGGGAGCATCGGGGCGCGGCGCGAGCCGCGCCCCGATTTCGTTCCCCGTCTCAGACCTCCCGCCGGTACGCCTCCAGCCGGTCGGCGAGCAGCACCGGCCGGCTCAACGCGAGCAGGTGCCCGCCGGGCAGCTCGTCGGGCTCCACGCCGAGACGCTCACGCGCGAGCCGCCGCTGGAACTCCAGCGGGAAGAACCGGTCGTCGCGGCCGGACACCACCCGGGTCGGCACGTCCGGCCAGCGGCGCAGCGGATTGGGCCGGGTGAACACCGCCGGCGACTCCGACGGCCCGCCGGCGGCCAGGAGCCGCGCCGTCACCTCCTGCGGCACGTCGTGGAAGAAGTCCACCGCCAGGTCCACATCGGCGTCCGGGTCGCGGCCCTGCGCGGCCGCGTATGCGGCGCGGGCCGGCGCGTGGCCGGTGGCCGCCCACCAGTCGCCCGCGGTCTCCCCGGGCGCGGGGATCATCGGGTTGACCAGCACCAGCAGCCGCACCGCCGGATGGTCGGCGACCAGCGGCGCGGTGAACGCGCCCAGCGACTGCGCCACCAGCGTCACGTCCCGGTGGCCGTCGACCGCGGCGCGGACCGTGTCGGCGTACTCGGGCAGGGCGGCGTGTTCGTCGGCGGCGGGCAGGTCCACCGCCACCGCCTCCCGGCCCCGGCGGCGCAGCTCGTCGACGAGCAGCCGCCAGTAGTCGCCGCTGCCACCGGCACCGGGAATCAGCACGTACGTCATCGTCGCCCCCGTGGTCGCATGTGGCACAGGATGCCAGCCGGGTCCGACAGGTGCGGGCGGGAACGCGCCAGGGTCAGCGGGCGGCGGGGCGGGCGCGGACGTGCAGCCGCTCGCCCTGCGGGCCGAACAGGGTGAGCAGTTCCGCGGGCTGCGAATCCGGGTTGGCGACCGCGTGCGGCAGGCGGGTGTCGAACTCGGCGACCTCGCCGGGGGTCAGCAGCAGGTCGTGTTCGGCCAGCAGCAGGCGGACCCGGCCGGACAGCACGTACAGCCACTCGTGGCCCTCGTGGGTCTGCTGTCGCGGCTCGGCGGGGGTGTGCGGCGGCAGGATCTGCTTGAACGCCTGCAGGCCGCCCGGGCGGCGGGTCAGCGGCAGGAACGTGATGCCGTGGCGGACGATCGGGCGCGGGTGCACCCGCGGGTCGCCGGTGGCCGGCGCGCCCACCAACTCGTCCAGCGGCACCTGATGGGCGCGGGCGAGGGGCAGCAGCAGCTCCAGGGTGGGCCGGCGGCCACCGGACTCCAACCGGGACAGGGTGCTGACCGAGATGCCGGTGGTCTCCGCGAGCTGGGCCAGGGTGACGCCGCGCCGGGTGCGCAGGGCCCGCAGCCGGGGACCCACCGCCGCCAGCACCGCCGACTCCTCGTTTGCCATAACAGCAACATTACTTGCCGCCGAGCCGGGTCGGGCGCACGGTGGGCACCGACAACAGCGACGGAGGCGACGATGAACGACAGATACGACGTGGTGGTGGTCGGCGGTGGGGCCGCCGGGCTCGCCGGGGCGCTGGCCCTGGCCCGGGCGCGGCGGTCCGTGCTCGTGATCGACGCGGGGCAGCCCCGCAACGCGCCGGCCGGGCAGGTGCACAACTTCCTCGGCCACGACGGCACGCCGCCGGCCGACCTGCTCGCCGCCGGCCGCGACGAGGTCACCCGGTACGGCGGCGAGATCGTCGCCGGGACGGCCGAGGACGCGACGCGCGACGGCGACGGGTTCCTGGTGACCCTGCACGACGGGCGGGACGTGCGGGCCCGGCGGCTGCTGGTCACCACCGGGCTGGTCGACGAACTGCCCGACGTGCCCGGGCTGGCCGGGCGGTGGGGACGCGACGTGCTGCACTGCCCGTACTGCCACGGCTGGGAGGTCCGGGACCGGCGGATCGGGGTGCTGGCCACCGGGCCCCTCGCGGCGCACCAGGCGCAGCTGTGGCGGCAGTGGAGCCCGCACGTGACGCTGCTGCTGCACGACGTCCCGGAGCCGGACGCGGAGGAGGCCGAGCGGCTGGCGGCGCGCGGGATCGCCGTCGTCGACGGCCCGGTCGCCGCGCTGGAGGTGACCGGCGACGCGCTCACCGGGGTGCGGCTGACCTCCGGCGAGGTCGTCGCGCTCGACGCCGTGGTGGTGGCCGCCCGGGCCACCGCGCGGGCGGGCGTGCTGCGGTCGCTCGGGCTGGCCCCGGCCGACGTGGAGATGGCCGGTCACGTCGTCGGCGCGCAGATCCCCGCCGACCCGACCGGCGCCACCGCCGTGCCCGGCGTGTGGGTGGCGGGCAACGTCGCCGACGTACGCGCGCAGGTGGTCACGGCCGCCGGGGCCGGGCTGACCGCCGGCGCGGCCATCAACGCCGACCTGGTCGCCGAGGAGACCGACGACGCCGTCGCCGGCTACCGGCGTGACCTGAGCACGATGTTCGAGCGGGCCGCCTGGGAGGAGCGCTACCAGGCCCGGCCGGCGGTGTGGAGCGGGCGGCCCAACCCGCAACTGGTGGCCGAGGCCACCGCCCTGGCTCCGGGGCGGGCGCTGGAGGTCGGCTGCGGCGAGGGCGCCGACGCCGTCTGGCTCGCGCAGCGGGGCTGGCAGGTCACCGCGGTCGACATCGCCGACACCGCCCTGCGGCGGGCCGCCGCGCACGCCGAAGCGGCCGGCGAGCCGGTTGCCGCGCGGATCACCTGGACGCAGGCCGACCTGCGGGAACAGCCGCCGGCCGGCCGGTACGACCTGGTGTCGGCGCAGTACATGCACCTGCCCGGCGACGCGCGACGGCAGCTGTTCGCGCGGCTGGCCGCCGCGGTCGCCCGGGGCGGCACCCTGCTGATCGTCGGGCACCACCCGTCCGACCTGCGGACCACCGCACACCGGATGCACTTCCCCGACATGATGTACACCGCCGAGGAGGTCGCCGCCGACCTCGACCCCGACGTGTGGCAGGTGTGTGCGGCCGAGGCCCGGCCGCGGGCCGCGGTGGACCACGACGGACGCGACATCACCATCCACGACGCCGTGCTGGTGGCACGCCGCAGCTGAACCCGGCGGCCACCTGCCGCTGCCCGCGCCCACCGAAGCCCCCGTCGACGCCACGCCGGTCTGGTCATACCAGGTATCCTGCCTGGTATGACCAGACCGGTGAGGAAGCTGTCGATCTCCGTTCCACCGGACGTCGCCGAGCGCCTGGAGCGTGAGCCCAACGCCAGCGCCTACCTGGTGGAGGCCGCCCGTGCGCTCATGCGTCGGGAGGCGCTGACCGCCGAACTGGCGCACCAGGGCATCCAGGTCACCGAGGACGGTGTGGCCCGGGCGAGGGCGGCACGCGCCGCGGTGGACGCGGCGTGGCCGCCCGAGCGCTACCAGGCGGTGCGCGAGCGGGTCCGCCACGCGGTCGACAACGAGGTCACCGGCTCCTCGCAGGCGCCGGCCGCGTGACGGCGTACGACGCGCCGCCGGTGCGGCTGATGCTGGACCGGTCCGCGCTGCTGGCCTACCTGGCCGGTTCGGTGCACGTGGGGGAGCCGCTGCACGAGGTGATCGCCGACGGGGTGCGGTTCGGCGTGACCGCCGTGACCGCCGCCGAGACCCTCGCCGTCGTCGACGACCCGAAGGACCGGGCGGCGCTGCACCGGCTGCTCGGTCTGGACGCGTGCGCCATGCTGCCGACTCCCGCCGGGTCGTGGCAGGAACTGGCCTACTGGCGGGGCTTCACCGGCCGCGTGGACCTGGCCACCACGGTGCTGGCCTGCCTGGAGCACGACGCCCCGATCCTGACCGGGGAGCCGCGGTACGGCGACGGGGACCTGCCGGTGATCCCACTGCCCGACTAGGCAGGCCACCGCACCGGCATCGGACGGCGCCGGCCGGGTAGCCTTCGGCCCGTGATCGTGGTGAGGTGCCGGTGACGATGCTCGACCGGGAAGAGGCGCGTGCCACCGCCGGGGTACGCGACGGCGGGACCGGACGTCCGCTCCCGTTGAAGGTGGCCGTGCCGCTGGCGCTCGTGGCCGGACTGGCGCTGCTGGCCGCGTTCCCCCCGTACGGGGTGTGGCCGCTGGCGCCGGTCGGCGTGGCGCTGCTGGCCGCGGCCGCGCACCGGCGGCGGCTGCGCGCCGGCGCCGGGCTGGGCTTCCTCACCGGGGTGGCGCTGTTCGCGCCGCTGCTGGAATGGACGAACCTGCACACCGGCTACCTGCCGTGGGTGCTGCTGTCCCTGCTGCAGGCCGGCTACCTGGCGCTGCTCGGCGCGGCCACCGCCTGGGTGACCCCGCTGGCCGAGCGGTGGCGGTGGGCGTGGCCGGCGCTGACCGGGCTGCTGTGGGTGGGGCAGGAGGCGCTGCGGGACCGCACCCCCTTCGGTGGGTTCCCGTGGGGGCGGTTGGCGTTCAGCCAGGACTCCTCGCCGCTGCTGCCGCTGGCCGCGCTCGGCGGGGCCCCGCTGGTGACCTTCGCGGTGGCGCTGGCCGGCGGGCTGCTGGTCGCCGTCGCCTGGCGGCCGTGGCAGCACCAGGCCGGTCAGTGGCGGCCGGTGGCCGGGCTGCTCGCCGCGCTGGCCGTCGTCCTCGGCGCCGGGTCGGCGGTGCCCGTCGGCGTACGCGGCGGCGGCGACAGCGTCACCGTGGCCATCGTGCAGGGCAACGTGCCCCGGCTCGGGCTGGACTTCAACGCCCAACGCCAGGCCGTGCTCAACAACCACGTCGACGCCACGCTGACCCTCGCCGCGCAGGTCGCCGCCGGGGCGCAGCCCCGACCGGACCTGGTGGTCTGGCCGGAGAACTCAAGCGACATCGACCCGCTGCGCAACCCCGGCGCCGGGGACCGCATCTCCCAGGCCGCCGACGCCATCGGCGCGCCGATCCTGGTCGGCGCGGTGCTGCTCGGCCCGGGCGAAGGGCAGGTCCGCAACGCCGGCCTGCTGTGGCGGCCCGGCAGCGGAGCCGACCTCGATCAGCTCTACACCAAGCGGCACCCGGTGCCGTTCGCCGAGTACGTGCCGCTGCGTTCCATCGCCCGGGCGGTCAGCTCCGAGGTCGACCGGGTCCGCTCCGACTTCGTCGCGGGCACCCACCCCGGCGTGCTCGACGCCGGGCCGGCGGTGCTCGGCGACGTGATCTGCTTCGAGGTCGCCTACGACGGCATCGTCCGGGACACCGTCACCGGCGGCGCGCAGCTGCTGGTGGTGCAGACCAACAACGCCACCTTCGACGTGGCCGAGGCCCGCCAGCAGTTGGCCATGGTGCGGCTGCGGGCGGTCGAGCACGGCCGGGCCGCGCTGATGGCCTCCACGGTCGGAGTGTCCGGGTTCGTTACCCCGGACGGGCGGGTAACCGGTGCCACCGGATTCAACACCGCGGCGGTGGTGGTCCGGCAGATGCAGCTCGGGGACGGTCGTACGCCGGCCACCCGGGCGGGAGTGTGGCCGGAGGTGGCGCTCGCGGCGCTCGCCGTCGCGGCCCTGGCCGGCGCGGCGGTGCTGCGCCGCCGCCGGGAGGCCGCCCCCGACTAGGACGACTGGGCCGGTACGCGCGGAAGGGCGGTAACGCGGTGGTCGAGGCAGCCGAGAGGCGGACGGTCGGCCATCCCGGGGTGGGACGGGTCCTCGTGGTCATCCCCACCTACAACGAGGCCGACAACGTCACCCGGATCGTCGCCCGGGTACGCGAGGCCGCGCCCGCGGTGGAGATCCTCGTCGCCGACGACAACAGCCCCGACGGCACCGGCGCGATCGCCGACGCCCTCGCCCGGACCGACCCGCAGGTGCACGTGCTGCACCGGCAGAGCAAGGAAGGGCTCGGCGCGGCCTACCTGGCCGGGTTCGCGTGGGCCCGCAGCCGCGAGTACGACGCGGTGGTGGAGATGGACGCCGACGGCTCGCACGCCCCGGAGGACCTGCCGGCGCTGCTGGACGCCGCCCGCGACGCCGAAGTGGTGATCGGCTCCCGGTGGACGCCCGGAGCGCAGGTGCTGAACTGGCCGCTGCGCCGGCTGCTGCTGTCGCGCTGCGGCAACCTGTACGCGCGGCTGGCGCTGGGCATGCCGGTGGCCGACGCCACCGGCGGCTACCGGGTGTACCGGTCGACGGCCCTCGACGCGATCGACCTGGAGTCGGTCAGCTCGCAGGGGTACGCCTTCCAGGTGGAGCTGTCCCGGCTGGCGCACCGCGCCGGGGTGCGGATCGTCGAGGTGCCGATCACCTTCGCCGAGCGGGAGCACGGCGACAGCAAGATGAGCCCGCTGATCGTGGCCGAGGCGCTGTGGCGGATCACCGGGTGGGCGCTGCAGGACCGGCGCACGGCGGTGCGGCGGGGCCTGCACGGCACCCCCGACGGTCAGGTCCGGTGGCCCTGAGCGGCGCCGTGTCATGCTGGACAGGGCGGATGTCCGACCCGCCCCAGGCAGATGAGGTGACATGCGCCGAGGACTGAGATTCGTACCGCCGGCCCTGCTGCTGCTCGCGGTGCTGGAGCTGACGGTGTTCGTCCTGGTGGGCCGGGGGATCGGGTTCGGTTCCGCGGTGCTGCTGGTGTTCGCGGCGTCCCTGCTCGGGCTGGTGCTGCTGCGCCGGGAGGGGATGCGCGCGTGGCGGGGCTTCCGGGCCGCCGTGGAGTCGCGTCAACCGCCGGGACCGCAGGTGACCGACGGGCTGGTGGGGCTGCTGGGTGCGTTGCTGCTGGCCACCCCCGGGCTGGTCAGCGGCGTGGTCGGGCTGTTGCTGCTGGTCCCGCCGCTGCGTCGACTCGCCCGGGTCGGTGTGCAGCGTGCCGCCGAGCGCCGGGTGTCGTCGATGGTCGCCGGTGACCTGTTCGGCCCGCGTCGGGTCCGGGTGCGGCGCGGCGCCCCGCAGCCGGCGCCCACGCCGACCGCCCCGCAGCAGCCGGTGACGGACCCCGGGCGGGCCATCGAGGGCGAGATCATCGAGCCCGGCCGGCCCTGAACGAGACGGCGAAGCGCCCCCGGGAAGAACCTTCCCGGGGGCGCTTCGGTCGTACGTGGTGCGCTCAGGCGCGGCCGCGGCGGGTGCGGACCTCCTGGAGTCGCTCGGCCAGGATGTCCTCCAGCTCGGCGATGGAGCGCCGCTCCAGCAGCATGTCCCAGTGGGTACGCGGCGGCTTGGCCTTCTTCTGCTCCGGCTCGGTGCCGTCGACGAGCCGGGCGACGCTGCCGTCGAACTTGCACTCCCAGGTCGTCGGGACCTCAGCGTCGACGGCGAACGGCACCTCGAACTGGTGGCCCTTGGCGCACAGGTACTCGCGGGTCTGACGCGGCGCGAGCTCGGTGTTGCGGTCGGATTCGTAGCTCACCGCGCCCAGGCGGCTTCCGCGCAGCATACGCTCGCCCATGATCGACTTCCCCTCGTTCGTGGTGCTGGTCTTCTCGTGTAACGGTCCGTCGCCACCGGGGCATTCCCGCCCAGGTGGGTGATCCGGCCCCGGGACCCCTGCAAGGGTAACCGGCCATGACCTGAGCCCGGCGGGGTCGTCCCCGGCCGGGTTGAAACGGTGGAGTGTTTTCGCTGTCACCGGGGATGTTAGCCGCCCCAGGTGTGCCGGAGGTGACGATGACCAGTGACGCGCCGGTCGACGCCCGACCGCCCGGCGGGAAGACCTTCTTCGGTCACCCGCGGGCGCTGTCGACTCTGTTCCTCACCGAGATGTGGGAGCGGTTCAGTTTCTACGGCATGCGCGCGATCCTGGTGCTCTACCTCACCGCCGCGGTGGCCGACGACGGGCTGGCCATCCGGGAGTCCACCGCCAACGCCGTCTACGGCACCTACAACGCGATGGTCTACCTGATGGCGCTGCCCGGCGGCTGGGTCGCCGACCGCCTCATCGGGGCCCGGCGCAGCGTGCTGTGGGGCGGCGTGGTCATCGCCGCCGGCCACTACGTGATGGCGATCCCCGCCCGGTGGAGCGTCTTCGCCGGCATGGCGCTGATCGTGCTCGGCACCGGGCTGCTCAAACCCAACATCTCGACCATGGTGGGCGCCCTGTACGACCGGGACTCCACGCGCCGCGACGCCGGCTTCTCCATCTTCTACATGGGCATCAACCTGGGCGCGTTCATCGCGCCGCTGGTCACCGGCTTCCTCGGCGAGAAGATCAACTGGCACCTGGGCTTCGGCGCCGCCGCGATCGGCATGACCTTCGGTGTGCTGCAGTACGTCCTGGGCCGGCGCAACCTCGGCGAGGCCGGCGCCCGGCCCGCCGACCCGCTGCTCGGCGCGGACCGCCGCCGCGCGCTGACCCGCATCGCCGTCGTCACCGTCGCGGTGCTGCTGGTGCTCGCCGTCCTCGCCCTGTTCGGGCTCTTCACCGTCAACACCGTGGTGAACCTGCTCACCGTCGTCACGGTGCTGGTGACCATCGGCTACTTCGCCCGGATCCTCACCGACGGGGAGATCAGCGGGACCGAGCGCAGCCGGATGAAGGCATACCTGTGGCTGTTCGTCTTCGCCGCGGCGTTCTGGCTGATCTACGACCAGGCGGGCTCGGTGCTGAACATCTTCGCCGCCGACAAGACCGACCGGGACGTCCTCGGGTTCACCTTCCCCGCATCCTGGCTCCAGTCGGTCAACCCGATCCTGATCATCATCGGCGCGCCGCTGGCCGCCTGGCTGTGGCTGCGCCTCGGGCACCGGGTCTCCACGCCGATGAAGTTCGCCGTCGGCCTGGTCCTCAACGGGCTGTCGTTCGTGCTGATGGCCGCGGCCGCCCAGGCCGCCGTCGGCGGTGACCTGGTCTCCCCGTGGTGGCTGGTGGCCGTGTACGCCATCCAGGTCGCCGGTGAGCTGGCGCTGAGCCCGGTGGGCCTGTCGGCCACCACCAAGCTCGCCCCGGTGAAGTACGCCAGCCAGATGATGGGCCTGTGGTTCCTCGCCACCGCCGTCGGCGACGCCATCGGTGGCCAGGTGGCCCGGCTGGCCGAGACGTGGCCAGAGCCTACGTACTTCCTCACCTTCGGGCTGGCGTCGGTGGTGCTCGGGCTCGGCGCGGTGATGTTCGCCCGGCACATCCGGCAGCTGATGGCCGGCATCCACTGACCGGCCCCGCCGTCACACCGCCGGGGTCGGCGGCAGCGGCAGCGGCAGCGGCAGCCCGGGCAGCCCGTCGATGCTGCTGGCGACGTGTTCCTTCCCGGCGAAGTACCCGCTCAGCGAGGCGTCGTCCTCGCGGGCGAAGCGCCTGCCGTGCAGGTCCCGGTCGGCGTCGTAGGTCATCAGCGGAACCGCGTAGCCGCAGGTGTCGCGGATCAGCTCGGCACGCACCAGGATGATCGCGCGCAGGCCGTGCACGCTCGTGTCGATGTCCGGGAAGAACCGGACCAGGTCCACCCAGCGGGGATCGTCGCGGAACACCGGCTCGCCGCGGCCGTGCACCCGCACGATGTTCGGCGGGCCGGAGAACGCGCACCACATCAGCGTGATCCGGCCGTTCTCCCGCAGGTGGGCGATGGTCTCCGCATTGGAGCCGGCGAAGTCCAGGTAGGCGACCGTCCGGTCGTCGACGACGGCGAAGGAGCCGCGCAACCCCTTGGGGGAGAGGTTGACCGTGCCGTCGCCGGACAGCGGCGCGGTGGCGGTGAAGAACATCGGCTGCTCCTCGATGAAGGTGCGCAGCCGACCGTCGATGCGTTCGTACGTCTTTCCCACCTCGGCATCATCGCCGCCAACGGGGTCGTGCCGCTGTCCCGTCCCAGCCTGCGGTGACGTGCCGGCGGTCACTTCCCGGGCCGGTGGCGACGCGTGCCCGAGAGATCGCGGGGACGGGTGTCAGGCGTTGTCCGGTTGGCGGGAGCTGAGCCGGGCCAGGGCGCCGGCGAGGTCGCTGACCTGGTCGGCGAGCTGCGCGGCCCGCCGCTGGGCCAGGTCCCGGTCGGCCTCGACGGAGCGCAGCCGTACCGTCAGCTCGGCCAGCCGGGCCTCGACGGACGCGGCGGCTTCCCGTGCGGCGGCCAGTTCGGCCGTCAGGCCGTCCCGCTCGGCCGTGCGGCCCGCCAGTTCCGCGCGGGCGGCGGTGGCCGTCGCGACGGCCTCCTGCCGGGCGGCCTCGGCCCGGCCCTGGGCGTCCTCCGCCTGCTGACGGGCGCGGTCGGCCTCGGCCGCGGCCGCCGCCGCCCGGGCCGCCTCGGCCCGCGCGGCCTCGGCCTCGGTCCGGGCCTGCATGGCCTCGGCGCGCAGCCGCTCGGCCCGCTCCAGGGCCTCGCCGGCCGAGCGCGT
>NZ_QGKS01000143.1 GCF_003172935.1 Micromonospora sicca | reverse complement strand
GACCGTCCCCGACGCCGAGCGGGTCGCCGAGTCCGTCACCCAGTGCGACGCCGACCGTCTCGTCAAGCCCGGACCCGGGGCCGCTGCCCACGGTCATCCTCACGCTGTCGCCCACCGAGCCGACCGACAGCGGCACCCCGGACCCCGGTGGCAGTCCCTCGCCGTCCGATCCGTCCGCCTCGCCGTCCCCGTTGCCGTCCGATCCGCCGGCGTCGCCGTCCGGATCGCCGTCTGACCCGGCGGACTCCGACGGTGGTCCGCCTGCCCGGCCCACCCGGGTCCCGGCTCGGCCGGCGCCGCCGTTCGCCCGACCGTCGGTCGACGCCCCGGCCGTACCGGTCCCGTCGCCCCGCTGCTCGCCGGTGCCGTCGACGGCCGGGCTGGCGGCCGGGTTGGCGGCCGAGCCGCGGTGACGTACCGCCGCTCTGCGTCGTCGGTCCCGATCTGGACGACCGGGTAGCGGTGCGTCAGGCGGGGTCGTCGGTGAGGCGGTGGCGGTTGGCCTCGATCCAGGCGTCCAGGGCGGCCGGGTCGTCCGGGTCGACGCCGTCGGCCATCAACTGGGCGACCGCGGCGGTGGCGGGGCTGCGCCGCTCCCCGGTGCTGTAGAGCCGGGCGAACTCGGGAACCATCTCCTCGATCGCCTCGTCCGTCCGGCGGGCCGCCGCCTCCACCAGCCCCCGCTGCCGGGCCGCGTACGCCGCCCAGCCGCGGAGCACCCGCGGCAGCATGGCGGCGTCGTCCATGTCCAGCACGGCCCGCCGGTGCACCCAGTCGAGGAGGAACAGCTCGGCCACCGTCGGGCTCCACCGCATCGGGTCGGCGTCCGGGAAGCTCTGCGCGTGGTCGAGGAGCAGACCCAGACAGAAGTGCAGCGAGGCCAGTTCGGCATCCGCCACCGCGTCGAGGCCGAACCGGGCGGCCTCGGGCGACCCGAGGAAGCCCCGGACCAGCCGGGTCCGTTCCTGGTCGGTGAGCGGCGGCACGGTCCGGTCGACGTTCGCCCGGGGCGGTGCGGGCAGCACGGCCAGCCGCGCGCCGACCAGGGCCCGGTCGGTGGCCAGGGAGCCGGCCGCCGGCAGCTCGCCCAGGTCGTCGGTGACCGCCAGGTGACGGGCCACCTCCCCGCGCATCCGGGCTGGCTCCTCGGTGCGGAACCAGGTCAGCTCGTCCTCGGTGCACATCTGCCGGACCTGTTCGAGGATCCGCTCGGCCGGGCCGCCGACGAAGACGTCCTTGGTGATGCCGATGTTGTGGTCGACGAGGGCCACCAGGGCGTGCTCCGGGCCACCGTCGACCTCGTCGTAGGCGAACGTGGCGAGGTACGAGGTCTGGTCGCCGTACACGTCGCCGTAGGACCAGACGCCGGTGAGGTGGACCCGCCCGAGCTGGCCGGTCCAGGCCGGCGCCTGCGCGCCCGGACGGACCCGGCCGGCGCCGTCGGCGTCCGGCACCAGGGCGGCGAAGACGGCGCGGATGGTGGTGGCGGCGGCGCTGCGGCGGCGGGAGGTGGCGGCGAGGAAGCCGGTCACGAACTCCCGGACGGCGTTCTCCCGGTCGGTCTCCGCGATGGCGTACACGCTGCCGAGCAGTGCGGCGCCGAGCATCTCCGCGTCGAGGGCGCAGTCGAGCCTCGTCACGTCGCGGGCGGCGTGCAGCACCGCCTCGTAGGGGGTCTGTGGCGTGGCCATGCACCGACCCTACGCCGCCGGCCCGGCGGGGACACCCGCCAGCGCCCCGCGCCTCGCCGGGACCCTGTCCGGTCGTCGTCGAGGGCGGCTCAGCGGCCGGCCGCGTCCCTGAGCGCCTCGCGGGCCTGCGCGTACCGGGTCAGCACGGACCGCACCGGGACCAGCACGTACTCCTCGCCGACCGTCGCCACCGAGCTGGTGAGCCGCTGCTCCGCCCGCTGGCGGGCCCGCCGCGCCGCCCACCGCACCACCGGTCTGGTCAGCGCCGCCACCAGCAGCCCGGCGAGCAGGCCGCCCAGGAGCAGCACCGTCGGCAACGGGGCCTCGCCGACCCTCGGGTACTCCAGGGACGGCAGTCCGAGCGCCCGCAGGGCGTAGCCGAGCGCGAGCCACCCCAGCCCGGCCAGCGCGGCGACGGTGACCAGCCACTGGAGGCCCCCGACGACCCGCCACCAGGCCGGCCGCCGGCCCATCCCCAGGTCGGTGCCGGCCACCGCGCGGTCCAGCGCGTCGGGCAGGTCGCCGAGCCGGGACCGGGCCGCGGCGGTCACCGCGGTCGGCCAGGGCGCCGGCAGGTCGGCGCCGGACCGGTCGGCCACCGCGCGGATGGCCAGGTTGAGCGCCGAGCGCTGCGCGGCGGTCGGATCCGGTACGGAGGTCGCCGCGACCAGGCTCTCGGCGGGCGCGTCGGCGTCCCCGCCCGGGAGGTGCAGCCGGCGCAGCGGGTCCGGCCGGAGTCTGCGCCAGCCCCTGACCAGCGGCCAGCCGGTGGTCCCGCCGGCCCGGTGCCGGTACGCGCCCTCGACCGCCTCCGCCACCGCCGGCACCCCGGCCGCTCCGGCCAGGGCCCGGGTGAGTTCCCGCGCCGACCCGTCCTCCGGCCCGGTACGCGGCGGCTCCACCCCGACGAGCGGTTCCAGCTCGGCCACCACGCTGTCGACGTCGCCGGCCAGCCGGCGCAGCGCCGCCTGCCGCTCGGCGACCGTACGCTCCAGCGCCCCGCGCAGCCCCACCATCCCCGCCGGGTCGACCGCGACGGTCGGCAGCAGCGGCACCCCGCCGAGCCCGTCGGCGTCGAGCAGGCGGCGCAGGTCGTCCAGGACCCGGGGCAGCTCGGCCGGGGGCAGCCGGTCGGCCTGGTTGAGCACGACCACGGTGACGTCCTTGTGCCGGTGGAACTCGCGCAGGTAGCTGGTGTGGATCACCCGGTCCGCGTACTTCTGCGGGTCGACCACCCAGACCACGAGGTCGACCAGGCCGAGCAGCCGGTCCACCTCCAGCCGGTGGGTCCGCTGCACCGAGTCGAAGTCGGGCAGGTCCAGCAGGACCAGGCCGTGCAGGGCCGACTCGTCGTCGCCGTCGAGCGCGCTCTCCCGGACGAACCGGTGCCGGGGCAGCACGCCGAGCCAGTCGAGCAGCCGGCTGGCGCCGCCCAGCGGCCCCCAGACGCAGGCGTGCGCCACGCCGGTGGTCGGCCGGCGTACGCCGACCGGCGAGAGCTCCAGCCGGGCCAGGGCGTTGAACAGGCTGGACTTGCCGCTGCCGGTGGCCCCGGCCAGGGCGACGACGGTGTGGTCGCCGGAGAGGGCGAGGCGGGTGCCGGCCCGCTCGACGACGGTGTGCGCGGCGACCAGCCGCGCGTCCGGCACCTGGCCGTCCACCGCGCGGAGGAAGCGCTGTACGCCTTCCAGCCGGGCGATCAGCTCGTCCGGGTCGACCCGGTGGTCACCCCGGAACGCCTCGCGCACCCGACCGACGATGTTGGTCATCCGTGCCGACCTTCGTTCGCGACTGCGGGGCCCGCAAGCTCACTCCTCGCGCTCACCGCGTCCCACCCATGCCGGTCGGCGGCAGCACCGGCCCGTCGGTGCGGGACAGGCCGCTGCGGTGCCGGGCCATCTCCACCTCGGCGGCGGCCCGGCGCAGGGCGGTGCCGGTCTCGGCGGCCGGGCGGGCCGCCGCCGTCCGGTCGAGGTAGCGGGCCGCCTCCTCGTCGAGCAGCGCGCCGATCCGGTCCAGCAGGTCCACCCGGGCCTTGTCGGCCAGGTTGCGCACCGCCTGGTCGCCGAAGATCGCCTGGAGCACGGCCTGCGCGGCGACCGTGGTGCCGGCGCCGGTGGCCACCTCCAGACCGGTCGGGATGAAGGCGGTCGAGGCGAAGACCCCGATCATCACGGCCAGCCCGGTGGCGTTCACCGCGTACGCGGCCGTCCGGGCCACGAAGCGGCGGTCGCCGCCCTCCTCGCGGACCAGGTCCAGCACCCCGCGCTGCCAGTCGCGGACCAGCCGCTCGGCGCGTTCGGCCAGGTCGTCGGAGGGGTGGGCGAGCGGCGGCTCGACCAGCGCGGCCCCCGCGGGATGCGCCTTCCACCCGGTGTACGCGTTCTCCGCCGCCTCCGAGGCGACCCCGCGCAACAGGGTCACCAGCTGCGACTCGATCGCGTTGCGCAGCTCCGCGGCGGGCGCCGGACGGCCGGTCATCGCCGCGACCACCCGGTCCCGGAGCCGACCGATCCGCGCCTCCAGCGTGCGGAAGAACTCACCGGTGCCGACGAACTCCTGCCAGCGGGCCAGCACCTCGCCCCGGAGCAGCCGGCCGTCCTTGAGCCCCTGCTCGACGGTCCGCTGCGCCCCCCGGTACGCGGCCCGGACCCGCTCGTCGAGCGCGTCCGCGGCGGCCACCTGCTCGTCGGCGGCGTCGGCCAGCCCGTCGACGGCGGGGTGCACGGCGGCGAGCGCCCCGTCGAGGGTCTGCCGGACCACGGCGGACCGGGTGTCGGCGTCGGCGGCGAGCCGGGAGAACCAGGCGCTGAGCGGGGCGGTGACCTTGTCGGGGAGCAGCCCCTGGCCGTCGACCCAGGTCTCCGGCAGCACGAAGAGCGGCGCGGCGCCGAGGTCCTGGGCGGCGAGCATCTCCGACAGGTGGGCGGCGATCTCGTCGGCCGCCTCCGGGGGCACCCGGTCGAGCACCATGGCGATCACCGCGCCCCGGGCCCGGGCGCTGCGGAGCAGCTCCCAGGGGACGGCGTCGGCGTACCGGGCGGCGGTCGTGACGAACAGCCAGAGGTCGGCGGCGGCCAGGAGTTGGCCGGCGAGGGCCCGGTTGGCGTCGACCACCGAGTCGATGTCGGGCGCGTCGAGGAAGGCCAGCCCGGCGGGGAGCGCGGGCGCGGTGACCAGGTGCAGGGTGCCCGGGTTCTCGCTCGGTTCGTTGGTGCGGGTGAGGCCGGGCAGCAGCTCCCCCCGCCGGAACCAGGCGGAGTCGGTCGGGTTGCAGACCAGCACCGGGGAGCGGGTGGTGGGCCGGAGCACGCCGGCGGCGCTCACCCGGGCCTGGACGAGGCTGTTGACCAGGGTCGATTTGCCGGCGCCGGTGGAGCCGCCGACCACCACCAGCAGCGGCGCGTCGAGCCGGGCCAGCCGGGGCAGCAGGTAGTCGTCGAGTTGGTCGGTGAGCCCGGCGGCGGCGTGCCGGGCCGGCTCGGCCGAGGGCAGGGCCAGCGGGAACCGGGCCGCGCCGATCGCGGCCCGCAGGCCGGCGAGCGCGGCGGGCAGGCCGTCCCCGGTGGTGCCGGGCGGAGCCTCCCCGGCGGCCGGCGGTCCGGTGCGGGCTGCGACGGCGGGCGCGCCGGTGTGGGTGGCGGGATCGCCATGCGTCGTCACCGCTAAAGCGTGCCCGACCGATGCAAGGGAAGACAACCGGACGGTAATAACGGTCGGGTTGCGTCGGGTCGGCTCAACCTCGACTTGCGTTCTCCGGGGGGCGTGGCACTATTGAGTCAAGTTCACTCAACTTGTGGTGGGATCGCTGACGGCGACGCCCGCCGGAACCCAGCGGGCAATGCCCGTCACCTGCTCGACGTTACGAAGCGAGGAAGCGAACATGGCACGTGCGGTCGGCATCGACCTCGGCACGACGAACTCCTGCGTCAGCGTTCTCGAGGGCGGTGAGCCCACCGTCATCGCCAACGCTGAGGGCTCGCGGACGACCCCCTCTATCGTCGCGTTCGCCCGCAACGGCGAGGTGCTCGTCGGTGAGGTCGCCAAGCGCCAGGCGGTCACGAACCCGGACCGGACCATCCGTTCGGTCAAGCGGGAGATCGGCACCAACTGGACCGTCGACATCGACGGCAAGAAGTACACCCCGCAGGAGATCTCGGCCCGGACGCTGATGAAGCTCAAGCGGGACGCCGAGGCGTACCTGGGCGAGCAGATCACCGACGCGGTGATCACCGTCCCGGCCTACTTCAACGACGGCCAGCGCCAGGCCACCAAGGAGGCCGGTGAGATCGCCGGCTTCAACGTGCTGCGGATCGTCAACGAGCCGACCGCGGCCGCCCTGGCGTACGGGCTGGACAAGGGCTCCAAGGAGCAGACCGTCCTGGTCTTCGACCTGGGTGGCGGCACCTTCGACGTCTCCCTGCTGGAGCTGGCCGAGGGCGTCATCGAGGTCAAGTCGACCAGCGGTGACAACCACCTCGGCGGCGACGACTGGGACCAGCGGATCATCGACCACCTGGTGAAGACCTTCCGGGGCGAGCACGGCATCGACCTGGCCCAGGACAAGATGGCCCTCCAGCGGCTCCGCGAGGCGGCCGAGAAGGCCAAGATCGAGCTGTCCGCCGCCACCACCACCAACATCAACCTGCCGTACATCACCGCCGGTTCCGCCGGCCCGCTGCACCTGGACGTGACGCTCAGCCGCGCCGAGTTCCAGCGGATGACGCAGGACCTGCTGGACCGCTGCAAGGGCCCGTTCGAGCAGGCCGTGAAGGACGCCGGGATCAAGGTCTCCGACGTCGACCACGTCATCCTGGTCGGCGGCTCGACCCGGATGCCCGCCGTGACCGACCTGGTCAAGCAGCTCACCGGCAAGGAGCCCAACAAGGGCGTCAACCCGGACGAGGTCGTCGCCGTCGGCGCCGCCCTGCAGGCCGGTGTGCTCAAGGGTGAGGTCAAGGACGTCCTGCTGCTCGACGTGACCCCGCTGAGCCTGGGCATCGAGACCAAGGGCGGCATCTTCACCAAGCTGATCGAGCGCAACACCACCATCCCGACCAAGCGCTCCGAGGTCTTCACCACGGCGGACGACAACCAGCCGTCGGTGCTGATCCAGGTCTTCCAGGGCGAGCGGGAGATCGCGGCCTACAACAAGAAGCTCGGCACCTTCGAGCTGACCGGCCTCCCGCCGGCGCCGCGCGGTGTGCCCCAGATCGAGGTCACGTTCGACATCGACGCCAACGGCATCGTGAACGTGCACGCCAAGGACCTGGGCACCGGCAAGGAGCAGAAGATGACGATCACCGGCGGCTCCTCGCTGCCGAAGGACGACATCGAGCGGATGCGCCGGGACGCCGAGGAGCACGCCGAGGACGACAAGCGGCGGCGCGAGGAGGCGGAGACCCGCAACCTGGCCGAGGCGCTCCAGTGGCAGACCGAGAAGTTCCTCGCCGAGAGCGGCGACAAGCTGCCCAGCGAGAACCGGGACCAGCTCAACGAGGCCCTCGGTGAGCTGCGCGGCGCCCTCGGCGGCCAGGACATCGAGAAGATCAAGGCGGCGCACGAGCGGCTGGCGCAGGTCTCCCAGCAGGCCGGTTCGCTGCTCTACTCGCAGCAGGCCGAGCAGGGCGAGCAGCCGGGGGCGGCCGGGCCGGGCGCGGGTGCGACCGGTGGCGCGCAGGCCGGCGGCGCCGACGACGTGGTCGACGCCGAGATCGTGGACGAGGACGGCAAGAAGTGACCTGCCGCTGTCGGACACGTACCCACGGCAGAGGGATGAGGTAGCCGCATGACGGAGAAGCCACGAGCCGCCGACCCGGGCGCCACCGGGTCGGCGCCGGGTGGCTCCGCGACCGCCGGGCACGCCGCCGGCGAGGAGCCGCGGGTCGTCATCCGTGACAAGCGCAAGATCCGCAAGACCGGGGAGGCGACGACCATCGCCGCCGACGCCGCCGCTGACGTGCCGGCCGAGGGGCTGGTCGAGGAGGCCGACGTCGTCGTCGACGAGATCGAGGCCGAGGCCGAGGTCTCCGGCCCGCCGGTGGTCGATTCCCCGGCCGAGCCGACCGAGGAGGCCGCCCAGGCGGGCGTGCCGCTCGGCGCCGAGCTGGAGTCGCTCCGCGCCGAGCTGGACGAGCGGACCCGGGACCTGCAGCGGGTGTCGGCGGAGTACGCCAACTACCGCAAGCGGGTGGACCGGGACCGTGCCCTGGTCCAGGAGCAGGCGATCGGCACGGTGCTGGCCGCGCTGCTGCCGATCCTGGACGACCTGGACCGGGCCCGCGAGCACGGCGACCTGGTGGGCCCGTTCGGCACGGTGGCCGAGCAGCTCACCACGGCGCTGGGCAAGTTCGGCCTGACCGCGTTCGGCGAGCAGGGCGACCCGTTCGACCCGACCCGGCACGAGGCGGTGGCGCACCAGACCTCCGCCGACGTGACCGAACCGACCTGCGTGCAGGTCATGCGCCGGGGTTACCAGCTCGGCGAGCGGCTGCTGCGGCCCGCGCTGGTCGCGGTTGCCGACCCGGAGTAGTGCCGACCCGCGCCGTCCCGCCCGCCCGTCAGGGGAGGGCGGGACGACCGGGGTATACGTCCCGTGGAAGGGGGGTGGACCGGTGAGTTCCAAGGACTGGGTCGAGAAGGACTACTACGCCGTGCTGGGCGTGGAGAAGTCCGCCTCCTCGGACGAGATCAAGAAGTCGTACCGGAAGTTGGCCCGGGAGTCGCATCCGGACCACAACCCCGGTGATCCGAAGGCCGAGGAGCGGTTCAAGACCGTCTCCGAGGCGTACGCGGTGCTCGGCGACGAGAAGAAGCGCCGCGAGTACGACGAGATGCGCTCGCTGTTCGGCTCGGGCGCGTTCCGCCGCAGCGCCCGCGGTGGGGGCCAGCCCGGCGGGATGCCGTTCGACGTCTCCGACCTGTTCGGCGGCGGCGCGACCGGTGGTGCCGACACCCGCTTCGGCGGGGGTGGCTTCACCGACCTGTTCAGCTCGATCTTCTCGGGTGGCGCCGGGGCCGGCGGTCCGGCCCGCCCCCGGGGTCCGGCACGCGGCCGCGACGTCGAGACCGAGGTCGCGCTGGACTTCGACGACGCGGTACGCGGGGTGACCCTGCCGCTCTCGCTGCGCGCACCCGGCGTCTGCGACACCTGCCACGGCAACGGGGCGAAGCCGGGCACCCAGCCGGTGGCCTGCCCGGTCTGCCACGGCGCCGGGGTGACCACCCGCAACCAGGGGTCGTTCAGCTTCTCCGAGCCGTGCCGCAACTGCCAGGGCGTGGGCACGGTCGTCGAGGAGAAGTGCCCGGAGTGCCACGGCACCGGCGGGGTCACCAAGACCCGCACCCTGAACGTCCGCTTCCCCGCGGGGGTGGCCGACGGCCAGCGGATCCGGCTGGCGGGCCGGGGCGAGCCCGGCGAGCGGGGCGGCCCGGCGGGCGACCTCTTCGTCCAAGTGAAGGTCCGTCCGGACGAGCTGTTCGGGCGGTCCGGGGACGACCTGACCCTGACCGTGCCGATCACGTTCCCGGAGGCGGTGCTCGGCACCGACCTGCGGGTGCCGACCCTCGACGGCACGGTGACCCTGCGGGTGCCGCCGGGTACGCCGAGCGGTCGGGTGCTGCGGGCCCGGGGCAAGGGCGTGGTGCGCAAGGACGGCCGGGCCGGTGACCTGCTGGTCACCCTCGACGTGGTGGTGCCGGCGAAGCTGTCGGACGAGGCGCGGGCGGCGCTGGAGTCGTTCGCCGACCAGACCCCGCCCGCCGCGCGGGAACATCTCGACGCGCGGGTGCGTCGATTCAGTTGATCGGGCGAGTGCTGCGGAGGTGAGCGGGGATGTCGGAGGAGTTCGTCGGCTCGGGTGACCCTGCCTACGAGGCCAAGGTGCTGATGATCTCGGTGGCGGCGCGGATGGCGGGGATGCACCCGCAGACCCTGCGCCAGTACGACCGGTTGGGCCTGGTGCAGCCGGGTCGGGCCGCCGGCGGCGGCCGCCGCTACAGCGTCCGGGACGTGGTGCTGCTCCGCGAGGTGCAGCGGCTCAGCCAGGACGACGGGATCAACCTGGCCGGGGTCAAGCGGATCATCGGCCTGGAGCGGCTGCTGGAGCAGGCGCAGCAGCGGGTGGCCCGGCTGGAGGCGGAGCTGGACGCCGCGTACCGGCGGATCGCCGAGCTGGAGGCGCTGGCCAGCTTCCCGGGCCGGGACCTCGTGCCGACCAACCGCACCTCCACGGCGCTGGTGGTCTGGCGTCCGCGCCGGAACCCGGAGCGCTGACCCACTTCGCCGCTCGACCGCTGGTCCACACCGGCCCGGCTCGCAGTTCGGGGATTCCCCGGCGCGGGCCGGGCCGCTCTCGTTAGCCTGAGAATCAGGTTCAACCAGCTCAATCCGGACTCTGAACTGGCAGGGGGAGCCATGGCGGAATCGGCGAAGAAGGTGGCCCAGCAGACGGAGGACCGGCTCGAGAAGGTGGCCGAGAACATACGGGAGAGGTTCGAGCAGGTCACCGAGGGCAAGTTCACGAACAAGATCAAGGAAGGGCGTTTCGCCGACCAGGTCGACCACGGCATCGACCACGGCCGGGCCGAGGTGAAGCGCCGGCAGCAGGGCGGATCGACCTGACGATCCGCCGACGTGCGGGCCGGGACCCACGGGGGGTCCCGGCCCGTTCGCCTTTCTCCGGAGGTGCGGGCCGGGACGCAGGGGCGCTGCGAGGGGGTCCCGGCCCGTTCGCCTTTCTCTCCCTTATACACATCTGACGCTGCCGACGAATAGCCTCG
>NZ_QGKS01000124.1 GCF_003172935.1 Micromonospora sicca | reverse complement strand
GCTTCCGGTCTCGCTCACGTAGCCGGCTCCTCCCCGAACGGCACCAGCACCGTGCCCAGCTCGCCCGGGCCGTCCCAGAGCACCGCCCGGCCCGGACGCGGGCGCCACAGCACCGGCCGGTCGAAGAGCGACTCCAACCGGGCCCCCGGCACGTCGGTGACCACCACGGCGGCCAGCTTGTCGATCTCACCCTCCGGGCCGAGCAGCCCGGCCAGCGGCCCCACCGAACGCCACCAGCCGAGCAGGTGCAACCCGGCCGGTGGCCCCTCCCGCAGCAGCGACCGCAGCCGCTCGACCGGCAGCTCCGCCGCGTCGGGCACGTCCAGCCCGAACACCACCAGGTAGCCCGGCTCGCCCGCGTCCATCGCGGCGCGCAGCCCGGCCACGTCGACCGTCTCCACCCGGTGCCGCTCCGCCAGCTCGGCGGCCAGCGCCGCGGCCGGCTCCTCCGACCCGTTCGCCAGCGGAGCCAGCACGAACCGGGCGGACGCGTGGTGGGCCGCCGTGCTCCGCGCCGCGGTGACCAGCAGCCGGGCGGCCTCCTCGTCGCGGCCCAGCACGGCGAGGTTCCGCCCCGCGGCCGGGCCGAGCGGCACCGCCACCGTGGAGCGGTGCACGTCCACCGCCCGACCGAGCAGCGCGGCCGGCCCGTGCGCCCGGCCGGCGAGCGCCGACCGGTGCCGTGGGTCGTTGCCCAGCAGCGGGCGCGCGAACCCGGCGAAGACCACCGGCGCCCCGCACCCCTCCGGCCGGGCCGCCCAGAGCCGGTGCCGCAGCTCGGCCAGGGACTCCGGCTCCTCGTGCGGATCGGGGAAGCGGATCATCCGCTCGTGCCCCCGGGTGGCGCCGCGTGGCCCGCCCAGACCGCCGGCGGTGTTCACCACCGCGCTGCCCACCGGCAGCCCGGCCGCGGCGTCGTTCGCCGGTTCCAGCACCCCCGACCCGCCGGGCAGCGCCACCCGCACCGGAAACTGGCCCAGCAGCGGATCGCGCGGGCCGCCGATACCCAGGTCGCCCTCGCCGGCCAGGACCAGGTGGATGCCGTACGCCCGGGCGGCGCGGGCCAGCACGTCCAGCCGGGCCAGCAGGTCCGCGGCGAGCCGGTCGCGCTCCCGCAGCAGCAGGGGGAAGTTGTCGATGACACAGACGATCCGGGGCAGCGGCTGGTGCTCCCGCAGCTCCGCGTAGCGCTGCCCACCGGCCCGCCGGCCGGCCTCCTCCCGGCGGTGCAGCTCCGCCTCGAGCTGGCCGATGAGGTCCGCCACGTACTCCCGATCGGCGGCCATCCCGGCCGCCCGGACCTGCGGCACCCACGAGCGGTCCCGCTCGGTCTGCAGGAACTCCACGAAGGACTCGCCGTCGTCGAGGTCGGCCAGGTAGAGCGCCAGCTCGTCGGGGCCGTACCGGGCGGTCAGCCCGAACAGCACGTTGGTCAGGAACGCCGACCGCCCGGCACCGGACCGGCCACTGACCAGCCAGTGCGGGGTGAGCTCGGTGAAGCCGAGGCTGACCGGCCGCCCGGCGGCGTCGCCCACCACGGTCGAGAGCCCGTCGACGGAACCGGACTCCCACAGCTCCCCGCCGGGCAGCAGATCGGTCAGGGAGAGCCGGGACCCGTCCTCGACCTGCCGGGCCAGCCGGCGGCAGACCCCGGTCACCAGTTCGTCGGGCGGGTCCTCCGCCACGAAGACCGGGGAGTTGAGCCCGCCGGCCGTCTCCGGGCCGGGGCTGCTCAGCGCCTGCCCGGGCGGATCACCCACCAGCGCGTACGCGTTGCGTACCGCGACGGCGGTGGCCTGCGGCAGCGGAGTGTCCGGCGACCAGCCGGCCACGACCAGGTGCAGGCCGGCCCGGTGGCCCCGCGCGGCCAGTTCCTCGATCCGACCGAGGTCGGACGCCCCGGTCGCGGCGGGCAGCGCGGCCACCACCAGGAGCAGCGTCCGGTCGTGCCCGCGCTGCCGGGCCGTGCCGGCGGCCACCCACTGCTCCGCCTCGGTGAGGACCGTCCGCAGCCCCGCCACGTCCACGGCGGGCGGCGGCAGCAGCCCCGCGTCGGCCAAGAGCGCGAACCCCGCGAAGGCCCCGCGGGTCGAATCCCGGTCGGCGGTGGCGTCCACCGCACGGACCAGTAGCGAGCCGGCCGGCGCGGCGGCGAGCAGCCGCAGCAGGAGAGCCCGGAGCAGCCCGGCCACCCGAGGGTCGGTGGCGTCGGTGTCGACGCTCAGGTGACCGCTGCCGAGCAGCGGCACCAGCGTTGGGAACCGGGCGTCGTCCAGCGGCGCGGCGGTGCCGACCCGGACGAAGGGTGGCGGACGGTCGCCGGGCGGGGTGGCCGCGGTCAGCGTCTCCAGGGCGGCGCCGGCCCAACCGGGGGCGGCGAGCGCCGCGGCCGCCCGCAGCCGCTCCGCCAGCTCGTATTGCCGGTGGTGGTCGGCCGGAGCCGGCCGGATCTCGTCGAGGATGCCGGCGGCGGCGGTCGCGGTGGCCGTGGCCCGCCGGTGCAGGGCGGCGGCCCGGCCGGCTCGCGCCTTCGGACTGGCCACCCGTCCACCTCTCTTCCCGAGGCCGACATCTCCCCCCGCGCAGTGACGGTAACTCAGCCGGCGGCCCCGCTCCGGGATGTCGACCGGCGCTGCGTGGTCTTTGCGAGCCGGGTCACCTCGCCTCGGCCGGGCATTGTCCCGCCTCCGGGCATCGAGCGGGCGCGATCGGCGAATCTGGGGCATTGGGTACGAGGCGTGCAGCCGATAGCCTCAGGGGGTGGAATCAGTGCAGCCCCCCGCCGGTTCCCAGGTCTCCCGCGTACCGGCGCAGCGGACCCCGCCCGAGCAGGTGGCGCCCCCGGCGCCGGCTCCGGCGCCGCAGCGCCCCCGGCGTCGGCTGCGCACGGTGCTCTCGGTGGTCGCCGGGCTGCTCGCGCTGCTCTGCGTCGGCGGAGGGGTGACCGCGTTCATCCTGTACGACCGCGCCACCGCCCCCGACCGCAGCGCCCCAGACGTGGTGGTGGACAACTACCTGCGCGCCTTCCTCGTGGATCGGAACGACACCAAGGCGAGCCAGTTCGCCTGCGAGGGCGGGGGCGATCTCGGCGACCTGCGGCTGCTCCGCGACGATCTGGTGGCGCGGGAGAAGCGATTCGGAACGACGATATCGGTCAGTTGGGGCGGCTTGAGCGTGCAGCAGCAGGGCGACTCGGCTGAGGTCACGGTTGACCTCATCATCTCTGCGTTCGTTGACGGGATATCGCAGAGCGACCGGCAGAGTTGGCGGTTCGTGGCGCGGCTCGGCGATGACTGGCGGGTGTGCGAAGGAAAGCGCGCCGTCTGAATCCCTACTCGATCCAGAGCAGGTGTACCGGAACCTCGAGGGTGGTCGGTGCCTGGCCGCGCCAGGCCCACCGGTACCACTCCAGCTCGGAGGTGACCCGGACGCAGATGTCCCCCTCGGCGCCGGAGTAGGTCTCGGTCACCGCCCGTAGGTCACGGTGCTCGGTCGGCCCGACGACGTGCACCACCCGCCGGCCGGCCACCGCGTCGGCCTCGAAGACCGGGGTCGGCGCCCGGTGGGCCGGCGCGTCGAGGGAGACGAGCCTGATCCCGGGCTCGCGGGGCGGGACTGGGGCGCCGCTCCGGTCGCCAACCGTCTCCACCCAGACCCGCTCCACCGGTACCAGCGGCGCGAAGACCTCCACCTGCTCGGACTCGGCGCGGTACCACTCGTGTTCCGGGATGACGGGCACATAGGTCCGGCTGCCCTGCACCACCCGCTCGTCGGCGCGCAGGTCACCCCGCCAGCCCAGGCCGGGCAGCCCGACCAGCACCCGCCGACCGCGGAGCTCCACCCGACCGGTGGCGGGGACGACCTCGATCGGTCGCGGTGGCAGCGGCGCCCAGTCGGGCTGGTCCGCGAAGGGGTCGGGCAGCGGGCCGGTCATCCGTCGGTGGGCCTCACGTGCTGCCGTCCAGCGGCGCGCCGCGTTCCCGCATGAACGGCACCGGGTTGATGGCGCCCCGGCTGGACCGGTCGCCGTCGACGTGCACCTCGAAGTGCAGGTGCGGCCCGGAGGAGTTGCCGCTGCTGCCGACCAGGCCGATCACGTCACCGGCCGCCACCAACTCACCGGGTACCACCCGGGGGCGCTCCAGCATGTGGCAGTAGCGGGTGATGTACCCCCCGGCGTGCAGGATGTCCACGAACCAGCCGCACCCGCCCTTGCCCGGCCAGCCGTCACGGTCGCAGTCGCGTCGTCCGGAGTGGTCCGGGTCGCAGCGGGCGACCAGCACCCGGCCGGTCGACGCGGCGTGGATCTCGGTGACCCGCTTGGGGGCCGCGATGTCCACTCCGTTGTGGCTGGGCCGGTCGGCGGTGCGGAAGCCGGAGCCGACACCACCCGGGATCGGCGCCGTCCAGCCCGAGGCGGCGATCCGGGCGCCGGAGGCGGCGTCACACACCGCCTCGCCGGCGATCTGCACCGTCCGCGCGGCGCCGCCGGCCAGCGCGTCGACGATCCGGCCGGCCAGGTCCTCGTGCTTGGCGTAGGCGTCGGGGAACGCGCTGACCTGCACCCGCTGCGCCACCACGGTCAACGGGCGCTGCTCCCACCTGGCCACCCGGACCAGCTTCTCGTAGAACTTGCGGGCGGTGTAGGAGGGCGTCATGCGCTGCTGGACGCTGCCCCAGCCGGGCCGCTGCTGGAACAGGCCAAGCGAGTCGTGGTCGGACCCGACGCCCTCGTGCGGCAGCGCCAGCGACGCCGGCACCGTGCTGTTCGCCAGGTTCCGCAGCGCGGACTCCTGCATCGCGGTGGCCAGGGCGATGACCCAGCCGCGGGCCGGCACCTTCATGTCCTGACCGACCTTGATGATGACGGCCGCGTTGCGCAGCTGGCCCTCGCCGTACTCGGCGAAGCGGGGCATGTCGCCGGTGATGCTGACCCGGTGGGCAGCGTCGCAGGCCAGCCCGGCCACGGTCGCCTCGTCCTTCTCCTCGCCGCCCAGCTCGGTGAGGAAGAAGGCGGCGGCGCCGCCCACGCAGCAGAGCAGGGTGAGCACCGTCGTAACCGCGGCGGCCACGACGCCGAGCCGCAGCTTCCGGCGGCGCGGCGCTCCCGCGTCCGCCCACTGCTCGGTCATTGGCGCTCCCAGTCCACCGCGTCCACCAGCCACCGGCCTTCCGGGGCCACCAGTTCGAGCCGGAGCCGACCGTTGTCCAGCGGGATGAGAACCTCCACGAAGGACTCCGTCCGGGGGCGGAGCGTGACCTGGCCGGTCACCCGCCGGGCGGGAACGCTCTCCGGGTCCGCGCCGGTCAGCTTCTCGGTCAGCGCGGGGGTCGACAGCGGGCGGAGCCGCGCCTGCCAGTCGTCCCCGCTGCTGCCCGGGCCGGCCAGCCAGGCGGTGGTGAACCGGCTGGCGGCCCGCTCGGGCGTCAGCTCGCCCGGCCGGGTCTTCGGCCTGGCGGCCGCCGGGCTCGACAGCACGCCGTCGTCGCCGGCCTCCGGATCCACCGTGCTGATCGGCTCCCTCGGCCGGTTGCTGAGACCGGTGGACGGGTCGACGGGCCCGGAGACCAGGCGGGCGGCCCCGATGACGCCGAAGACCAGGACGGCGATCACCACCGCGACGCCGAGCCGGGACCGCAGGGCCCGGGTGAACAGGAATTCCAGCGCCCGTCGCATCGTGCTCACCGCGCCTCGGAGCGCACCCGTGGACTGGGGTTGGCCGGCGCGCGTTCGGCGGAGCCCGGACGGTAGATGGCGAAGGCGGGCGACTCGTCGGGCACGTCCGGCTCCATCCAGGTGGCCGGTTGCCGGCGTCGGGGGCGCGGTGCGGTGGTCCGGCCGCCGCCCGGCTGCTCCGGTGCGGGCGCCTCGTCCGTCCGTTCCCGCCCGTCCGGCCGCTGCCGGCCGGCGGCGGCGTGTGACGGGTCCTCGTGCCGGGCCTCCGGCCGCAGGGTGCCCTGGTCGGGCACCACGCCGCGCCGCCGGCCGAGCGCCGGCTCGGCCGTGCCGCCCGGCTCCACCACGTCCAACCGGGCCGCCACCCGCATGTCCCGGAAGAATCGCCGGTGCCACGACCCCGCCGAGCTGATCGCCTCGCTGCTGTCCTTGCCGCCGAACTGGGTGATCCGCCGGTACGGACGCAGCAGCAGCCAGCCGACCACGCCGCAGAGCCAGACCAGCACCACCTGGAGCCAGCCGGGCAGGGTGGGCGTGTTCATGATGAGGTCGACCGCGAAGAGGTAGATGGCCGCGCCGGTGCCGAAGATGGCGATGTTGAAGACCGCGGCGACCACCGCGTTCGCCAGCCGGCGCAGCCCGGCGCTGGCCGGGCGCATCAGGCCGACGGTGCCGAGGATCGGCGCGGCGATCACGGCCCACCGGAAGATCAGGAAGCCCAGCAGCACCAGCACCGAGGCGGTCAGGTCGAACATCGCGAAGAGCAGCGAGGCCAGCACCGCGATGAAGCCGGCCCCGATCCGGTCCATGTCCCGGACGCCCTGGAGATACTCGTACGCCTCCGGGTCCTCCGACCTGATCTGCTCGGCGACCCGGGCCCACTGCTGCTGCTTCGCCTTGATGGTCGCCTCACGGGTGGCCGGGTTCTGGCGGAGCTTCTCCGCCTCCTCCCAGGAGAGCGACTTGGCGTCGTAGAGCGCCGGACCGTACTTCTTCGCGGTCTCGCTGTCGGCCGAGCCGAGCACACCGCGCAGCCAGTTCCGGTAGAGCATCGTCTCGGTGGCCGTGTCGCTGGCCCGGACCGCTGGCGGGCGCTTGTC
Organism: Micromonospora sicca; assembly: GCF_003172935.1. Classification (GTDB taxonomy): domain Bacteria; phylum Actinomycetota; class Actinomycetes; order Mycobacteriales; family Micromonosporaceae; genus Micromonospora; species Micromonospora sicca. The sequence goes on along the minus strand of NZ_QGKS01000124.1, from coordinate 3,914 downwards.
CACGCAGGCGTCAGGATTCGGGAGCGCGCACTTGTCGGCGGGGATGTCCCGGGTCGCCGGGCCCACCGCGTCGTGCACCACGCCCAGCGTGGTGATCAAGGTGTTGTCGGCGATGTTCGCCGACTTGACCGGCCAGGCGGCCAGGGCGGTGACCGCCACCATCACCAGCAGCGCCCAGCCCGCCGTCGTCATCGCGTTGCTCATGTCCGACTGGCGGGAGCGCCAGAGCAGGTAGAGGCCGACCACGCAGAGCGTGACGATGCCGAAGACGCTGAACACCTTCTGGTAGACGGCCTTGGTGGCCTGCTCCACCAGCGGATCCGCCCAGCCCCACATCGAGCGGGGATCCCAGGCCCGCTCCCGCAGCGCGTTCGAGGCGCCGATCACCGCGTTGGCGAACATGAACTCGCCGTTGGCCACCATCGTGGTGAAGCGGTAGTCCGGATGCAGCACCGACGAGGCGCAGCCGCCGTCGACGTCGTACGTCGTGTAGCTGTATCCGGCGTAGCCGTAGTCGCTGTAGAGGCCCTTCGGGCCGGGCAGCTTGGCGGAGTCGGGGCGGGAGGCGAACCAGCCGGCCAGACCGGAGTCCGGCGCCCCGGGGACGGGGGCGTTACGGCACTCGACTTGGTCCTCGCTGACCTCCTTGAGTTTCGCGACGCAGGCGCGGAAGTCGGCCTGCCACTCCTTGGTGCTGCACAGCTCGGCCCGGGCCTGGGCGGCCGGCGTGGCGGCGTACGCGGGTGTCGCCCCGACCACCGGCCAGGCGATGGTGGCCACGGCGAGTACGCCGAGCGCGAGGAGGAGCGCCGCGATCCGTGCCCGGGCCCTCGCCATGTCACGCCTCCAGGTCAGCCAGGACGGTCGGCAGCGCCCCGGCGGTCTGGGCGACCGCGGCGGGGGTGGTGTCCAGGTGGTCGAGCAGCCCGTCGACGTACGACACGTCGACCCGGACTTTCTGCACCCGGCCGTCGACGTCGCGCATCACGAACTCGCGGAAGCCGAGCCGGGCGGCCGAACCGGCGTCCGCCGTGGACAGCGAGGCGAGGGTCGCCTCGTAGCCGTCGTTGACCGGCACCCGGAGCAGCCGGAGCGCCTCGGAGGCGATCTCGGTGTCCTCGGCGATCCGGCCGACGAAGACGGTGGAGACCAGGTTCTGCACGTCGAGGCCGAGGATGTCCTTCGGGTTCTGCGAGGCGACCAGGGCGGCGAGGTTCCACTTGCGGGAGTCCCGGGCGAGGCGGACCAGGAACGAACGCCCGGAGCGCCAGCCCTCCATGAAGTGCGCCTCGTCCAGGCCGACCAGCTTCCGGGACGACATCGAGCCGCCGTAGCAGCGGCGCACCGCGAGCCGGTGCGCGGTGTGCAGCATCGGCAGGGCGAGGGACTCCTCGGCCGACCAGTACTCGCGTTCGATCTTGAGGTCGGGCAGCCGCAGGCCGGCCATCGTGATCACGGTGAGCGCCGCGTCGGCGCCGAGCAGCCCCTCCGGCGGCCGGCCGAAGAAGAGCATCGCGAGCGGCATCTCGGCGGTGTCCAGCAGCAGGTTGGCCAGCTCCCGGCCGGCGTCGTCGTCGAGCCCTTGGAGGCAGGCGACCACGTCGTCCAGGGTGGAGGTCTCCTCCGCCGGCACCTGGCGTACGGCGTGCCGGAACAGGGTGGCGGTGGAGGCCTCGCGGGCGACCTGCGGCGGCACCAGCATCATGCAGATGTCCTGCACCAGCATCCGGCGCTCGGCCCGGGCGTTGGAGACGGCGATCTCGAACTCCCGGTCCCCGGCCGAGCCCGCACCGAACTCGCTGCGCAGCGGCGTCGGGATCAGCGCGTACGGCGCCAGCGTCCCCTGCTCGGAGCCGGTCAGGTTGAGCACCCGGGAGTACGGCCGCAGCTCCGGCATGGCGCAGAGCCGGGCCAGCGGGCCGGACGGGTCGAGCAGGGTGACCTGCACCCCGCGCCGGGCGGCCAGGTAGCCGAGCGCGCCGAGCAGGGTGGACTTGCCACCGCCCGGCTCCGCCACGAAGACCGCGAGCCCGGAGCGTTCCCGGACCTCCATCGGGAAGTGCAGGTCGAGGAAGACCGGGCGGCGGCAGGTGCCGGCGGTCCGCCCGATCAGGTCGCCCCGTCGGTCGCCGACCGTGGACGCGGCCTGCGGTAGCGCGGCGGCGAGCAGCGGGACCGGCATCCGCCGGACGTAGCCGGTGTTGGCGATCGGCTCACCGGGGATGAACTCGCGGGCCAGCCAGTCCTGGTTCTTCGGATGCTGCAGCGAGATGCGCAGCTCGCGGGAGTAGAGCTGGATGAGCCGGCGGGCCCGCTCCAGGCACTCCTCCCGGGTCCGGCCGCCGACGGCGATCCGGTGCCAGCCGTGCGCGCGGGCCGAGTCCACCGGCAGCCCGGTGGTCATCTCGTCGCCGATCACCAGTGCCCGCTTGGCCAGGCGTTCCAGCTCGGGCGGGGCGTCGATGCCGTGCTCGGCGTAGTCGAGCTGCTGGGACCGGATCATGCGGAGCCGGTGCTCGAGGTTGCGGAAGGAGTCACCCGAGCCGAGGATGTCGACCCGGGTGGAGATCTCCATCGGCCAGGGCAGCCGCTCGTGGAAGTGCAGCCAGGGTTCGTGCCGTTCGGGGATCTCCAGCGGCTCCATCCGGCCGACGGCGAGCACGGCGACGTGCCGCTCCTCGCCGGTCATCCGGTTCACCAGCTTGACCGTCGACCCGTACGGGGTGCGGTAGCGCTCCACCTGCTCGGTCAGGGCGAGCAGGTCTCCGCGCTCCCACCGGCCGTTGGTGATCGGGGAGAGGGTGCCCGGGGGCGACATGCAGAGCGCGACGGAGCGGTAGAGCAGCCACTCCAGCTCCTGCGCGGTGACCCGGCGGCCCCGCATGCCGAACGCGCCGAGGACCTCGTCGAACTGTTCGACTGTGCGGCCCAGCTTGCGGCGCTCGCCGTCGGCGGTGCCCCGCCCGAAGGTGCGCAGCAGCCGCTCGGTGAGCGAGTCGCCGAGCGACCGGCGGGCGAAGGTGACGCCCAGGTAGGTCTGTCCCTCGGCGTGGTTGACCGCCATCAGGTGCCGTTGGGCGGCGACCAGGTGGTCGGCCCAGCCGGCGGTGCCGGGCACGTCGGGCAGTGGCGACGCGGTGTGCGCGTCGATGGTGCGGGCCCACTCGTCGGCGGGGAACGGCCGGGTGGTGCGGCGCAGGTGCAGCCGGAAGCCGGCCAGACCGGCGTACTGCTCGGAGATCGCGGAGAGCAGCGCCTCCCGCTCGGCGTCCGGGCGGAACGCCCAGCGCACCTCGGGCAGCCAGTACCAGGCGGTGACCGTGTTCGGGGTGAAGGTCAGGTGACCGGCGATCTCGGTGATCGCCAGCTCGACGGACGGGTCGCGATCGCCGAACTTGATCTTCGGGGGACGGACCTGGACCGGCTTGGCGGGCCGGCCCCTCCGCTCGGCGGCGGAGCGTTGCCGGGGGGTGGCCACCTCCCGGGCGGGTGGTGGTGCCACCTCCCTGGTGGTGGGCGCGGCGATCTGGCGGACGCCCGGTGCGGCCACCCGCTCCGCTTCGGCCCGGCGCCCGGCACTGTCCGGTGTGCGGCGCGCGGGGCGCTCCGGTGCGGGCTCGGCGCCGGGGTCGGTCAGCTCCGGTTCGGCGGTCGGCCGCAGCGCGGGGAGCCGGTCGCCGGCCTGGTGCGGCACCCGGTTGCGGCCGGGTGCCCGGTCGAGGGCGAGCGCCGGGTCGGGGGCGTGGTCCGGCAGCTCGGGACCGCGAGGCGTGGACCGCGGGACGGCCACGATGTCGCCGTCGCCGGCCGGCCGGGTGCCGGCGGGGGCCTCGCGCAGTCGGGCCGCAGGCTGGTCGGCGGGTGCGCCCCCCGGGCTCCCGGCGGCCCCGGCCGGCCGCCGGGAGCCCGGGGGG
>NZ_QGKS01000080.1 GCF_003172935.1 Micromonospora sicca | reverse complement strand
GTCGAACCCGCCGTACGCCCCGACCCCCGGCCGCCCCGGCACGGCGGCTGCGCCGCCGGAACCCACCGCTCCGGAGTGACCGGGACCGGACGGCGCCATGACGGTCGGGGCGGGCACGGCCAATGGCACCGCCGGCCCGGACGCGGCGGCGAGGTCGGCGTCCGACGAGGCGGTGTCGGCGCCGGACGGGACGGCGAGGTCCGTGCCGGGCGTGGCGGCGCCGATGGCCCGGCCGAGCTGGCCGAGCCGCTGCCGCTGGGCCGCGAGCCGCCGGCCGAGCTGGTCGAGCCCGGCCTGCAGCGCCCGGCGGCGTTCCGCCTCGGCGATGGCGGCCCGATCCGCGCCGCGCCGCTGGGCGGAGAGCTGCCGGGCCAGCGCCGCGTACTCCTCCAAGGCGGTCACCGGCCCTCACCCCCGTCCGGCTCGGGTCCGGAATGGACGAACGGCACGATCAGCCGGACGCGCTGGTCGTGCCGGTCCACCAGCAGCGCCCGGCCGGCGCGCGGGGTGTAGCCGAGGTCGTGCACGCCGAGGTGCAGGCCGAGGTCGGCGCCGGGCACGTTCAGCGCGACCAGGCAGGCGACGTCGTCCCGGTGCTGCGCGCCGCCGAGGTCCTCGGCCAGCCGGCGCAGCCCCCGCCACCAGCCGAGCAGGTGCACCCCGTGGCCCGGTCCCTGGCGCAGCAGCGCCCGCAGGTCGTCGTGTCCCGAGCGGAAGGTGGCCGGGTCGGTGACGCCCAGCGCGGCGGAGGCGGCGTCCATGCCGAACACCACGAGGTAGGTCCGGCCGGCGGTGGTGCCGCCGGAGTCATCCGGGGTGGCGAGCACGGCGATGCGCTCCGGCACGGCGGTCGCGTCGAGGCGTTCGACGGGATGGCCGGCGGCGGCCAGGGTCATGGCCAGGTCGTCGGCCGGCTCGACCGCCCCGGCGGCGAGCGGGGCGAGCAGGAAGCGGGCGGTGCCGGGGGCGTGCTGCCGGGCCAGGCTGAGGGTGGCCGACCGGAGCACGTCCGCTCCGGCGGTGGCGGTGCCCACCACGGCCAGGTGCCGGCCGGGGGTGGCGTCCAGGGTGAACCCGGCGGCGCTGCCGGCCACGTCGACGGCGCGGCCGACCAGGGCCAGCGGCACCCCGTCGCCGGGTCGCAGCCCGGCCCAGGCGGGGTAATCGGTCAGCCGCGGCGTCTCGTACCCCCGGAAGACCGCGGGTGGCCGCGAACCCGCCGGCCGGGCCGTCCACAGCTCGTGGCGGAGGGTGGCCAGGTCCCTGGCGGCGGCGTGCGCGTCGGGGAACCGGACCACGGTGTCGGCGTCCGCCGCCCCGCCTGCCGTGTTCACCACGGCGGAGCCGACTTCCAGGGCCTTCGCCGCGTCGTTCAGCGGGTCGAGCACGCCGCCCCCGCCGGGCAGTGCCACCCGCAGCGGGAACTGGCCGAAGATGGCCTCGACCCGGCCGTAGAGCGCCTCGACGCCGGTCGTGCTCTGGCTGGCCAGCACCAGGTGCAGGCCGTACGAGCGGCCCTTGCGGGCCAGCTCCTCGAGCAGGTCGACGGCCTGCCGGGCGAGGGCGTCGTTGCCGGCGAAGAGCACCTGGAACTCGTCGACCACGGTGACGATCCGGGGCGGCCGGGTGTCCGGGGGCAGGTCGGCGAGCTTGGTGACGCCGTGCCGCTTGAGCAGGTCGGCCCGCCGGGTCAGCTCCGCGCGCAACTCCCGCAGCACGGCCACGCCGTACTCGCGGTCCGACTCGATGCCGACCGCGCGGGCGTGCGGCAGCCAGGACGGGTCACGTTCGGTGGGGACGAACTCGGTGAAGCTCACCCCCTCCTTGAAGTCGAGCAGGAGGAGCTGGAGTTCCGCCGGGGCGTACCGGGCGGCCAGCCCGTAGAGCACGTCGAGCAGGAACACCGTCTTGCCCGCCCCGGTGCGACCACCCACCAGCCAGTGCGGGGTGGCGTCGTCGAAGGCGACCGTCACCGGCTCCCGACCGGCCCGGCCGAGCACCGTCCGCAGTCCCGGTCCGGCCGGTTCGGCCCAGCGCCGGGCGGGAAGCAGGTCGGTGAAGCGCGGCGTCCCGGCGCGGCGGGTGGCCGCGGCGAGCCGCGCGCCGAGCGCGGCCACCGAGGCGGCCGGCGGATCCCCGTCGAGCAGCACCGCGGCGGCCAGCCCGCTGCCGTCGGCGCTGTACGGCTGCCCGGGCGGGTCGCCGACCAGCGCGTACCGCTCGTTGAGTCGGAGCTGGGTGGTCGCGCCCACCGGCGGCGGGGCGTCCCCCGGGCCGGCCGGCGGGTGACCGGCGAGCAGGACGCAGACCGCGGCGTCCGGGCCGGCGTGGGTCAGCGCGGCGAGCCGGGCCAGTTCCCGCGGCGGCGGCGCGGAAGCGGCGACGAGCAGCAGCAGCTCCCGGTCGGCCGGGCCGGCGTGCTGGGCGGCGCGGGCGTGCCGCTCCGCCTCGTCAAGGAGGGCGGCCACGTCGGCGGCGGTGGTGGCCGGCGGGGCGAGCACCCCGGCGTCGAGCAGGGGACGCAGCGGCAGGAAGGCCGCCCCGAAGGCGACGGTGTCGATCCCGGCGACCCGGACCGCGCCGGCCGGGGCGGCGGCGAGCAGCCGTACCACCACCGCCCGCAGCAGTTCGCCGACCCGGGGGTCCCGGGCGTCGCAGTCCACCGCGAGATGGGTCCCGCCGGCCAGCGGCAGCAGCACCGGGAAGCCCCCGTCCAGGGTGGTCGCCTCGCCGACGCGGACCGGCACCGGCGCGGCGGTGAGGTCGGCGGTGCCGGACGCCGAGGCGAGGTCGCCGCCGACCCGGGCCAGCCGGGCGACCAGCTCCGCGTTGTCGGGGGGCGGCGGCCCGGCGGCGGCGAGCGCCCGGCGGGCGTCCTCCCAGCGCCGTACGGCCTCGCGGTGCGCGGCGATCGCGTGCCCGTACGCCGTCGCGAGCCTGCCCACCCTCTGCCCCCCGACGCCGCCGCGGTCCACGATCGAGGGGAACCCTAACGGACGCGCGCCGACCCGGCACGGCGCGCGACGCACCGAGGGTTGGTCGACTGTTCACCCGCCCGCCGCCGGCCACGCCGGCGTCGTTGGTCCTGTCCGGCTTGCCTGCTCAGGGAACCATCGTGAACAGGAAAGGCGACGACGTGACCTCCTCCCCCATTTCCCGCCGGGCCGTACTGCGCGGCGGCGCGGCCGGCGGCCTCGGCATCGTGGTGGCCGGCAACCTCGAAGCGATCGCGGGACCGGTGGCGGCCCGGGCCGCCACCCGTCCGGCGGTCGGCTACGGCGACCTCGTCCCCGACCCGGCGGGCCTGCTGGCCCTGCCGCCCGGCTTCTCGTACACCATCGTGGCCCAGGCCGGCGCGACCCTGCTGGAATCCGGCCAGCCGACCCCCAGCGACGCCGACGGCACCGGCTGCTTCCTCGGCCGGGAGGGCTCGGTGCTGGTCAACAACCACGAGATCGGCGGCGGCGAGCCGTACCCGGTGCCGGCGCTGGCCGGGCTGACCTACGACCCGGGCGCCCAGGGCGGCACCACCACCATCGAGGTGGACGGGCAGGGCCGGCGGCTGCGTGAGTACGTCAGCGTGGCCGGCACGCACAACAACTGCGCCGGCGGCATCACCCCGTGGGGCACCTGGCTGACCTGCGAGGAGACCGAGCAGCGCAAGGGCGGGAAGTTCCTCTACGACCACGGGTACGTCTTCGAGGTCGACCCGCACGACCGGGCCGCCAACCAGAACCCGGTGGCGCTGAAGTTCCTCGGCCGCTACTCGCACGAGGCGGTGGCGGTCGACCCGTACACCCATGCGATCTTCCTGACCGAGGACGCCGGCGGGCCGAACGGCCTCTACTTCCGGTGGACGCCGCCGGACGGCTTCCGGGGCGGCAAGGGCGCGCTGCGCGTGCTGGCGCAGCGTCCCGACGGCGACACCGCGGGCAGCCTCCAGGCGATGAGCTGCTACCTCGGCAGCAACCACGTCGCCGACCTGTCGGAGGCCACCACCCCGGGCACCCGGTACAAGGTGGAGTGGGTGGACGTGCCGGACCGGGACGCGAAGACCGTCTCGGTGCGCAAGCAGTTCACCGACGAGCAGGTGACCCGCAGCCGCAAGCTGGAGGGCGCCTGGTGGGCCGACGGCGGGGCGTACTTCGTGGCGAGCTTCGCCCGGCACTCCGACGGCAGCATCAACGAGCACGACGGGCAGGTCTGGTTCTACGACCCGCGGACCGAGACGGTCACCCTGAAGACCATCTTCGGGGTGAACCAGGACCCGGACGCCGACGCCGGTAACTTCGACGGGCCGGACAACATCACCGTCTCCCCGTACGGCGGGGTGATCCTGGCCGAGGACGGCGAGGGGGTGTCCCACCTGGTCGGGGTGACCGCGCAGGGCAAGGCGTACCCGCTGGCCCGCAACGAGTTGAACGACAGCGAGTTCACCGGGCCGACGTTCAGCGCGGACGGGAAGATCCTCTTCGCCAACATCCAGTCCCCCGGCTACGTCTTCGCCATCACCGGGCCGTGGGGCCGGCCGAGCAACGCGGACGTCGCCGACGCCTGACCGCGTCGCGCCACGGCCGGCGGTCCTCACGAGGGGCCGCCGGCCGTCCGGCGTTCAGCCGGGCCGGCAGCCCGGGTCCGGCCCGCCGTCGGCGGCGCCGCAGTGGAACACCTCCACCGGCTCGGCGTCGACGTCCGGCACCCGCGCCACGGTGAGCAGCGCGATCCGCTTGGCCACCGGCTCGCCGGAGTCCGGGCCGTACCGGATCACCCCGCCGACGCCCGAGTAGCCGCCCGCGGCGTTCTGGCGCAGCACCTCCGCGTGCACCCCGACCGGGTTGACCGAGCGGGGCTCCCACCGACGGCCCGTGTCGGCGTGCCGGAGCCGGGCGGCGAGGCTCTCCAGTGCCCGCACCATCATCATCGACGCGTCGTACGCGAGGCTGACCCGCTCCCCCACCGCGGTCCCGCCGCCCTCCCGGCAGCGCGGCGGGTCGAGCAGGTCGTCGGCGCGGACCCAGGTGAGGAAGCTGCCCCGGGCGTCGTCACGCCGGGCCTGCGCGGCCCGCAGCGCGGCGCAGGTGGCCAGCGCGGCCTTCGACACGTACGTCACCGGCAGGTTGCCCGGTGCGCTCGCCCGCAGCCCCGGGTTCGCCATGTACCGGTTGACCGAGTCGTCGGCGAGCAGGTGGCGCGGCGGATCGCTGCCGCACTCCTTGAGCGCGCGCAGGAACCCGTCGAACTCCGACCAGCGGCCGGCGAAGAGCAGCACGCCGGGGTAGCCGCACTCGACGGTCAGCCGCCGCCCGGTACGCCACTCGTCGAGCCGGGTCAGCCGGCCGCCGAACCGCTCCCGCAGCCCGTCGACCAGGGTGGACACGTAGAGGTCCTCGGCCAGCGAGCTGTCCTCCCCGGTGGTGTAGTAGACGTGCGCCTCGCCCACCCGCAGCACCTGCCGGGCGTACGTCTCGATCAGCCGGGCCTGGTCCCGGTTGGGCGCGGAGATCTGCAGGTAGAGGCTGGAGTTCTCGTCCATCCGGTCGGCGGAGAGGTTGGGCGCGAGCACCGGCAGGCCCACCCGGTTGAGTTCGCGCAACGCGGCCGCCGTGGTGGTCCGGCTCTCCACCAGGCCGACCACGCCGAGCAGGGTCGGGTCGTCGCCAGCCAACTCCTCCAGCATGGTCACCGCCCGCCCGGCGTGGCGCATCTGCCGGCCCGCGTTGGCCACCACGATGTGCAGCAGGGCGGCGCCGTCGGCCCCGGCCGACTCCTTGAGCAGGGCGTACTGGGCGGTCGCCATGCCCTCCAGCTCCTCCCGCTCGGAGACGTACGACTCCTCGTCGGCGCGGGTCCGGTTGCCGGTGAGGGTGCCCAGGTAGACCAGCGTCAGGTACGGCCGCCGCCGGTCGCTGCGCCGCCAGACCTCCTCGGCGGCCCGGTTCTGCGCGAAGATCCGCCGCTGCACCGCCCGCAGGCGGTCCTGGCCCGGATCGCTGTTGAAGACCTGGGCCGCGCTGTCGCTGTAGCCGACGCACTCCCCGTCGACCACCTGCACCTTCACCCGGCCGCTCAACGTCGGGTGGCAGTCCGGGGCCCAGCGGCCGTTCGCCCACGCGCCCAGGCCGAGCAGCAGGGTCACCGCCACCGCCGCCGGCAGGAACCGCCGCGACCACCAGGGCGGGTCCGGCGCCACCAGCGCCGGCGGGACGCCGGGCTGCGGCAGCAGGTCGCCGCCGCCGAGCCGCAGCACGACCAGCCAGGCCGCGGCCCGGCGCAGCCGCCGCGTCTCCGGGAGGGCCTCGGTCCACTCCTCGTAGGCCTGCTCGGCCTCCCGCAGCGGACGGGCCGCGGGCAGCTCCGGCGGCGGGTCGGCGGCCACCGCCACGACGAGCAGCGGATCGTTGCGGCCGGTCTCGTTGCGCACGTCGTTGAGCAGCCGGACCAGGGTGTGCCCGACGCCGCCGACGGTCACCCGGTCGAGCAGCAGCACCGGGTACGCGGTGCGACGCCAGTCCCCGGGCCGCCAGAACCGCCGGCGGTACGCCTGCCGCAGGTCCTCCAGGAAGGCGTGCAGCAGCAGCTTCTCCACCTGGGCCGGCTGCTCGCCGTCGCGCCAGCCGGCGGTGAGCCGCTCGGCGAAACCGAGGAAGGTCACCGACTGCCGCGGGGCGAGGTACTGCTGCCGCATGAACCAGCGGTACTGCCGTCCGACCACCGGCACCCGTCCGGACACGGCGATCCGGAACACCGCGCTCGGCACCGCCCGGCGCAGCAGCCAGAGCAGCACCTGCAGCGCGGTGCCGAGCCCCGACTCGCCGCCGACCTGGGGCTCCTCGGTGGAGCGTCGGCCCCGCCAGTCGCGCAGCCGGCGGACCAGCGCGGCCCGTCCGCTGTCGCCGGGATCGGCGCCCACGGCGAGGGTCTGGTGCATCAGCCAGTCGGCCAGCGGGTAGTGCCGGAAGCGCAGCCGGGCCGCCCCGAAGGCCTCCAGGCAGAGCTGCCGGTGCAGCTCGCGCAGCACCGCCGCGACGTCGTCGGTCTCCGGCCGGGCCGCCAGGTCGAGCACGACGTGCGGCACCCGGCGCCCGGTGCCCTGACCGACGAACCGGCGCAGCACGGCCGCCGCGTCGCCCGCGCCGGCCGGGCGGACCAGCCAGAGCAGTGGCAGTCGCCGGTCGCCGCGACGCGGCCGCCGGAGCAGCCAGGCCAGCAGGGAGAGCAGCTCCGCGCCGCCTCCCGGGAGCTTGTCACGGTTGGACCGGGGCCGGGGCCGGGTGGTGGGTTCCCGCATGTCACCTCCGCCACGCTGGGTGGATCCAGGACTGTCCATTGTCGCCGATGGCCGCAACACGCCGGCGGCCGGCGGCCCGTGGGTGGACCACCGGCCGCCGGGCCGGGCGAGGTCAGCCGACCGCGGCGGTCAGCGCCGGCAGGTAGCCGTAGCGGTAGCCGTCGACGTCCGGGTGGTACGCCTCGATGACCCCGCTGACGTCGTGGATCCACGGGTCGGCGGCGCAGACGCCGTGGCCGGCGAAGTACGGCCGGGTGTCGACGAAGGTGGCACCGGCCGCGCCGGCCCGACCGGCGATGACCGAGGCGAGCAGGTCGGCGGCCTCGTTGAGGATGGTCCGCTTGTACGTGCTCATCGCCAGCAGGCCGCAGTAGTTCGTCTCGAACAGCCGCGGGTAGCCGAGCACCACGAGCCGGGCGTTCGGGGCCCGGTTCCGGATCGCGGCGTACGTGGCGTCGAGCCGGCCGGGCAGGGTGGCCGTGGCGAAGCTCTTGGCCTCGTTCACCGCGTTGGTGCAGGTGGACGTGCTGCCGAAGCGGCAACTGGTGATGACGTCGGCGAAGCCGGCGTCGTTGCCGCCGATGGTGATGGTGACCAGGGTGGTGCTGCTGCTCAGCGAGCCGACCTGGCTGTTGATCACGTCGGCGGTGACGGCGCCGCCGCAGGCCGGGAAGCGGAAGCTGCTGACCGCGTGGGCGGCGGCCCAGAGCGGGGCGTACGACTTCTGGCTGCGCAGGCAGGTGGAGAGGTCGTACGGGCCGGCGCCGACCCCGGAGGAGTAGGAGTCGCCGAGGGCGACGTAGTTGACGGTGGCCGCCTGGGCGACGCCGGGGACGACGACGGCGCCGAGGACGCCGGCGAGCAGGGCGGCCAGAGCGGTGCGGACGCGACGGGACATGACGGGACCTCCACGGAACAGGGGTGGTGGAGCCCTCGTGACCGCGCGCGTGGCCAGGGGTGGAGCGGTTGTTACTAGTGGGTAATGCTATCGAAACATTTCCATAAAATGAATGGCCGGGAACGCTCCACCGGGTCGGCGACGTTCACAACTGTCGATTAGGTTGGCCGGTGCGTACACCCCGATGGAGGGAGTCCACCTCGTGCGACGCGTTCTCACGGCGGCCATCGCCGCCCTGACCGTCACCACCGCCGGCACCGTCACCACCGGCGCCCCCGGCCAGGCTGCCCTACCGGGCCAGGGCCGGCCGGCGTCCGCCTCGGCCACCCCGAGGCCCGGCAGCGCCGGGCTGGGCGACAGCTACTTCCCCGACTACGGCAACGGCGGCTACGACGTCGGCCACTACGACGTGCGGCTGCGCTACGAGCCGGCCACCGACCGGCTCACCGGCACCACCACCATCCTGGCGAAGTCCACCCAGGCCCTCTCCCGGTTCAACCTGGACTTCCTGCTCGACGTGCAGTCGGTGCGGGTCAACGGCTGGCCGGCCACCTTCAATCGAGCGGGCGTCCACGAGCTGGTGGTGACCGCGCCCCGGCCGATCGCCAAGGACCAGCAGCTGACCATCGTGGTGAAGTACGCCGGCGTGCCGTCGGAGACGCTGGTCAACGGCTACACCGGCTGGACCCGCACCGCCGACGGCGCGCTCGCGGTCAACGAGCCGGAGTCGGCCTGGTGGTGGTTCCCCAGCAACGACCACCCGAAGGACAAGGCCACCTGGGACATCTCGGTGTCCGTGCCCACCGGCGTCGAGGTGGTCAGCAACGGCGTTCAGCCGCGCGATCCCCTCCCGGAGGCCGGCGACCGGACCCGGTGGAGCTGGCGCAGCACCAGGCCCGGCGCGACCTACCAGGCCTTCCTCGCCATCGGGCAGTACGACATCGTCACCGACACCGCGCCGAACGGGCAGCCGGTGATCAACGCGTACAGCACCACGCTGGGCGACCGGGAGCCGGCCGCGCGGGCCAGCATCGAGCGCACCGCGGAGATCGTCGACTGGGAGACCGTTCTCTTCGGGCCCTACCCGTTCGAGGCGCAGGGCGGCGTGGCCGGCCCGATCGATGGGATCGGGTTCGCCCTGGAGACACAGACCCGCCCGGTGTACGGGCCCGGCTTCTGGCGGCGCGGCGCGAACCCGTACGTGGTGGTGCACGAGAACGCCCACCAGTGGTTCGGCGACTCCGTCTCGGTGGCGGACTGGAGCGCCATCTGGCTGAACGAGGGCTTCGCCTCGTACGCCGAGTGGCTCTGGTCGGAGGAGCAGGGCGAGGGCACCGCGCAGGAGCTGTTCGACTTCACGTACGCCGACTACCCGGCCGACTCGGAGTTCTGGCGGGTGCTCCCCGGTGACCCGGGCGCCGACCGGGTCTTCGACGGCGCGGTCTACGACCGGGGCGCGATGGCCCTGCACCAGATCCGGCTGGCCGTCGGCGACAAGGCGTTCTTCCGCATCCTGCCGGCCTGGACGGCCCGGCACCGGTACGGCAACGGCACCATCGGGCAGTTCCGGGCGCTCGCCGAGCGGATCTCCGGCAAGGACCTGGCGGAGGTCTTCACCACCTGGCTCTTCACCGCCGGCCGCCCCGAGCTGACCACCGCCGCGGCGCGGTCGGCCGCCGCTCCGGCGCAGCCGAAGTCGTGGGCGAAGGTGCGGGCGGCGCACCAGCTCCTGGCGCGCTGACCGCCGGCCGGGCGCCCGCTCCGCTGATCCGGGGCGGGCGCCCGGCCGACGGTCCCGCCCGGCGGGCCCGGGTCGGGCCGAGTCGTGCGGTGGGGGGCGCCAGTGGGCGGCCGGACGCTATGAAGCTGATGTCGCCGGTGAATCAACAGGCGCGGCGGTGGCCGCCTCGATCGCCCGGATGTGCCGGTACGCGATCCACAGCGGCGGGAAGGCGCCGACCGCGAACGACAGGTCGACCAGCGTCCAGAACCAGGGGATGTCCCGGATCGGCCCGCAGATCAGCGCCAGCGGCACGATCCCGGCGCAGGCGAGCATGCCGACCTGGACGACCCAGACGTTGCGCACCGGGTCCCGCAGCGGCCCCCAGAACGCCACCGCGAGCACCAGGTGGGCGAAGGCGAGCCAGTCGGTGCCGTAGCGCATGAAGGGATAGCGGTCACCGGTCTCGACGAGTCCGGTGTGGACCCGCTCGATCCAGCCGACCAGCGCGGGAAGCTGGCCGGCGAGCGGGTCGAGCGCCCGCAGCAGCCAGCGCACCTCGATCTCCAGCGGGAACGCGGTCACCCCGCTGAGGAACAGACCGACCAGCACGACCCACAGCCACCCCCGCACCCGGCGCAGGCGCTTCTCGATGTCCATGACCGCAGCGTAACGATGATCTTCATGACGTCCCGACCCGAAAGCGTCGGACCCGGGAACGAGGATCATGGCCTCGCTCACACCGGGGGCGGTCGCGCGGCCGGCGCCAGCCGGAACGGAGGCGGTCGGCGCTTCCCGCAGCCGCCGCGCCCCGCACCGTGCCGAGCCCGCGTCAGTCCGAACGCGGGCAGTCGGTGAGCTGTCTCTTA
>NZ_QGKS01000211.1 GCF_003172935.1 Micromonospora sicca | reverse complement strand
CGCCAGCCTGCTCGCCTTCGCCGCCTGGCGCAGCGGCGCCGGAGCCCTGGCCTCCGTCGCCGTCGACCGGGCCCTGGCGGCCAACCCCACCTACTCCCTCGCCCAGCTCATCGACCGGGCGCTACGCGAAGGGCTCCCGCCATCCGTGCTCGACGGCTGGCCCGACCAAGGCTTCCCCACCACGCCCTGAACCGCGCCCGGCACCACGTGTGAAGCCCCCACTTTCGGAGGAAACCTGTGTCTGACCACCTTGACGTCCTGCGACGACTCACCCGCGGCGAGGGTTATGCCCTCGACGCCGACGAGCTGGACCAGACCTGCGCGCAGCATCCCGACGCAGTGTGCGCGCTGATCTCGGCCGTCGGCACCATCGCTGCCGCCGACGCGCAGATCGCCGTGCTGACCGCCGCCGCGAACCTGCTCGCCGACGTTCACGGTGGCGGGGACGCCGACAAGGTCCTGTCCCTGCGGCAGCGGCTCGACCGCGTCGCCGACACCGTCACCTGCGCCTTCGCCCAGCGGGACAGGGCCACAGCCCGCCTACGCCACGAGTGCGACGCCCTCGCCCAGCTAGGCACCGGCCTGATCGCCCGCCCCGACGACGGCTCCCCGCCGGCTGACCGGCACGACGACCCAGCCCCGCCGGCACACTGACCACAGCGGCACCGACACCCGTCGGCACGAACCGACGCTCTGCCGGCACTGACCTGGCCGCCGGCAACTTCCACGCCCCGCGCCCATCCCGGCTGCGGGCGCCCGCACGTCCACCCCACTGACACCCGACGAGGAGACCGTCACCGATGACCAGCGCGGAAAACCCACCCAGCCAGCCGGCACTCGAAGCCGTCCTGCGCACCATCTGGGAGGCCTTCCACCCCGGCCAGTCGGCGCCGCTGGGC
This sequence comes from Micromonospora sicca, assembly GCF_003172935.1. Taxonomy (GTDB): domain Bacteria; phylum Actinomycetota; class Actinomycetes; order Mycobacteriales; family Micromonosporaceae; genus Micromonospora; species Micromonospora sicca. The sequence continues at coordinate 50,454 of NZ_QGKS01000211.1, read as the reverse complement.
TGGCTCACCCACACCACCACACAGGTCCTGTCCCACCTGCGGCCCACCCACACCAGCACCCCGCTCACGCCGGGCACCGCCCGGCGCCCTGAGGCGCTGGAGCTGTTCCATCGGCAGGTCCGTGAAGCGCTCGCGGACGCCGTCTGCCAGGAGCAGCTGAGCATCGGCGTCGCGAACACGCTGCTGGACGTCCTCGATCTGCCGCTGCTGCCCCGCCGCTGGCAGGTCCGCCTCAGCCTTCCCCTGCTCATCGACGTCACCGCCACCACCCGCGAGGACGCCTTCACCACCGCGGAGAACACCATCGAAGCCGCGCTGGCCGATCTCCCCACCCAGATCGAGTGGGACGGGCAGGACGGCTACGAAGCCATCGGCGGTGACCTTGACGCCGACGAGCCACTGGTACACGAGGGCCGGAGCACTACCCACACCTGAGGGTCGGGCCCTGCCATGCACACGAGCCCGGCGCCGGCGCTGCACCGCCTCACCGACCTGGTGGCCGTCCGCCAATGCCCCCAAAGGTAAGTCCGGACTCCGCAAGATCACGCTAATTGGTAGATCCGCAGTCCGCAGGGTTTGGCTTGCTTGACACGAATGAGCAATCGGTCACCCCGTGCTAACCAGCTTGCCCAAGGGCCAACCACGGCGCCCAGTCACAGCCACGCGACCGCCTGAGCCCCGCCAGGACGTGGCCGCGACGACTTGATCTATCCGCAAAGTCGAGCGTCACTCATCGCGGTCGCCACCCCGGCGAACCCGACGGCGGACACCGTCCGACGGCCGAGGTGGCGACCACCCGAGCCGACCTCGCTACGAAGGGCAGTCGCCTGATGTCGCAGCCGCACCGCCGCGCCGTACCCCGCACCGTCACCGACGTCCTGCTGTGGCTCCTCGCCGCCGACGTCGCCGCCGCCCACCTACCCGACCCCGACCGGCCCGGCCGCTGCGTCAACCTGCGCTGCACCCGCGAGGCGTACCCATGCCCGCCGGCGCTCGATGCCCAACACGCCTGCCAGGCAGCGACCAGACCCACCCTCCTCGCCCGGGGCCGAGCGCAGGTCATCGCACCGGTCACCGCCGCAGCCGCACGGTTCGCCGGCTGGTTCCCACCCACCCGGCCGAGTACGACGCCAAGCCGCCTGCCCGCGCCACAGCCGCCACATCACCGGCCGCTCCCGTCGCCGCGGGCCGCCTGAACTGGCGCGCCCTCGGCGATCCCGGCCTTCCTGACACCGGCGACACCGCCGTCGCCGGCCCCCGCAGCCTTCAAGAGGGGTCATGAGTTTCCGCACCGGGATGCTCTCGGCCGTCGACCTCCGCCGGATGACCTACATCTTCCACAGCGGGTTCGCCCCGCAGTATCTGCGGGCGTTTCTCGAACCCCTGGGTCGCTCCGTTACGCGCGTACGACCGCACCCGCGAACCTGGTGAGCGCCTACCAGGCCGCGATCGGTTCGCTGGAGCGCCGGCCGGACGTCCTCGCCTATGCAGCGGCCCGTGTCGTGGCCGGAGTGGAACTCCGGCAGCGGAGCCCAGGCAGCCGCGACCTCTACCACAGCAAACGGCCCGGGCCGGAGCGAATGCTCCGGCCCGGGCCGTTTCGGTCAGGCGAGCTGACGAGGCACTGCTCCCAAACTCGTTCTCGGCGCCAGCGACATCAGCTGCTGTCGCGGCCGCGATAACGGCTGACCATGATGAGAACCATGGTGACGGAGCCCGCCAACCCAGCGAAGGTCAGCAACCAGAGCCCGGACCCGACGCTCACCTGTACAGCTGCGCTCATCGCCTTTCCGATGCCCAGGACATCGTCCTCCCCGGACATTTTCGCTCGCATATCCGCCTCAGTGAAGTGATCTCAACAAGATTCGGGTAGGTAGCGGTACTCGAAGTGCGTGAGATGGAGTGCGGCGCGGACGATCGCGCCCATTCTGCGGGGGCTTACGGTGCTGTGGCGCAGGGTGCGCCAGCGTCCGGTGAGGATCGCGAAGCCGCGTTCTCCTTGGCAGCGCAGCGATCGAAGCAGGCTGTTGTGGGTGCGGTTGTCGACGGCGAGGCGGCGGCCGTCGGCGGGTTGCTTGTAGGGGGTGTGAATACCCTGGCCAGCGCCTTCGTAGCCGGAGTCCGCCAGGGTGGGCAGGTCCAGCTGCGAAGCGGCCCAGTAGAGGGCGCCGGTGACATCCAGGCGTTGGGCGCAGGTCAGGTCGTGCAGGTGCCCGGGCATCGCGTCCGAGGTCCAGATTGGTAGCCCGTCGGGGCGCATCACGGCTTGGATGTTCGCGCCGAAGTCGCGGTGTTTCCCGGAGTACCAGGCGTCGATCGTGTCGCCTTTGACGCTGGTGGTGGTCTCGGCGAGGCGGTCGGTGTCGAACAGCTTGCCATCGAGGATCACGTGAGACCAGCCGTCGGCGGCGACCCGCGCCAGGGCGTCGTGCAGGGTGGGGGTCTGCACCGCCAGGACACGCACCGCTTCGGCGACGTACCGGTAGGCGGTGGCGCGCGACACGCCGAACCCGGCGCCGAGGGTGGCCTTGTCCTCGCCCTTGCGGAACCACACCAGGACCAGCAACGCCTGGTAGAAGCAGGTCAAGGCGCGGGTTCCGGGACGGGTGCCCACCGCCCGGCGTTGAGCGCGTAGCAGCGACGCGACGTGCCGCACGAGTTCCCTGGGGACGTCGAGCCTGGCAGAATACGTGATCACGTGGAGCCCTCTCGGAGACTGATCTTGTCGCAAAGACCTGTCTACCGATGGCTCCACGCCCATATCCAATACTGTCCGCTATGGATGCAATGCCCGTGTCGCCCCGATCGGCGCCGCGACCCTTGTTGAGATCACCTCAGTCGCCTGCAGGTCAACAATCTTCCATACGCCTACACCAAGCAGCCCGAGAGCAGCGAGAACGGCAAGGACGGGCACGGCCATGGGCGTGCGCTGGCCGCGCAGGCTCATGCCGGCGTAGACGACCAGCACCAGGCCGAGACCCGCCGTGATCCAACCGTCCGATCCGTCGACACCCGACACAGTGACCGTGCCAAGAATTGGTGCGCTCACTTTGCCCCACGGCATGAATGAGCCGATGACGGCCGCAATACCGGCTCCCAACACGGTCCATTCACGGACTGGTCGTGCTGCGGTGGGCACAGCCGCAGCCGGGGCCTCGACGGGTTGGTCACCGGACGGCGGTTGGTTGGGCGGCGGCGGTACGGGCGGGGTGGAAGGCTGCGCCATTTCGATTCCTCTGAATGTCGATGCCTTCTCACCTCTCGAGGCAGGCATGAGGACTGCAATCTAGAACAACGCTGGAGCAAGAACTAGCGGCCGTACGGGTGGTCAGAAGTAAGCGGAAATATGGCCGGAGTGGCCGCGAGACTTGCCGACCAGAGCATGAAGTCGATCTTTTTTGCGTTGGAGGGCCGACCGGTTGCCGGAACGGGCGTCAGCGGCGCAGGCCGTCAGCGACGTGGCGAGCGTGCGGGCCGTTGACGGGAGGCGTGGCGGTGTCTGTGGGCGGCGGCCAATGCCGGCGTACGGTGCGTTCGGATCGGCCGATTCGCGCGGCGATCTCCGCCGGATGCAGATCGGGATCCCGCCGGTACCAGTAGGCCACAGCGGCAGCGGTTGTCGAGGGCACGTGGCCTTCCGTCGCCTCGTCGTTCGGCACGCCGTTGCTCACCAGCGTGCGCGGTGGGCGATCGTCAGCCGGGACGAACGCGGGGACGTCACCGCTGGCAGCAGGTGCCCGCGGGCTGTGCTCCTCGTGGCGTGCATCGGATTCCGGTGGCGGTGTCCGCTCGGCAGGTGGGCCTTCGATGCCCCTCGTCGCGGACGGCGGATCAGCAGCATGCGCGGGACCGGAGGGCACGGCTGACTCGGCCCGCCGGTGCTCGCCTGCGTCAGCCGCGGGACCCGCCACTGTCTCATCAGCGGAAGCAAGATCGGGTCCTGTCACCGGTTCGGCCGTACGGGCGGCGGCTGGTGTCGCGGCAGCCGGAAGAGTGTCCGCGTCCGGACGGTGCGCGGCGGTGGCGAGTGTGGGAGTTGTTGTCGAGGGCGGTGCTGGCGTGACCGCAGGGGGCACGGACGGTACGGGCTTGGGCCGGGCGATCGACGGGGGGCCGTGTTCGGGTGTGGCCGCGCGGATCCGTGCGGTGATCTCGACAAGGCTGACGCTGGCGACGATGACGAGTCCGTCGACGGAGACGGGTAGCAGGTACGCGGCGGCGGCCTCGGTCTCCCCGTACCGCACGGCGACGCCGACGAGATGCCAGTAACTCACCCATGTCGCGATGCCGGCAATGATGGCGGTCGCGACGATCCGGATCGCGCCCAGGGAGCGGCGGTGGTGCGGGACGCGGGAGATCAGCTCGACGGTGAGCAGCAGCGCCAGTGGCGGCCACGCCGCGATGATCTGGCTGATCGGGTTCGGTCGGGCGTGCAGGACGTGTGCGACACGAGGTCGCACGCGGTGAGTGAGTGCGTTGAGGAGGTCGGCTGATGCCGATGACGTAGCTACAGGTCAGTGCTCGACCTGTCCCCACCGTGACATGCGTGGCCGGTTCTTGACCGGTCGGGTGTGAAGCTCACGGGAAAGTCCAAGGGCTGTCGTTCCAACCATGGCGGCTACAGGCGAGGGGAAGGGCCGGAGGGGCGACTAACAGGGAACTCTTGATGATGCCTCGTCAGCACGACATCCCGGGTTGGGTAGCGGTACCGGGGTGGTAGGGGCCGGCCGTTGTGAGGCGGCAGGCGGCGGTCGCGGAACGTACGACGACCAGTGGAGCACCGTTGCCCCCGGGGTAAAGAGAGCGCCCTACCGGTCCGTATCTCACGCGTGCGGAACGTGGAAACCCCGTTACGGGTCCGCTGCGGGTGCGCAGGTAGGCGTGTCCGTGGCGGTAGGCCGACCGTAAGGAGGGCGGAAGTCCCCGGGCGGGTAGGGGTGCCCAAGAAGCGAATGCCGGCGGCCGAAAGGCAGCGGGAAACCAGCAATCCGCAACACCGGGGACTCCCCCTCGGGTGGGTGCTGGATAACCGGCCGGATACCGGGCCGTGGTGCCCGGAGCCCGTGAGGGCGCTGACGTGGGCAGGTGAATCTGTGAAGCGAAGCGGATGGAAGTGCCGGAACCACAGGACAAGTTAGACACTTCGGTGAACGGACCTGAGGACTCGCGTCTCGGGTTCGACGGTGACGCCTGGGAACGGGTGGACTGGCGGACTCATGAGGAGCGGGTACGGCGGCTGCGGCGCAGGATCTTCACGGCGGTGCGGCAAGGGCGCCTGGCTGAGGTCAGGAGCTTGCAGAAGCTGATGCTGCGGAGCTGGTCGAACACGCTGGTCAGCGTGCGGCAGGTGACGCAGCGCAACACGGGCCGCAGGACCGCGGGAATCGACGGGCAGGTGGCGTTGACCAGCGCGGCCCGAGCCGAGGTGGCGGTGCAGGTGCACGCCAGCCGAGGCTCGTGGACGCCGTCCCCGGTCCGGCGGGTGTACATACCGAAAGCCAGTGACAAGTCCAAGAAACGTCCGCTCGGGATTCCGGTGATCATGGACCGGTGCCATCAGGCGCGGGTCCGCAACGCGCTGGAGCCCGAGTGGGAAGCCCGGTTCGAACCCCGGTCGTACGGGTTTCGGCCGGGTCGGGGCTGCCATGACGCGATCGAGTTCCTTCACGTCACCCTGCGCGGCGGGGCCAAGCGGGTGTGGATTCTCGACGCTGATCTGGCGGGCGCGTTCGACAACATCGACCATGAGCGTCTGCTCGCGGTGCTCGGCGACTTCCCCGCGAGGAGGATGATCGCCGGGTGGCTGCGGGCGGGGCTGGTCGAGCCTGGAAAGGGGTTCTCGCCGACGATGGCGGGAACGCCGCAGGGTGGGGTGATCTCGCCCCTGCTGTTGAACATCGCCCTGCATGGGCTGGAGGAGGCCGCTGGTGTCCGCCGATACATGCGACCCGGTAAACACTACGGGGAACTGGTGGGCACCTGTCCGGCGCTGGTGAGGTACGCCGACGATCTGGTGGTGTGCTGTCACACCAGGCAGCAGGCCGAGCAGGTCAAGGCACGGCTTGCCGAATGGCTGCGGCCTCGGGGCCTGACCTTCAACGAGGCCAAGACCAGGATCGTGCGGCTTGACGAGGGGTTCGACTTTCTCAGCTTCACGATCCGCCGCTATCCGAACGGCAAGACGCTGATCAAGCCGAGCGCCAAGGCCGTCAAGGAGTTCCGTCTACGGCTGGCCAGGGAGTTCCGGTCTCTGCGGGGTGCCAACGTCCAAGCGGTCATCGCGAAGATCGTTCCGATCGTTCGCGGGTGGGTCGCCTACTACCGGACGGTGGTGTCGTCGAAGGTGTTCAACACCTTGACGGCGTACCTGTGGAGGCTCACCTACAAGTGGGCGTGCTGGACTCACCCGACCAAGCCGAAGCACTGGATTGTCGACCGGTACTACGGACGGTTCAACAAGTTCAGGAACGACCGGTGGGTGTTCGGAGACCGGGAAACCGGCCTGCACCTGCCCAAGCCGTCCTGGACGCCGATCACGCGGCATACGCTGGTCAAGGGATGGGCGTCTCCGGACGACCCCGAGCTGACCGCGTACTGGGCACAGCGTCGCCGGAAGGTGAAACTCCCTCTGGACGCCTACAACGAGCGCCTGCTCACCAAGCAGGACGGACGCTGCGGGCTATGCGGAGAGAACCTGCTGACCTTGGAGGACCCACCCCAGACCCCGCAGGGCTGGGAGTGGTGGTTCCTCTGGGTCGTGAAGAAGGCGATCACGGTGGACTATCTCGTTCACCAGGACAAGCCCGGCACGCCCCGTGACAGACGGACACACCTGGTTCACGCGAGCTGCGCACGGATGAAGAACCCCGTCCGGGCGGCAGTGAGCCCCGCGATGTGACAGCAGAATCCGCAACGCCCTCGTGGCTTGCTTGGGCCGTGTGCGCGGAAACGTGCATGCACGGTCCTGAGGGGGGCCCCGGTGCGGCAACGCACCGGGGCTACCCGACTCGCTGCCACCGAGGCGGCGACGCCGAGGGTGAGCGTGGCGCGTACGGCCCACCGCAGCCGACGCAGATGCGCTCCGGTGTCAGCGGACGCTGTGGTGCTCGCGGCGGTGGCGCCGCCCGGCGGCGGGGTGCCCGGCGTGGCGCTCATCTGGGCGCTCCGTCCGTCTCGGATGGGCGGCGTGTGCGCGAGTCGCGTGCTGATCGGCGCAGGTTGGCGGCGAGTTGGTCGGCTAATGCGTGGGTGTTGTCGCTGGGTTCGGCGTCGATCTCGGCGAGCCGGCGGGTCAACGTCCGGCGCAGAGCGCGCACGGCGTCGAGGTCGTCGAGTTGGGCGCGGGCGCGCATCGCTGCCTGGTACAGCGCTTCGGCGTAGGGGTGGTGGCCGATCGCGGCGTCGAGGACGGTGAGTTGGTCGGAGGGTTGGCCGGCGAGCTCCTCGGTGAGGGCCACGGCGGCGTCGAGAGCCTCCTGGCGCACGGCCTCCCGGTAGGGCTCGAGCCATTCGTACTCGCAGCCCTCAGCCAGTGGCTGGCGGTACGCGTCGACGGCGCGGCGCAGCGCCGCGACCCGTCCAGGTTTGGAGGTGGCGGTGTCGGCGGCGCGGATCGCGCGGCGCATCCGCCACAGGTCGATGTCGAAGCGGTCGGGGTTGAGTTGGTATCGGCGGTGGGGGTGGGTGAGGTAGCTGCCGGGGCCGCCGTTGTGCCGCAGGACGCTGCGCAGGTCCGAGACATAGGTGTGCAGCCGGTGCACGGCTTTGCTGGCGGGCGCGTCGGGAAGCAAGTCGTCCAGGATCGCCTCCGTAGACGCGCTGCCGTCGCGGACCGCCAGATACACCAGCAGTTCGAGGGACTTCGCGCGCAAGTTGCGCTGCGGGTCGCCGTCGATGATGCCGGGTTCCCCGAGCACGCTCACCCCGACCCGTCCGGGCTGCGGCGCCGGCTCGGGATCGACGTCGCGGTCACCTGCGCCTCGTGACCGCGAGCCGACACCGCGGGCGGAGGGGCCGTCGATGGCCGCGGCCGCGTCGTCGGGTGGGCGGGGGTGGCCGGCCTCGCCGGCCGCGGCGGTCAGCTCGGCGGGAACCCCCGGGGCGTCGCTGATGCTGCCGGTGGCACCCGCGAGGGTCCGCTCGTTGTCGGTGTCACCGCTCTCGTCGTGGCCAGCCTCCTCGTCCGGCTCAGCGTTGGCCTCCACGGAGGCCATGCGAGGTGGCGGGTCGACCAGCCCGTCTGCCGGTGTGGACGCGTGGGCCGGCCGGGCGGGTGTCGCGGGCCGCAGCGGCGTCGGTGCGGGTTCGGTCGGTGCCGGCGTCTGAGGTTGGCCGGTGTGCGACTCGGCGAGGGTGGCCAGGAGGTCCGCGGCCTCGCGACGGTTGAGGATGGCGAGCCGGCCGATGTCGGCGGGGTGCGTGCCGTGGCGGAGGCTTTCCCCGTCGGCAGGGGTGGTGACGCCGTCGTCGGCCACCACGACGGTGTTGTCGGGCCATGCGCCGAGCAGCACGCCGTGGATGTCCAGGCGTTGGCCCTGCGCCAGCAGGGCGGCGACGCGGGCGCGTTCGTGGCGGGTGTTCACATCGGCCAGGAGCATGATCGGCGGCTGCGGCTCCTCGTAGGGGTCGGCGTGCCGCAGTGCGGCGACGGTGTCCACCTCGTGCCGCTCGGCCAGCCGAGTACGGTGCATGGTCTGCGCTTCGAGGATCTCCAGGGCCTCGTCGAGGCCGGCGGTGACGGTCAGCCGGGGCGTGCGCGGCAGGTTGACCGCTGCGGCACCGACCAACGTCGCCGCGGTCGCGGACGGCATCACCACCTCGGTGCGGGCGTCGGGGTCGTCGAGGCCACCGGCGGCCAGCGCGGTGGCGAGGAACCCGCGGGCGGCGGCGTGCGCACCGGGACCGGTCAGTCCGAGTCCGGCGGGCGGCCACAGCGTCGACAGCGGGTTGGCCAGCGTCGGCACGACCGGTACCTCACTGCTCGCTGTGGTTTCGCGGCGGTCGTCGGCCTGGTTCGGCTCGTCAGAGCCGCGGCCGGCATCGGCTTCCGCACCCGCGCCCGAGTTCTTGAGGGCGGCGGCGCCCACGGCAACGTCTTCGCGGTCGATGTCGACGTCCACGTCGGTGATCACATCGGGGGCGTCGCGGGTCGGCGCGTCGGCCTGGCTGGCGGTGAGCCGGCGCAGTCCTCGGCGGATCTGGCCGATCAGCGGCGGCATCGGCGCGAGATCCGGATCGGCTGTGCGGGTGGTGGTCGAGGGGGGCCGGGGGATGTAGCGGCGCTGGCGGTGCGCCCACACCAGCGCCACAGCGGCGGTGATGGCCAGGGCCAGGCCGAGGTCGACCCAGCTGCCGCTGGGCAGGGACACGCCGCGGGCATCCCGGTCGCGGGTGGGGGCATGATCTGCGTCGGGGTTGTCGGCCCAGCCAGTGGCGGTGGGACTGGTAGGGGCGGCATCCGGGACACCGCTGCTGGAAGGTGCGGCCGTCGTGGTCGACGCGGGGGCATTCGGTGTGACGGTGGCCGGCGCCGGGCTGGCCGGCATCGGGGTGGCCCCGTCCGACGGAGGTTGCGATGCCTCGGCGTCCGGTGAAGCCGGCGGCGGCAGCTGCGGCGGCCCCGGCCGCCGCGGCTGGCCGTCTCGGGTGGCGTCGGCAGGCAGGTCCAGGATCCAGCCGGGGTAGATCAGGTTCGGGTTACGCAACGTCCCACCGACGTCGGCGAAGTGGGTGCCACGGTTGAGGGCGAAGATCTCCGGCCAGCGGCGGGCGTCGCCGAGGCACCGCTCGGCGATCTCGGAAAGGGTGTCCCCGCGTTGGACCGTGTAGGTGTTGTCAGGGCGTCCCGGGACAGGGGTGAGGATCGTGCTGCTCGCCGCCAGGTGAGCGGCGAGGGTGGGACCGGCCATCGGCGGGGTGGGGTACGGCGCGTTCTGCTGGTCGGAGGTGACGCCGATGCCGGCGGAAGCGGCGTGGGCGGGGATGCCGCCCGTGGTGGCGGTGACCGCGGTGGCCCCCAGCACGGCTGCGGTCAGTCCCTGCAGCGGTCCGGGTAGGTGCAGTGTCGGTAGCCACCGCAGCGTGCGGGTGACCCGCGTGTAGATGCGGGCGAGGACGGCGGTGGCGAGCAGCACCCAGATCAGCCAGGCGCCGGCTTGCGCGAGACCGGCGAGGAACCCGGCGGTCAGCGGCTGTCGGACCCAGTCCCGCAGCGCGGCGCCCAATGGCAGTTCTGGCGTCGGCCATCCGCCGAGGTGCAGGAGCGCGGTCGGAACGGCCGCGAGCAGGAGCACGGATGTCGTCGTGGTGACCACAGAAGCTGCTCTGGTTCGCATCGTTGCCTCCTTCCTGATCGGGTGCCGCCTCGCTGGACCCGTGCGCCAGCTGGGGAATGGCAGGCGTGGAGTCGCAGGGGCGGCCGACGATGAGTTGCGGTGCCTGGCCGGTGGGTCGACGGTATGGCCGCAGGCCGTCCTGGAGGATGTGGTGAGGGCTGACAGGGCCTCACACAGCCTTACGGGACCTCACACCAGCAGGTCATAGGCCCGCGACACGGGCCGCTGGCAAAGGAGGCGCTGATGTCGACGCGCGCGTCGATGCCTCCCATGGCGAGTGGGTGAGGCACTCAGGTCGGTGCTATCGGCCGGACACGGGGTCGGCGTTAGCCAGGTGGGCTACCGCGTCACGGATGTCGTCGCCGGGTTCGAGTCCGGCCGCGGCGAGGCGGCGGGTGTAGCGGTCGCACAGATCGGTGATGGCGGTGTGGTCGCCGAGGGCCGCGAAGGCCTTCACGGCGCGCCGGTGCAGGTCTTCGTTGTAGGGGTCGACGCGGATGCCACGCTGGAGCAGGGCCAGGGCGCACCGGGGGTCGGACTCGGCGGTGGCCAGGGCCGCGTAGGCGTCGATGACGTGCCGGCGGGTGGCTTCTCGGGTCGGCTCGAGCCAGGGCCAGGCGTGCCCGGCGGCGAGGTCGCCGGTGTAGGCGTCGATGACCGCTTGCCAGGCGGCGGCGTGGTCGGTGACGGCCGTGGCGGCGTACTGGGTTGCGGCCCGCAGCCGCCACAGGTCCGCGTCGAGGTGTGTCGGATTGATGCGGTAGCGGTCGTCGGTGTGGTCGATGACGCTCAGCCCGCAGGCGGACCGCGCGATGCTACGTAGGTCGCTAAGGGTGGTGTAGAGCCGGCCGGTGAGTGTGTGGGCGGGCGGGCCCGGCCAGATGGCCTCGACCAGCTGCCGGCTGCTGGCCCCGTCGCGGTGGACGGCGAGCAAGACGAGGGTCTGCAGGGCTGCGCTGCGCCGGATGGTCAGCGGCTCACCGTCGAGGAGCAACGTCGGCTCGCCGAGGACACGCAGGTCCAGCCGCCGGGCCACCGCCGTGGCGGTGACACGTGGGCGGGATGTCGTCTCGTCGCTGGTCGCCTGGCGCGGGACCCGCGGGCGAGATGGCGTGACCGCGCGTTCGGAGGAATTGTGGGGACGCGTGTCGGGTGATGGTGGGTGGGCGTGGCCGATCACGGTGAGCAGGTCGGTTGTCGCGACCGGGTCGAGGACGCACAGCCGGGGCCCTGCCTGCGTCGGCTTGCCCGGGTCGAGGGTGTGGCCTGCCGCGTCGACCTGCCAGGTGACACCGGCGGGCCAGGCATCCAGGACTACGACGACGGCGGCGCCGGCGACAGCGAGCCGGCCGGCGACAGCGGGTGCAGGTGGCGCCTCGACGATCAGGACCGGGCGGACACCGGCGGGTGTGTTGCCCTCGTGCCGCTCCCCCGGTTGGGTGGCGGGGTGAGTCGGGCCGCCGCCGTTTGGGGATTCCAGGAACGCCACGGCGTCCTCGACGGTGGCCGCCACGCGAAGGCCTGGCAGTCGTTGCCGGACCGTCTCGGCGGCGGATCCGAGCAGAGCGGTCAGGGCGGTGTGGGTGATGACGAGCGGTGCCGCGTCCGACGGGTGTCGTACCCCGGCCAGTAGGACGGTGACCAGTACTCCCCTGGCCGCGGCGAGGGCGCCCGGGCCGGTGAGACCGACGCCGGCAGGCGGGAATCCGGCGACCGGTCCTGGCAGCGCGCCGGAGGCGTCGCCGGTGAAGGCGGGGGTCGGCTCGGCCGATGGTGGCGAGTGGGTGCCGTCGGGGGCGAGCGCGGCTTGAACGACCGCGACGGTCGCAGGCAGGGGCATCAGGTCCGGATCGTCCCGGCCCGGAGAGGCTGGTGGGCGGAGCCGGTAGGCGCGGCGGCGGCGTAGCCACACCAGCGCCGTGGCGGCGCTGACCTGCTCGGCGACCTCCCGTGGCAACCAGCCGCCCGACACCGCGATCCCGTCGCCGGCGCGGTCTGCGACCGGTTGGCTGCTGTCGGCGGGGTCAGTGTGGTCGTGGTCGTCCAGTGTGCCGGCGGCCACGGCAAGGGGATGATCCGGCGGCGCCGTGGTGGTGGCGTTGGTGCCGACACCGAAGGCCGCGGCCCCGGCCATGCCGGTGGCAGTGGCCTGCAGGGGTGTGGGCAGCGGCAGGCGCCGCAGCCAGCGAGCCCCGGCCCGCATCCGTGTCAGGACCCTGAGGGTGACCGTGGCGGCCAGGAACAGCCAGACCAGCCAGGCCAGGAGCGTCAGTGCGGCGGTCAGGGTCTGCTCGGTCAGCGGCTGCGCGACCCACTGCCGGGCCTGCCGCATGCTTGGCCAGTCGTCCAGGGGCCAGCCGATGATCTCCACCAGCACCACCGGTGGGACGGCCACGAGCAGCGCGAGGAACAGCAGGGACGCCACCTGTCGCGGCCATCGCACCTCACTCACCTCCGCCCGGTGTCGCGACCCTGCTGGCGGCGCACACTCGCCGCCCTGCGGTGGAGATGGTCATGTTGCGCGGACCGGCGGCCGGCCGGGGCGGACGATGCGCGTCCACACCTGGCGGATCCACCACAGCGCCACGGCGATGGCGTAGATGACACCGAGGATCCCCGAAGCGGGCCGGCTCACGATCGCGGCGGTGATGACCGCCAAAGGGGCGGCCAGGATCATCCGCAGCACCAGTGGTGACACCACGGCCATGACCACCCCGACGCCGAGCAGCAGGCCACCAACCCGACCGGCGATGTCGATCCACAACACCCGCTCCGGCCACCGGTCGGCCGTCAGGGAGTACTGGATCAATGCCATCCCGACGGCACCGGTCACCACCGAACCCGTCGGGAACGCCAGCAGTTCCGACCAGCCGCCGCGGGGTGTGCGCCACTGGCGGGCCGCGACCAACGCCATCACCGCGGCCACCACGACGATCGGGGCTACCGGCAGCAGCGCCCAGCGGAGGAACGGGCCGACGTCGGCGCCGATGTACAGGCTGCCGACGACCGCGTACATGCCGGCGACCGCCACGCCCAGTGACGCCGAGGCCAGGATGCCGGTGCCGACCTGACCTCCGGGTGAGGTCGGCTCGGTGGTGCTGCGGGATGCGATCGCGGAGGCGATGACCGTGCCCGCGCCCAGGCTGGCGATTACGGCGAACACCGCGGCCATGGCCAGTTCACCCCAGTTGAGCACGGCCCAGGGGCGCAGCAGGCCACCGTGCCACTCCGGGCTCAGCAGGAACTGCGATACCAGTCCCAACGACGCGAAACCCGGCACGGCGATTGCCGCGGCCCGCCGCACCGGCGGTAGCGGCGGCGGAGCGTCGACGGGCACGTCGGTGGCGGGGCCTGCCGCGCCGGCGTCGGCGGCCCCGCGCGCCGCCGCGAGGGCGGGGTCGGCGACCAGCACCGGGGTGAGGCCGGCGTGCTCGGTGAGGATCTTCTCGGTCAGGGGCATCTGGGCGGCCCCTCCGACGCAGTAGACGCCGGCGATGTCGGCCGGGCTCATCTCGGCCGCGGCGATCGCTTCGGTGGTGAGCTGCGCGGTGCGCTGCAGCACCGGCTGTGCCGCCTGCTCCAGCACGGCCCCGTTCACGACCGCCGCCGGCCCGGCGGGCAGTGGCACTGTGACGGCGGCGTGGTCGGTGAGGGCATGCTTCGCGGCGTGGACGCTGGCGGTCAGCGCCCACCAGGCGCCCGCGTCGACGGTCGGGCCGGCCTCGTCGCCTGCCAACAGAGCGGTCAGTGCGTGGTCGATGGCGGTGCCGCCGGCGGCGGGGTCGGCGAGGGTGGCGAGCACTTCGAATCCGGCCGGCCCACGTCGCAGGACGCTGGCCTCGGCGCCGCCGCCCACGTCACACACGACGATGAACGACCCGACCGGTAGCTGCACGCCCGTTGCGAGGAGGTGCGCTGCCACGGCCACTGGTGCTTCCACCAGGCGGGGCTGCGGTAGGCCGGCGCGGTGGGCGGCGTGCCTCATCCACGTGCGCCGCCGTGGCCCCCACCCGGCGGGCACCACCAGCCGCACGTCCTCGACCGGAGAACCCACTGTCCGCCACGCCTCGGCGGCGACGCGCCGCAAAGTCGCGGCGACCAACCCCAGGGCCTCGACGTCGGTGCCGGCGACCGTCATCTGCTGTTCGACGGATCGGCGGGGCGCGGGGATGAACCGTTCTGGTTGCGCGACCGCGGCCTGCCAGGCCCGTTGTCCCGTCAACAGGTTCCCGTCATCGCACAGGAACACCGCGCTGGGCAGCGCCGGTTCGCCGTCGAACATCAGCGGTATCCAGGTGCCGTCGGGCCACGCCACCACCGCGACGGTGCTAGCGCTGCCGCAATCGATCGCTAACCGCGCCTCCCCCGGTCGCATAGACCTCAGTCAAACATGAGGATCGCCTTCACGTCACCCACGAACTACCCGAAGCCATCAAGCGGGGCGGCCCCACCAAGCAGCACGTCGTCAACAACGTCGAAGCGATCGAGTGTCGTGAACGCCGCGAGCCCCAGGAAAGCGCCTGGGTCAGGCTCACAGTCGGCGTAGGGGTCGACGCCGATCGCCACCAGGATCAGCACGAGCTTGCGCACGGGATCGAGCTCAAGGATCCCTGCCCGCCCTTTCAGCGGCTCAGCGCGACGGTCAGTATCGCGATGAACCCCACCAGAAGGGTGATCCCGCCGAACACGCTGTAGGACCACCACCGACTGGAGGGCGGCAGCTGCGCGGCGGTGGCCGGAGGTGGCGAGTCCCGCCGTGGCGGTGAACCGAGGCGACGCCGCGACTGCGGGGCGACCGCTGCGGTGACGGGGTTCGCGGTGTCGGCTGAGCCATGGCTACTCCCGGCGGGGCGTCACTGTGCGTTGTTCGGACCAGAGCGGGCGGGACCCGGGGGTCGGGGGTCCCGCCCGCCACGGAGGCCGCGCACCCCGACCTCCACAAAGCACAGGCGTCGAGCTTCGCAGTGCCGTTACAGGGGAAACCGCCACCGCTGACGGCGGTCAGGAAACTTCGTCGCCGTTCCGGCGGGGTTTGGTCATGTCGCGCAGCGCGTCCTGCGGCACCGCCCGGGACAGGTAAGTCCCGGCGCGTTCTCTGCCGTGACGTGCGGCATCGGCCGCACGCTCACGGCAGCGGCCACCACCGGCCGCAGATCCAGCACCGCACCCGTCGATCCACGCAAGCACCACCGCCGAAGGCATCGGCGAGCAGGGTCGACGGTTCCGGTGACGACCACCGCAAGCTAAGATCATATCTACAGAGGACAGTCCATCGACCGGTGGCCATACCTGGTCACCCGGCCGCTGCAGGACCTGCGAGCGGCGGCTGCAGGCTAGTGCCGGGCATGTCATCGCGAGGCCCGTCGAGGACGGCATCGCGGCGCTCCAGGCGGTGCCGGTGTTCCGACACGGGGCGGGCGGCGTGGCCTTCGAGCGTTGCTGGGGCGGGGCGGAGGGGTATCTCCGAGCGGGCCGGCGGTGCGACGCCGCGCTCGTATCAGAGGCGTTCACCGCGTTCGTTGTTCTGGGACGCCTTGAGACGCTCACACCGTGGGCAGGAATTGTAGGGATGGGCCACATGCATCCGCACTACGTAAAGGCTCTCCTCATGTGCGCGAGCACGGGAAGCCTCCTGAAGTACTGCCTCCCGATCTCGAAAGCCGTACCGACCGGACTTCGTTGCCAGCCGTCCCAGCCGGGCAACAGTGACGGTGCATTACCTCCGCTGTGCGAGTCGTGCCGCCATCTGGCCCTGAGTCCTCAGCGGCTGCAGGACAGGGTCGCGGAACGTGCGTTGACAGGCTGGGATGAGCACCACCGGGTGGGAGCGGTGGTTATCGGTTGCTAACCGGACAGGCCGCAGCAGCCCGAAGGCGTACAGCTCGCCAGCAGCCCCATGGAGCCGCACGAGCGCCAGCGGAGCCGTCGCCGCGGGCAAACGGCCACGGCTGCCCGCACGTCGCGGCTTGCACCGTTCAGGCCGAGGGATCAGGCGGCGAGGGCATCTCGCCGAGCGTGTGCAGGATGCCGGTCACGGCGAGGACCCGGCGGACCTGACCGGTGAGGTTGACCAGGGTGAACCGGACGTCGAGGTCAGCGGCGTGCCTGTGGGCGGTGACCAGGGTGTTGATCACCGCCGAGTCGATGAAGGTCAGCTGCGCCAGATCCACGTCGACGCGGGCGGCCTGGGCGATGGCCTTGCAGAGCACGTCGCGCAGGCGATCGGCTCCGGCCATGTCGATCTCGCCGAGCAGCCTCACGACCGTCCGGTCGGGCTCGATGTCGCAGCGCCACTGCCAAGTCGTTTCCTGTTCCACCGTCACCGTCCCTGAGCGGTTGGCCGTCGCGGTGTGATGCGCGTCGTGACGGACGCGGTCACCCCGCCGGGGCTGCTGTCGATCACGAGGGCGCCGCTGAGCCGCTGCGCCAGCCAGAGCCCCCGGTGGCCGGCCTCCTCTGGCGCGGGAAGGCGTATCGCGACGTCGTCGAGGCCGGGGCCGCGGTCGGTGACTTGGCACGTCAGCACCTCCCCGTCCTGGCGCAGCAGCAGTTCACCGGCGCCGCCGCCGTGGCGTACGACGTTGGTGACCAGCTCATGCACCGCCAAGACGAAGTCCTCCAACGCGCCCTCGGTCAGGCCTGCCGAACCGGCTGCGGCGGTCACCGCGTGGCGCAGGCGTGCGAGCGCAGCCGCGGTGATCACCTCCGACACCAGCGTCACCGCAGCCTGCCCGCCACCGTCTGGATCGTCCTCGCCAGCGTCGTGGTCACCGCTGCTCATGTCACCGGACGGTACACGGCGGAGATTCACGCAGCGTGACGCTTGGCGCCGCCGGCACGCCGACCGCTCGATCCATACGGCAAGCAGGCGGGCGTCGCGCACGGCCGTCTGATCAGACTTGATCAACGGGGGGTGGGTGCGATCTACCCTGAGGGAATGCGACGGCTCATGGAGGGTCACGACTGAGGATGGGCCCAGTGGCGAGCACACCGCAGGCGGCCTTCGCCCAGTTCGTTCGTCGGGCAGTCAAAGACGCCCGGCAGGAGCGCGGCTGAACTATCGGCGACGTCGCCCGGCACACCGGCGTCAGCCGCTCGACCACTTTCCGCTGGCTCGCCGGCAACTGGCAGCACTATCCCGAGCTGGCCAAGGTAAGCGGCCTGTGCCCGGCACTCGACCTGCCCGATCGCGGCGGCGAAGCGACCGCTCGCGCTGCCCGACCCCTCCCGCCGGGGCGGCGACCGCGGCGCGGAGGAGGTCGAGGCCGACATCAGGATCATTCGACAGCGGGTGGCAGACAACTCTGTCCCCGAGGCCGAGAAACACCAGATCCACGACCTACTGCGCTACCTGGCCCGCCGCGGCCATCCGGCAAGCTGCCCGCCCTGGCCGCCACCGCCGCATGGCACGGTCGCGTCGACGCCGGGTGGCAGCCCACCGTCTGGAGGCGGCAGGATGGTCGCCGTGACCGCTCCCACCCGTCCGCCCCTGGCGGTACTGGACGCGGTGCTGGAGCGGTTGACCTACGTCAACGAGGAGACCGGCTACACCGTCGCCCGGGTCGCCACCGACCGCAGCAGCGACCTGTTGACGGTGGTCGGTGCGCTGCTCGGCGCTCAGCCCGGGGAGAGTCTGCGCCTCCAGGGACGATGGTCGTCGCACCCGCAGTACGGGCGGCAGTTCGAGGTCGACTCCTACACCACCGTCCTGCCCGCCACCATCCAGGGCATCCAGCGCTACCTCGGCTCCGGCCTGGTCAAAGGCATCGGCCCGGTGTTCGCCGAGCGGATCGTCGCCCACTTCGGCCTCGACACCCTTCGGGTCATCGAGGAAGAACCCGCCCGGCTGGTCGAGGTCCCCGGCCTGGGCCCGAAACGCACGGCGAAGATCACCGCGGCGTGGGAAGAGCAGAAGGCCATCAAGGAGGTGATGGTCTTCCTCCAGGGCGTCGGCGTGTCCACGTCCCTGGCCGTGCGGATCTTCAAGAAATACGCCGACGCGTCGATCTCGGTGGTGCGCAACGAGCCGTACCGGCTGGCCGCCGACGTGTGGGGCATCGGCTTCAAGACCGCCGACACCATCGCCCAGGCCGTCGGCATCCCGCACGACAGCCCACAGCGGGTCAAGGCCGGCCTGCAGTACACCCTGTCAGAGGCCACCGACTCCGGGCACTGCTACCTGCCTGCCCCGCAGCTCGTCGCCGATGCCACCAAGATCCTGAACGTGCCCGGCGACCTCGTCGCCCGCTGCCTCGACGACCTCACCGCCGAGGAGGGCGTCGTCCGCGAGACGCTGCCCGGCCCTGACGGCGAGCCGGTGCCGGCGGTGTACCTGGTGCCGTTCCACCGCGCCGAGCAATCCCTGGCCGGGGCGCTGCAGCGGCTCCTGGGAGTCCGCGTCGACCGGCTGCCCCACTTCAGCGACGTCAACTGGGACAAGGCCCTGGCCTGGTTGAAGGCCCGCACCGGCGCTGACCTGGCTGCGGAGCAGGAGCAGGCGGTCCGCCTCGCGCTCACCTCCAAGGTCGCCGTGCTGACCGGCGGGCCCGGGTGCGGCAAGAGCTTCACCGTCCGGTCGATCGTCGAACTCGCCGCCGCGAAGAAAGCCAAGGTCACCCTCGCCGCCCCAACGGGGCGCGCCGCGAAGCGCCTGTCGGAGCTGACCGGCCATCCTGCGGCCACCGTGCACCGGCTGCTGCAGCTGCGCCCCGGCGGCGAGGCCACCTACGACCGGGACAACCCTCTCGACGTCGACCTCCTGGTCGTCGACGAGGCGTCGATGCTCGACCTCGTCCTGGCCAACAAGCTCGTCAAGGCCGTCCCACCCGGCGCGCACCTGCTCCTCGTCGGCGACGTCGACCAACTCCCCTCCGTCGGCGCCGGGGAAGTCCTCCGCGACCTCCTCGCCGCCCCGGCCATCCCCCGGGTGCGGCTGACGCAGATCTTCCGCCAAGCCGCCGAGTCCGGCGTGGTCGCCAACGCCCACCGCATCAACGCCGGCAAACCACCCCTCCTACAAGGCCTCAGCGATTTCTTCCTGTTCGCCTGCGAGGACACCGACGCCACCGCCGCGCTGACCGTCGACGTCGCCTGCACCCGCATCCCCGCCAAATTCGGCCTCGACCCGCGCCGCGACGTGCAGGTCCTCACCCCCATGCACCGGGGCCCCGCCGGAGCCGGCGCCCTCAACGGGCTGCTACAACAGCGCCTCACTCCCGCACGGGACGGGCAACCGGAACGCCGGATGGGCGGGCGGGTGTTCCGGATCGGCGACAAGGTCACCCAGATCCGCAACAACTACGACAAGGGCCAAGCCGGCGTCTTCAACGGCACCCTCGGCATCGTCACCGCCCTCTCCACCGAGGAACAGGCCCTCACGGTGCGCACCGACGAGGACGAGAGCATCGACTACGACTTCGACGAACTCGACGAACTCGCCCACGCCTACGCCATGACCATCCACCGCTCCCAAGGCTCCGAATACCCCGCCGTCGTCATCCCCCTGACCACCAGCGCCTGGATGATGCTGCAACGCAACCTGCTCTACACCGCCGTCACCCGCGCCAAACAACTCGTCGTCCTCGTCGGCTCCCGCCGCGCCCTCGCCGCCGCCGTCCGCACCATCGGCGCCGGACGCCGCCACACCGCCCTCGACCACCGACTTACCTGACACCAGCCAGTCGAACGCTTGTACGATGCCGGGGTGGAGGAAATGGCGGGACGCTGGTGGAACGGAATTTGGGGCCGCCTGGCCCGCCGGGACGTCTGGCTGACCCGCGAGATCCGGTGGAAGGTGATTGCCCGCGCCGGGGACAGCGAGACAGGCCGCGTGCTGCGGTGGGAGTTCGACACGGAACCCGAGGCCCTCGCCATGGTCAAGCGCCTCCTCGCCGCCGACGCCGGCGGCCAGTGGCGCAAGCAAGCCGGCGAGGCTGCGTCGTCACCACCCCAGTGACGGCACCAGGCCCCGCCGGCGGTCCCGCTGTCCAGAAGGACGCCGCCGCCGGCCGGGGGTACGCGGCCAGGAGCTGCAGGTGTTGAGCATGCTCTGCAGCTCGGACCTTTCTCCGACGACTGCAGGGTCAGACCCCAGCCATCTTCAACCCGACCGGACCGCAGCAGGTAGCACAGGCCGCATGTAATCGGGCATTGTCCGTCATCCACAGCCCTCGCGGCAGGCCGACCAGCCCGGCTTGCGTTCCAGGAGCATCAGCGTGAGAGATATCCAAAGGTCCGGGGCGGCCGGTGGCGTGGCCGACATGTGCCAGGAAGGCTGAGCCAGTCAGCGAGGTCGCCGCCCGGCTGCTGGCCACGGCCACGCACAGGTGGAGCAGCCTCGGCCGCGGGCCACCGACCACCGGCCCCGCGGCCTGCCAGCCGGTCAGCGAGGTGCGGCAGGCGCTCGAGGTGCAGGTATCCGCGGCGCGGATGCCCGAATGCGCCGACTACGGCTTTGTTCTCGCCGTACACGAGCCTGGTCACCAACGCGGTGCGGTACGGGGGCGGCCACGGGCACGTCCACCTCCGGCGCCAGGATAATGTGCTGGTCTGCGAGGCTACCGACCACGGACCGTTGCAGCATGCCGGTGCGGCTTCGGCGGCAGATGGCCGCCCGGCTAGCAAGGACGGGGGTGGCGGCCGGTTAGTTCATTCTGAAAACCTACCGGCGAGGTCGGCACCATAGGCGAAAGGGCCAGCATGGCAGTCCGCGACGATGACAAGGCCAGCGACCCGCGAAACAGCCTCGTCACTCGCTATGGCCAGCTCATGAACGGGGGCCTGTCCGACGGCGAGCGTGCCACGCAACTGACAACGCTCGTCCTCGATACCTTGCGTTCAGGAGGCCTCGCACCCCGGAAGACAGCCCGGGCGTTCATCACGTCCGGCCCTGGCATCGGCGTTAGGGTCGACGGCCGGGATTATCTGGTCGACGTCATCTGGTTTTCGAAAGCCGCGTCCGTATCCCAGGTCCGAGCCTTCGGGCGCGCAACCCAACCGGTGCCTCACGCGCAGCCCGTCATGCTCTCCGTGTCGGGGTTCGCCCGCGGCGCAGTCGAGGCTCTGCGCGACGCGAATTCGCAAGCGCTGCTCCTGGACCGCGCCCATCTCGAAGCGATGATCTCCGGTTTGCTGCCGCCGGCGGAACTGTTCGAAGAGGCCACGGCGAGGCTCGTAGGCGGTGGCAGCCCGCACACTCCCCTGACTGAGCTTCTCGTTGATCGGGAACGAGCGGAACCCGCTGAAGGGTTCGTCCCGCCGCATCGGGTGGCGGCACCGCCGCCGTGGGAGGCGCAGACGGCCTCTGGCGTCGAGGCCCAGTTGGTCCTCGTCGGCGAGGGTGGGTGGCCGGAGCCCTTGGGGCTGGCCGTGCGGCACGATCAGAGCCTCCTCGTCACGACCGAGGACGGAATTGCCGAAGTCGACGCGAAGCGCGGCACCAGCAGGTGGCTGCTGCCGATTGCCGGCTGCGCCGGCTCCGCCCTCGCAGAGGCAGACGGGGGCGTGCTGACAATGTGTCGCGGCACAGTCGTGCATTGGAAGGACCAGAGGTTGACGGTCGTCGCCGGTGGTTTCCCCGGGCCCGCCAGTCTGGTGGCCGGAACCGGCGTGGAGACTTGGGCCTTGTCGGGTTCCGGCGTGACATACGGCGTTGGTGCTGGCAGCCTGGCCTTGAATCTCTTGGGCAGGGCGCTGGGAGAGCAGCAACGGTATGACGTGGGTTTCGGCGCGGCCGTCCGTGCGGCGGGCCAGCTAACCGGCCGCCGGTTCTTCCTGGCAGCCGGCGGACACTCCGCGGTCATCGACCTTGCCAGGACCAGCGCGGTCGGGCGCACTGACTGGATCCTCTCACCTCAGTCGTACCCGGCTCACCTGGTTGTCGTGGGCGAGGAAACCGTGCTCACGGCATCGCCCGACATGCACGGGGTACGGGCCACGATCTACCGCACTCATCCCGCCACAGGCGAGAGCGAAATGATCGCCACCCTGCCGGTCAACCACGTGCGTGGCCTGGCCATGGGGCCAGACGGCTGCGTCTACGTTCTCGCGGACATCCGCGGCAACGATGTGCGGGTCCCGCGCCCGGTCGTGGTCCGGCTTACCGGTGTCACGCCGGCTGTTGGGAACCCAGCGGCGCACCCTGTGGGCGCTACTGCAAACGAAAGCAGCGTCGTCGACCCCTATGCCAGGGTCCGGGAGGCTGCCCGGGGCAATCGGCGGGACTACTCCCTGGACCCAAGACCGATCGCGCGCGGCGGCCAGGCGACCGTCACGGCCGCAACCCACAGGCCGTCTGGGATCCGGGTAGCTGTCAAGAAGCTCAGGTCGAGCAGCAAGGACGCAACCGCCCGCATGCGGCGGGAGCTCGACGCGGCGCGGCTGTTCGGCGAGCACCCGCACGTCATGCCAGTGTTGGACTTCGGCCCCGCCAACGACTGGTTTGTCATGCCCCTCGCCGACGACACCGCCGAGACCCTTGTCCACGAACTGAAGGACCCGGAACGGCTACGCGCGATGGTGACCGCCGTGTGCCATGCCCTGCGCCGTCCCCACCAGGAGGACTGGATCCATCGCGACCTGAAACCAGAAAACATCCTGCGCCTCGATGAACGGTGGACGGTCGCCGACTGGGGCCTCGGGCGTCGCCCGCGCGGCCAGACTAGCGACGCACGGCGCACCCAAGCCGGCACTCTATACGGCACCCCCGGATTCGCGGCGCCAGAGCAGTACGTTGACGCCCACGGCGGCAGCAGCCCGCAGACCGACATCTACGCCATCGGGCAGATCATCGGCTGGGTCCTCACCGGCACCGCCCCCCAGCCCAACGTGCCGCTCCTGCCGGACGACGGACCCTGGCGCAACGTCGTCAAGGCAGCCACCAACCCTGACCCGTCCCGACGCCCCAAGGACGTTGACGAACTCCTCGCTGTCATGGCCCGCGAACTCGACGAGCCACCAGAAATCCCAGCAAACCGCGGCGAACAGTTGCTGCGGGCAGTCCGCGACAGTGACACCGCAGCGCTCGGGCATCTGTTCACCCTCGCAGCCCGCCACCCCGGCGACTACGACCTCTGCACCGAGGTCCTATTCCATCTCGACCCGGAGCACATCCGCGAAGGCGTAGTAGCTGAGCCGGCCGCCGCTGGCGAGGTGGTCCGAGGCATGACCGCACTGAACAGCGGCGGCCACGTCACCCTGGAACACGGCCAGGTCGACGCGGTGATCCGGTGGCTCCTCGTTGCCGCACGCGCCGCCGCCGACAGCGGGGCGTGGGACCTTCTCGAGGACAGTGCGGACGCCATCTTCTTCTGGGACCAGCGGGACAGGTGGGACGTCCAAGCGGAGATCGGCTCGTGGTTGGCAACCTTGACAGGGCAGGCCGCCGCCGTCGTCGCAGCGGCGTTGCGGCGCCAGCCCGACATCCACCAGCACTTTGATCACCTGTCCGGCGACCGGCACCTCGATCACCAGATCCGGCTGGCCCTCATCCAGCAGGAACCGCTGTCGCCCACCTGATAAACGGCCACGCCCTGGCAGGCTCGCTACCCTGCGGGCGGCGTCTCGAACCTGGTACCGATACTGACACTGCGACCGTGCCGGTCAGAGGTAAGATGGGCGGGCCCCCCGAGCACCCGGGTTCCGCAGGAACGGGGCCGTTCTGCGCCACGGAAACCGCCCCTGACCTGCGCGGACAAGCCGTCGAATAGGCGGCGAGGCGTGTCACTAGGACGTCACGTTCCCGCAGGTGAGAGCCCGTATCCGTGTCACCAGGTCATGGCCGCAAAGGCGCCGGCAGGCGCCTGGCAAGCCTGGACATAACCGTCTGGGCGTGTGTCTTGTCGGATCGGCCAGCGCGCGTGCCGCTATGGTCGCGGCACCCAGGTAGCGCGCGTGGCCCCTCCTGGGCGGGAGTAGCGCCCGTCGTGTTCACCCGCGTGACCTGCGGAAACGCCGTCGCCTAGTGACACGCCGCCGATGCTGTCCTGATGTGTTTCTCCAGCTCAGGCCGACGATTCGTAGCCCAGAAGCCGACAACTGCTGCGGAACTTGGGGAGCACGGCAGGCAGGAAAGCGAGGCGGTTGTCGTGAGCCAAGGCAGTCTGGGCTGGGCAGGCCCCGCGCAATCCGACCTTCTCGTGCACCTGTGCGGCCGTCCTACCAACACGCGCCAGACTCCGCACGTGCCGCCGGACATCGCCAGCGCCTCGGCCGCCGCCCGGCTTGACCGGATCCTCACGACTGGGCAGATGAAGGGCTTCCCACCGTTCGGCGCCGAGGCCGACCAGCCCACAGCCTGTTTCTCCGAGAGCCCACTACCGCACCTGATTCATCTCCTGAAACGTGGTTGGCAGCCGTGGGGGCTGCTGTTCACCCGTCAGTGGGTCTACGACCAGGGAGGCGAACCGGTGTCCTACATGCGTAAGGCACGATGGGACACACGGCAGCGCCAGGACAAGCCCTTCGCCGTCCGGCTCGAGGCGGATCCCGGCGAAGGCTGGTCTGACTGGACTCACGAGCGCGAATGGCGCGTCCCCCTCGACCCGCAGCGGCCCTACCTCACGTTGACTCCCCAGTCCGTAGCCGGGATCCTTATCGGCGACAGCTCGTGGCAGCCCACTCCCGGCTGGGGACCCTTCATCAACCGGATAAGCGGACAACTCAGCGACGGCAACGATCCCTTCGACGAGCCCTGGCCGGAACCGCCGCCGATCTGGACATCCGCCCCGAAGTGGCTCTGGAACTCTTCGACCGGGCAGTTCCTGACGTCGCCGCAAGCCCCCGCCCCCAGGGCCGGCATCGGTTAGGACTTGTAACCTGCAGCCCCTGGGAGGCAGCGGAGAGTCGCGCGTTCGTCAACGGAGACCTCTGGCACCCACACCTAACCACTCGGGCCGAACAGGCCAGCGCCGGTGCAAGATCGCGGACCGGCTCTGGGACGCCCGGAGGCTCCTGCTGAGCCCATGAATGAGGCCTGGTCGTCTGCGTTGACACAGACAGGGTAGTTCGCTATCACTGCTACGGCGATCACGCTCGTTAGCCCAAGCGGTAGGTTGACCTCGCCGCGAGGTCTGGTGAAAGATCTTCGCAACGCGCACGAGGAGTAGCGATACCGCGGCGAGTCACGCGAGGTGCTGCTGGGTGAGGGTGCTGGCGCCAGCGGCGGTCGCGCATGGGGGCATCCCAGAGCGGCAACTTGCTTACGGACGACGTAGCCGGGAGGCTTGCACAGTGGGTGGAATTCGGCGACGTCGACCGGCAGCAGATACGGCGGGCGAGGAAGCAGTCGCACCTGGCCTGTTGACCGCTCATGCCCCTCTGGATGTGTTCGAGCCCGGCTCGGTG
Source organism: Micromonospora sicca (assembly GCF_003172935.1). Taxonomy (GTDB): domain Bacteria; phylum Actinomycetota; class Actinomycetes; order Mycobacteriales; family Micromonosporaceae; genus Micromonospora; species Micromonospora sicca. The sequence goes on along the minus strand of NZ_QGKS01000211.1, from coordinate 24,778 downwards.
CTGTACGGCACGCATCTGGGTGCGCAGGTCGTCGGGGACAGCATGGACCTTCTTCCGTTGTTGCCGGAAGAGTCCGTGGACCTCATCGTGACCAGCCCGCCGTTTTCTCTGCTGCGGGAGAAGAGCTACGGCAACGAACCGCAGGAAGCCTACGTCCAGTGGCTGGCCGGATTCGGCAAGGCGGCGCTTCGGGTCCTCAAGCCGGGCGGCAGCCTGGTGCTGGATCTCGGGCACGCCTACCAGCGCGGTGTCCCAGTGCGCAGCCTGTACAACTACAGGGTGCTGATCACATTCGTCGATGAACTCGGCTACCATCTCGCGCAGGAGTTCTTTTGGCATAACCCGGCCAAGCTGCCTTCGCCCATCGAGTGGGTGAACAAGCGCAAAATCCGGGTCAAGGACTCGGTGAACACCGTCTGGTGGCTGTCGAAGACTGAGCACCCCAAAGCGGACGTGCGTAAAGTTCTTGGTCCCTACTCACCGCGCATGGAGCAGCTGCTCAAGGGCGCGGAGAGCTTCTACGCTCCTCGCCTGCGGCCCTCAGGCCACGACATCAGCAAGGGATTCCGCCGTAATAACGGCGGAGCCATCCCGCCGAACCTGCTCACGTTGTCCAACACGGAGAGCAACTCCTACTACCTGCGCACCTGTAAGCAGCTCGAACTTCGTAGCCATCCGGCTCGGTTTCCGGCGGGGTTGCCACGTTTCTTCATCCAGATGCTGACCGACCCAGGCGACCTCGTCGTGGATATCTTCTCCGGCTCAAATACGACCGGTCACGTCGCGGAACTTGCTGATCGACGTTGGCTGTCCTTTGAGCTGGACAAAGACTTCGCCGCACTCTCGGCTCTGCGCTTCCTGGAAGGCGAAGACCTGGACGCGGTTCGCGCCGTGCTGGAGACGATGAACACCGGTACCACGGCACGGTTGCACTCGCGCGGTCACGGCGGTGAGCCCGCGAAGGAGCCGAGTTCGTGGGTCAGTCCGACTGACTAGGCGGGGATCGCCCTTCCGGTGGCGGGCGGGGTGATGAGGTCCCGGAGCGAGAGAATTTGTCCTGCGGCGACGCGCTTGTCCAGTTCGATGGCGCCGACGCTCATCAAGGTTTCAATAATCCGGTAGGGGTCCTCGTCGATCTCAGGATGCAGCGCGAGCAGCAGATCCCTCAGCTCGCCTTGCGGGTCGACCGAGCCGACGTTGTAGTTCGATCCGTTGGCTGCCCCGAAGTCGCCGGGCCGTGTGAGGGGTAGCCTCTCGCGTAACGCGTACGCTGCCCCGACTCGGGCCACATCGAGAGGGCTGGCAAAGGGAAACCGCTCGACCAGTCGACGGGCAGCTTGTTCAGCAGCCGCCGTGAAAGCGATGTTGACCCGACCCCCGGTCCGGGCGGTGTTGGCGGACTGCGTCATCACGGGTGCGCTCCTGCCTCGATCTCGGTGTGCCGGCCGGACACTCGTCGTAGGTGATGTTCGCCGACGAGGTGTGTGTTCAGCTCGTTGACCGCGCTCTGGCGGTCGAGTTCGTCGTCGTGCACGAGCAGCACCACCTGGTCGGTGATTTGAGGCAACGCCTGGAGGACGTGCTTCTTGTGGGTGGCGTCGAGACGTCCGAATGGCGAGTCAGTGATGATCGGGCCGGCCATGGGTGAGCAGCGCTGCAGGGCGGCGATCAGCGACAGCGCAACGACATGTTCGTAGCCGCTGGACCGGTTGAGGACCTCTGTGCCGTCGGCGTAGAGGATCGTGAGGCCGTAGTTGTCGTTGATACGTAGCCGGTCGTAGTCCCTCTCCGCGGACAGCGCGCGAAACACTTTGCTCGCTTCGTCTTCGATGCGGTCTCGGAGCCGGTCTCGGAACTCCGCGACGGCGGCGGCTAGGAGCGCTTGCAGTTCGACGAGCAGCTTTACCTTGCGGTCTTCGGCACCGGTGCTCGCCGTCCCGAGCCTGCGTAGCTTCTCCGATAGCGCAACAACAGCCTGATCCTTACGTTGCAGGTCCTCACGGCTGTCCTTCAGCCGTCTCCGCGTGTTCGCCAGGCTCACGTTCTTCTGGCCAAGCGTGTCGATCAATGCACCTATGGCCTCGGCGGTACCCGCAGGCGCCTCGTCCATCTGTGCTTGCAGGTCGCGTAGTTGCCCTTCGGCGTCGGACAGGTCCACTCGGGCTTGGTTGGCGTCCTCTTCGAGGCGCGCGATCCGATTGCCGTCGGCCCGCAGCTTGCGTAGGACGTCCCGCCGCGCGCGAAGCGTGGTCAGCTCGGCCTGCACTGTGTCAGCGTCTTCGGCGGAGCCGTGATCGTGCAGGGTCTGGGCAAGGTCAGCGCCGACCGCCTGTTGACAGGTCGGGCACACGCCCGTCGATACCGCGCGGGCGGCTTGGCGGGCGGCGAGCGCCGCCACTAACCGGTGATTCACCGCATCGGTCTGCGTTTCGATGGAGGCCAGCTCCTGCGCTACCAGCGGCGCAAGCACAACACGCCAGACATCCCCCGCGGCGGCGTCTAGCTCGTCGTTGCGATCCTTGCTCCGCGCGGCGAGTCGCTCGACTTCCTCGCGTTTAGCGTTGCGGGTGGCGAGGAGCCCCCGGAATCGATTGCTGGAGGTGAGCTGCTTCTCCATCTCGTTGACGTCGTTCTGCAGGTCCTCGAGTAGCTCCGCGAGCGTTGCGACGTTCTTCCGGGCATTCTCGGCCTCGTCCGACGCTAGTTGCAGGTCGTTGCCAAGATTCAGCGTCGTCTTGTCCTTCTGCGCTGCCTTGGCCTGCTCGGTGCGAGCGATGGCGAGATGGGCGGCGACATCATCGCGAGCTTGGGTGAGTATTGGCAGGCCGAGGACGCGTTCGATCGATGCCTTCAGCTTTTCGCCAGCGTCGCTGCCGGGCGTCAGTAGCTGCTCGTACTCCTGCAACAGTTCCGCGTCGAACAGGAAGAACCGCGCGATCTGCTCGGGTAGAAGGTTGGCCAGCTCCCGGTCACGGTCCTCAGGGCCCAGGACGTCACCATCCTTGACCAGGCTCTTTCGCTCCCGGAAAGCCCCGGCGCCCGTCCAGTCCGTCTCCTCCCGGTAGGCCCGGGTCAGCTTGTAGGTGTGGCCACCATGGGTGAAGGTCAACGTCGCTTTGAAGGACCGGACCGTTGAGCTATCGGTGTCATCACGATTCCCCACGGTACTCAGGTCGATCTTGCTGGATGCTCGTCCCAGGACGACACCGAACAGTGCCCATCGGACAGCATTTAGGAAGCTGGTCTTGCCGCGGCCGTTCTCTCCCCACACAAGCTCCACCCCAGGTTCGGAGGCGAAGCTGAACTGCTGGGTTCCGCGGTAGGGACCGAAGTCCGTCACCTCGAGCGCCACAAGCCTCACGCGCTGTCCCCCTCCTGTGCGGGCTCACCGGTTGATCCGAAGGTGGGCATGGGCGCACTGATCAGATAGCCGTCGACCACGCGGCCCACGGCCCGTGCCGCGGCCGTCCGGTTGTCTAGGTTGTCCCGCTCGGCGGCGAGGACGTCCGCGAGAAGCTGAGCGGGGACATTCGGGAAATCGGCTGCGCGCACCTCCTCTGTGGCGGCAAAGACATCTTCGACCCGGGCCGTCGACAGGATCGGTTGTCCGGTGGCGTCGGGTGTTAGCGGCTCAGGCATGGTCGCCCTCGTCTTCGTCGGTGTCGTCTTCCAGGCCGGCTGCGCCAGCGGCGCCGGTAGTCAACTCGATCGGCACACCGTAGCGGATGCAAAGCGCCTCGACCTGGGTGAGCGCATGGGGATTGGCGGCCCCATGCGCGAATTCGAGCACACGGTGCAATTCACCGGCTAGCAGCCGGTCGCCGCCGACCGCGGGCCGGTCAGCATCCGGGGCCGGTACGACGATCGCGTCGTGCAGGAAGGCGAGCGTCTTGCCTGGATAGCGGCGCAGGATGCGGCCCCGGCGCTGGATGAACTCGCGGGGATTACGACTACTCGCCAGGATCAGCGCGTGGCTCACAGATGGTAGGTCGACGCCCTCGTCGAGACAGCGCACACTCACCAGAATCCCGCCATTGATGTCCATTTCGGCCAGCGTTGCCTGTCGGTCACCGGCCATCGCCGTGTGGTACTCAAGTGACTCCAAGCCCGCTGTCCCCAGCGCCTGCCGCACCTGCCGGAGCTGCGTGAGGCCGTCGCAGTACACAAGCCAACGCTGGCCCGATTGGTAATGCTCAGAGAGCACACGGACGGCCAGCGGTACCTTCCCGGCGGCGCGCTTGAGGATGCGGGCGCGGGCGATGGCGAGCTTCCGCAGTCGCTCGTTGCTGTCCAGATCGTCGAGAGCGTCACCTCGTCGCCCGGCCTCCCGACGTAGCTTGCGAGACAAATCGTCGTAGCCTGCCTGCTCTGCCGGCTCAAGCTCGACTTCGTGCGGCACATAGTTGTAGGGCGTCAGCACCCGGTCGCGGATCGCGTCCAGCAGCGTGTACGGCGGCGGCAGGATGCCACCGAAGTAGTCCATGAGCCGAGCTGTGCCCTCTGGGTCGCCAGCGCGAACAGGCGTGGCGCTCAGCCCGAGACGCCACGGTGCGCTCAGTTCGAATAGCCGTTGGGCGCTGGGACTGCCGAGCCGGTGCGCCTCGTCAGCGACGACCAGTAGGCGGTCGTTGGGGGTCATACGTGTCAGGAAGGCGTCCGTGGCGGCAGTGGGGATCATCGCCACGATGATGCGGGGCGCCGGTCCGGCGCTCGACGGTGCGGTCCACAGTCGTAGCAGCTCCTCGCTGCGCCAGGCGTCGTTGCCGGCTCCGACGAGCAGGATCTGAGGCGCGAGATCGGCAAGATGCTGTTTCAGCTCCCGATGCCACTGCTGCAGTAGCAGCGCGCTCGGGACAAGTACGAGAGCCGTGCCACCCTCTCCGAGCACGGTGCGCACGGCCTGCACCGCGGTATACGTCTTGCCGCTGCCGGTCGCGTGTTCGAGTAGCCCGCGGCGGTGGTGCAACTCCCAGGTTGCCAGTGCCTGCACCTGGTGATCCCGCAGGGGACGCGCGTTGTCCCGCGTGAGGTGTCGCACCGCAGCTTCGGCTAGCACTTCGTCGACTAGCACCTCCCAGTCCGCCGGTCCAGCGTCTCTGATTACCTGCGCGGCACTGTCCGGTACTCGGCGGACATCAACGGCGTCGATCTCGTTTCGCCAGAGTGCGTCGAATCGGTGCTGGGCGTCGTTGACGCGCTGAGCATCCCGGCCGCCGCTCCACGACGGGAAGACGTCGATACTTTCCAGGTTTCCGTCGGGGGACAGCCCGAGGTAAGTCTCATTCATCGAGCCGCGAAAGCCGACGGCGTCGCCGACGGCGTCGGTAAACAAGCCGACCTTGTCATGGAACAGCCTGCGGTCCCCGGGCCCAGCGGCGGCGGTGAGGATTGCCAGGCGGACGTCGACGACGCCGGCGGCGATCAGGCCGGCCAGGACTTGCGCAGGCTTGCGGGACCGCTCTGCGTCGAGCAGTACGCGCAGCTCGGCAATGAGCGCGGCGCCGAGTTCCGCGTCGGTGAGTGCCTGGTATCCCTGCCGTAGCGCACCCACGTCAGTGCTGGAAAACACCGGGGAGCAGATGAGCCGCATCCTGCCGCCTGCCTTGACGAACTCCTTCAGCGCTGGCCATGCAATGGAGAAGATTGCCGAGGAGAAGTAACCGGAGATCCGGTCGTAGCGCACCGCTGCCCGCATGCACGGCAGGTAGAACTCCTCAGCAATGTCGTCGACGCTCTTGTCATAGCTCGGGGCATACTCCCGATCGCGCAGGCCGCTCATATCGCCTCCTCCCCTGAGGATGCTGGCTGCGACGGTGAGTCACCGAGGAGCGCCTGCCGGCTCAGCTCCTCCCGTCGCCGTACACCCTCGGTAAGGCGATCGGCACGCACCGCTACTACCCACTCGCGATAGCCGTTGCCGCGCACATCTCGCTGCTGCTCGGCCAAGCCGTGAATGGCCGCATGGTGAACCGTGGAGGCGGCTACTTGGACGCCCTTCGAGTACGGGAAGTCCTGGTGCGCGTTGGCATCCCACAGGACGAAGACGTCAAACTCGACAACGAACCCCGCAAGTACCAGCAGAGCCCCCGGCGCCCGGGCGAGTTGGCCCCGTTGGCGTCGCTCCTGGCCCGGAAGCCGCAGCTGAATCCGATAGTCACCGGCCCTGCGTTCGGAAGGGTGGTCGGTGCAGTTGAACAGGTATAGACGCAGATGCGGTGGCAGTGGCGGCCTACACGTCAAGTCCAACGGCTTGGTATCCAGCGGAGCGGCCGAGAGGTCAGTGATCAACATGTCACCGAGGCTCTCGCCGAAGAACCGATGCAGCGAGGGCAGCCGCCGCTTCTCACTGGGTGTCCACTCCCTCACCGACACAGGTTAATGGCTCGATCGCGATAGCACGACGTCTGAAGGTTCGAACCCTACAGGCCCCGCCGGACAGAACTGCTGGCACAAGAACAACCAACAGACCGCGCTGGGGGACGGCCACGGCAGCCTGAGGGCTGCGGGGGCGCCGCGCCAGCACTTGACTTCCGCAACATCAACAGCCGCTGCTGCTATGTTTCCGTTCGTGGACCATCTGAGCGAAGCCGTCGCCACCCTCGACGAGGGCGGCGTCCTCACCCCCCTGGCGGACCTGATTCGGCAGGTGTACCGGCGGGCGGCCGACCGGCACGAGCCCGAGTTGGGCGACGACGCGATGAGCTTTGGGACCACGGTCTGGCGGAACCTCACGAACCTGGGTGCGGCGCAGTCCGCCGGGGTCGACGCGCGAATTGAGGACAACTCCCTGGAGATCCTCTGCGCGGGCTACATCGTGCGGCTGTACTCCCTGCAAGGCGGCACCGGCGCGAGCGTGGAGTCGATCCGTTGGGAGGGCAGCGAGGCCCGGCTCGGCGGCGCCGTGGAGAACAGCCGGCACGGCCAGCTCGCCCTCGATGACGAGGAGCAGTTCCCCGACGCCTTCGCCGGGGTGGTTCCCCGCAAGCGGCACGTGCGCATCGCACACGCGGGCGACATCGACACCGGGGAAGCCGTGGCCTACCTCGGGCTGCCGCGGGACAACCGCGACGGCGGGTCGCCCTGGTTCCAGGTGCAGCTCTGGTTCGGACAGCCGGCCCCAGCCGTCCTGCACGTCGTCAACGACAGTCGAATGAACGACGCCCTGCGGCTCCCCGGCGAGATGCCGATACCCGAACTCGACGTGCAGGTCCGCCCGCAGCGGCGCGGCGCGGGCGCCTCGCTGTCAGCGCTGGCGTGAGGGCGGCCGGCAGCCGGGGCGAAGCTCCGGCGCTGGCGGTGGCGGCGTTCCAGCCGCACGCCCTGACGCTCGCGCGACGGTGGCGCCGGATGCGCAAGAAGGAACTGGCTCAGCAGGTTGGTGTAACGGCAGCCGCGGTGAGCCAGTACGAGCTGGGGCAGTCGCGGCCGTCGCCCGCGGTACTAGCCCGCCTCGCCCTCGCCCTCGCCACGCCGGTCCAGTTCTTCGCCGCCGGCTTCCCCGCCCCCGCCATGGCAGGCCAGCCCCACTTCCGCAGCCTACGTACCACCACTCAGGCCGAGCGGGACCAGGCCCTCGCCTTCGGGGAGATCGCCTGGCGGGTCGTCGACGTCATGGAACGACACCTCCATCTGCCCGAGCTGCAGCTGCCCTCGGTGGACCTACCCGAGGACGCCGACAGCCGCGACGTCGAGGTCGCAGCTCTCGCCGCGCGCCACGCCTGCGGCCTGGGCGACGAGTCTGTGCCGCACATGGTCCGCCTGCTCGAAGCACGGGGCGTCGTGGTACTCACCCTGCCCGACGTCTCCGACCAGGTCGACGCCTTCTCCCACTGGTACGGGAGGCGACCGTTCGTCTTCGTCAACCCGAGCAAGAACGACAAGGCCCGCTCCCGGATGGACGCCGCCCACGAGCTGGCGCACCTGCTGCTGCACCACGACGCCGAACCCGGCAGCCAGATCCTCGAGCGGCAGGCCACCGCCTTCGGCTCAGAGTTCCTCGCGCCGAGCAGCCGCCTGCGCGACGAGCTGCCAGGCCGGCTCGACTTCGAGCGCCTGCAGCAGATGAAAGGGCGGTGGGGCCTGTCGCTCAAGGCGCTCGTCTACCGGGGGCATGCCATGGGCATCTACCGTGACCACACCTATCGGCGGGCGATGACCATGCTCGCCGACTGGGGGTACCCGGAGCCTGGCGATCTGGGGCCTCGCGAACAGCCGTCCCTGCTGGGCAAGGCCGCAAGTCTCCTGGCCGAGCAGCAGTGCAGCGCCGAAACCGTCGCGGCCCAGGCGGGGATGTCGACGGACCTGCTGCGCGTCGTACTGTCGGCAGGCTCGGACAGGGCGGAGCGCGTGACCATTCAGGGCTAGCGGGCGCCGGCAGTCCCAAGCGACACCGGGGTGGAGTTCACACACCACTGGGCGACGAGGTGGCTGCACACCAGCGAAGGGCCGTGGCAAGCCGGCCGATGACTAACGGCGAGACACCCCACGCCTCCGAGACACCTCACGCCTCAGCCGATGGGCGCGACACCCGGCCGCCTGCGGCTTGACGCCCCGCAGCGCTAACCTGGATAAGCCGATCACGGTAGAGATGGAACGGAGTTGTCCTCTCTGCCGGGTGTCGGTACTTTCGCCGAGGTGCAGATCACATACACCCCACCGGCGTCGGTGGAAGAGGCCCTGAACCTGCCGGTCGACCGCCTGGCTCTTGTCCTGCTGAAGCGATTCGCCGCAAGCACCGGTGGACTCTTCCTGCGCAACAGCATGATCCAGGGCGCGAAGCAGGCGTACGCGGCGAACCGGGTCAGCGATTACGCGGAGGCGCTACGCGCCCTCGGGGAGGCGTTCGACTGGCTGCGCGCGCATGGACTGCTGGCGGCCGACCCGGAGCAGAGCTCCGAGCAGTGCTACATCACCCGGCGCGGCCGGGAGGTCCTCGACGCATCTGACGGGCCCGCTCTCGTTCATGCCGAGCAGCGGCTGAACGTGGACCTGCATCCGCGGATCGCGGCCACGGTGCGCACCCAGTTCCTGCTCGGCGAGTACGAGCTGGCGGCCTTTGCGACGTTGCGCGAGGTGGAGATCCGCGTGCGGGAACTTGCCGGTGCCAGTGACTCCGACATCGGCGTCAAGCTGATGCAGCAGGCATTCGGCAGTCAAGGGCCGCTCGCTGACCCTGCCCTCGACCCCGGCGAGCGCGACGCGCTGGGCGCCCTGTTCGCCGGGGCCATCGGCGTGTTCAAGAACCCCAGCTCGCACCGACAGGTCGAGTACGCCGATCCCACCGTCGCCTCCGAGGTCGTGCTCTTCGGCGATCTCCTGCTGCGTATGCTCGACCGCACCGCCGTCCGGCTCGGCCGGGCCTGATCAGAGCGGCGCAGCGCGCCGACGCGCTCCGGCAGTTGGCTGAACGGACAGCATGAGACCACGACGCCGCAACAGGCATCCATCCGGATGAACGACACGACACCGGCGACTCCCGGCGGTGCTCAGCTTCCCGACGAGGAGGGATCGTGGCAGCGGTAGTGGAGCCTGTGCTGACGGAGGAAAAACTCCGGTCACTGCTGGCCGAGGGCTGCGAGCAGTCCTGCCTGGACTTCAAAACCATGTGCGATCTCAGCCACACCTACGACGTGGTCGCGCTGGTCAAAGACATCGCGGCGATGCTCGGCAACGACCAGGGCGGCTACATCATCATCGGGGCCGCCGACGACGGCACCCCAGTGACCGGCCTGACCCGACGACACCTCGAACTGTTCGACGAATCCCGCCTCCGCGTCAAGATCGCAAAATACATCACGGAACCGCTCGAGTTCGGCGTCGCCCGGCACACAATCGACGGGTGCCCGATGGTGCTGCTCTACGTCGCGGCCAGCCCCCGCGGGTTCCACATCTTCACGCGCAACGGCGAGTACGAGATCGACGACCCGCAGGCCAAGGGCGGCAAACGCAAGGGGTTCGAGTTCCGCAGGGGCGAGGTGTACGTCCGGCGGGGAACCTCGAGCGTGGTGTGGGAACCCGCCGATCGTGAGCGCCTCATCGCAGCGATCGTCGAACGGCAGAAAGAACAGTGGCGTGCCGAGTACCGCGACGAGATGACCGCACTGATCAACGTCCGGCTCGCTGCGCACAACTTGCAACAACTGCCAGCCGCCGCGATGACCTGGCGGCTCGACGCCGGCGCCTTCGACGAGCTGGCGCTGGAACTGATGCGCCGCCATGACGACATCCCCCTGCGCCGCGCCTTACTGCAAGCGATCATCGACGCGGCCGAGATCCCATCGTCCGATCTGGCGGAGCTCGGTACCCTGCTGAACCGAATGACGAGTATCGCCGCGCTCGCCCTGACCTACCGGCAAGACCACTGGTTCACCGAGGCGGTCACCGCGCTGGTGCGCATCTACGAATCGCCCGCACCAACGGCCGACCAGCTCAGCGCACTCCAGCGGCGGCTGCTCATCGCCGCCCACGCCTACGCGCTGGGCGCGCAGGCGGTCCGCGCCAAGGACTGGACCGCGGTCCGGACGCTCGCCGACCGGAAGCCCCAGGGCCCCGAGTTCGACTACTACCGCAACTGGCTGCGCCACGCCATCCTCCACGCCTCCCGTGCCAACCTCCTCGACCAGCCCAACGTCGACATCATCGGCCGGGCGCACAACGTCATCCGTGAATCCCCGGCCCTGCACACCGACGCGCCCTCAGACTCCGACCGACTGCTCGACAGCCTCTGCCGCTTCGACGCACTGACCGGCATCGTCTTCCTCACCGACCCCGACGGCTCCGGCAGCCCCAGCTACCACCCGAACTTCGCGCGGTACCGCCACCACCGAACGGAGCCGATCTTCGTCGCCCTCGTCGGCGACCCGGTGATGCGTCAACAGCTCGTCGGCGGCAATGACCAGCGATTCGCCGACGCGATGATCACGATCGATGCGATGGCCCGACAGGCCGGATTCCGCTACGACGGCTGGGAAGGCTTCGCCTACACCAACAACCCAGCCGTTATGACCTACCTCGCTCAGCACGCCACGAACCCATAACCGCGTGCGTGATCAGTTCGGCGCCGGCAGTTGATTGGTGGTGCGGCCGATGAGACGAGCTGGGATGGTGGTGCACAACGTCGCCCGTCCGATTAGCGTAGCCCGGCGCCATGCTCACCGGGCACTGCCGAGGCGGATGGTGGCTACGGTATCCCACTGGTAGACGCGATCGTCCCGTCGCAGAGCGATGAGCGGGACTTCGGTGATCCTGACCGTCACGGGCGGAAGGTCCCGGGCTGCCGCCAGGCGCGCGCGGATCGGCTCGGTGGAAACCGGGGCGCCGCTGTAGGCGATCGTCACGTGCGGGCGGAAACCATCGGCAGCCTCGGGCACGGTCGTCCAGACGGACTCAATGGCGTCGCGAATCGTATGGCGCAATTCCTCGGCCGCATGCCAGGGTGTAACGAGGAGTCCGATGCCTTCGGCGTCCGGGTCGACGGGTCCGAGGGTCAGTTCGACCGGTGTGAGAGCCGCGCACCGACGGCGTGCTTCTTCGATGATTCTGGCCAGGTCTTGTTGATGGACCTCGTCGGTGAAGCCGAGTCCCTGCATGGTGAGGTGCAAGCCGTCGAGCGGTACCGGGTCAAGACCGGGAAGGGCGAGTTCCTTCTGCAGGTTGGTGACGAGTTCGTGCAGCGCGGTCTTGCCTTCGAAGGTCACGTGCCAGGTGTAGAAGCTGCGGTCGGGCCCCCAGCCCGGGCGCCAGTACCAGTGTTCAACGAGTTCGGGTAAGCGGTGGTAGGCGTCCCATCGTTGCTGAAGGCTGTCGCGTTCCCGGCTGGTCATGGTGGCGATGGTAAGGCCGGCGGCGTCTGCTGTGCCGGGCGGCCGCGCTCCACGATGAGGTCCGCGACGTGACGCACCTCGGGCAGGGCGGCGAACGGTTGGGCTATCGCCAGGAACTGGCGGGCTCGCTGCCGGACCGATTCGAAGCGCTGATCCGCAGTAAGGGTCATCGCCTCGACGGCCAAGGTGCACGCCCTCTCGACCTCGGGCCGGTCTTGCTGAAGTGAGGCGGTAGCCAGATCGAGACGGCTGAGGGCTTGGGGTCCTCGGAGCGCGGCTTGGTCGAAGGCGTCCAACGCGTGGATCAGATATCCGGTGACATTCTGCAAAGCGCCGATGGTGAGGTAGGCGGTCGCAGCGTTGGCGGACGTCCTGGCATGACAGTAGGAACCGGTGGTCAGACTCGCGCTGACTTCCACATCGGATGGACGAGCATTCAGCACGGTGAACGCGCGCTCCACGGCCTCGTCAACGCCGTAGCGGTCGCCGAGGCGGGCCAGCGCCCTGGCTTCTCCGTTGACGGCGAGGCGGATGCTGTGCGGCCCACTCGGTGAGCGCCGGGCGCCGTCCTGGGCGTAGGCGAGTGCGTCGTGGTACGCGCCGGCGTAGTAGGCGATCAGGCTCTGCACCGCCCTCGCCCAGGCCTGTACGTCAGGCTGTCCCCCGGCATCCGCAAGCTCGAAGGCCTCGGCGCTGTAAGCGTGCGCTGGCCGGAAGGCACCCACGTCGAGTGCGACTGCCCCGAGCAGCCCGGACAGATAGGAAGCGAGCGTGTACAGCCGGGCTCGTTGCGGGGGATGCTGCCGACCCGTCAGGAGGTGGTCGACGTGGTCTCGTAGCTGACGCACCCGCGGCATCAGGATGGCGGGTGGGCATCGCTCGTTGTCCGCAATGGCGCGCAGGACCGCATCCTCGAGGTAGCTCAACTTGGCGTCGTCCGCGTTCGTGGAGGAGCTGCGTAGGCGGCGCTCGTAGATAGCGTCCACCTCTTCCAGAGCGCCTCCGGCCGACAGGTCCGGCCTTTGCGCTGGCCCAGCGATCGACGGTGCGCCGGTCGATTTTGACCTGGCTCGTACCCGTTGTCGGTTGCGTCGCCTCAGCGCATCTGCATGCTCATAGCCGGCAACGAGCGCTCCGCCGGCGCCAAGGACGTCGTCTACCCGACGCCAGAATCCGCGGTCGGCATGCTGGCTGCCGACCTCGATGTTGGCGATACTGCTACGGGTGTAACAGACGAGCGGGGCCAAGCTCTGCTGAGTGTGACCGGCCCCCTGTCGCCATCCGGCCAGTTGTCGACCGAGCTCCCGCCAGGCCGCCTGGACGTCCTCCTTGATCACCTCATCCTCCCGCGCCCCGCCGAATCACATCGATATTGGACCGCACATCTTCCCGCCGGACGGTCGTGTCGATGTCAAGGAATTGTCAGAGCCGTGCAGCGATCATTCCGACGACCATCTCGCCTCACCCGTATGCGACGCGGCCACCCAGTGTTCGTCAGTCGTCGTCACGTCTGCGGACACGGCAGCACGCGCTGACCACATCGTCGGCGTCCACGCCGCCCTTTCGGGACGATTCCCTGGTCTATCAAATCGTGGATTACGACGACGTCAAGAGCGTGACGGCACCGGTGAGCTGGCGACGGATGATGGAGCGGTGCGCGTCGTCTGTCATGCGGCCGTGGTGCCTGGCGGCGGCGTGGGCGAGGAACCAGTGCGCGGCCCAGATGCGGTGCCAGCCCAGTGCCCACTGGTCTGCGGGAAGCCCGCCGCGACAACTCGCCGCATCTGGGTGGGCGCCGACGTGAATGTAGGCATGGATTAGTCGGTTCAGGCTCTGGGGCTTGGCAGGAGCACGGGTGCCGAACCAGGTGGCCAGGTCCAGCAGGCCTGGACCGTTGAATGCCTTGGCGACGTCGAGGAGCCGCGTGCCGTCGGTACCGACGTGCAGGGATGTCGGGTGGAACTCGCCGTGGCATACGCCGAAAGGCGGTCGCTCGGCGCCGACCGCTCGGGTCCTGGCGAGGGGGGCCAGGCGCTGTAGGGCTCGCTTGATGTCCTTTGCGTTGAGGAAGCGACCCTCGCGTTGCAAGGCGGCGAGCGCGGCCAGCCCCCGTTCGGGCAAGCTCGTCAATGCTTCCTCGTCGAAGGTATCGAGGTACGCGAGGGACGGGATGGCGTGAAGCCGTACGGCCGCGGTCGCTGCGTCGTTTTCGGTCGCGAGCCGCAGGGGTACGCCAAGGTCTTCTGTCAGCATGCCGAGCGTGTGGTCGCGCACTGCCCAGGCTTTTACTGCTACGACTGGGATGCCGTGACCGGCGAGGTTGATCAGGATGTCGGCTTCGGTCGTGAATGGCGTCACCGCGAACTTGAAGATCATACTGGCGCCGTTCGACAGGTGGAGTCGTTCGACTCCTGACAGTTCCCAGATTCTGATGACTTCTGAAGCTGTCATCGTCGAGCCGGTCTCAGCGAGCAGATGCTGACGGAGGACGTCGACAGTGGGTCGAGTCCACTGGGTCGTACTCATCGGGCCACCCTTGGAGGCAGCTTGGACTCGACCTGGTCGAGCAAGTTCAGAACTACGTCTAGCGCCGCGGACATGCCCACGGGCGTGTGGGCTCGGGCGGCTTGGCTGTATTCCCGGAAGTACGGAAGCAGGGCGACGAGCCGTGACCGCCTGGAGAAGAACTCGGTGACGTCACCACTGGCGCGGGCACGACGCAGTTGCGAGGTGAGGGCGACGATCTTGTCGGCTGTCGAGGCGAGCACGACGGCTAGGTCCTCGACGACAACTGGCGGATTGGGCTGGTCAAGCGCTTGATGCTCGGCTTGCAACGCGGCGATGATCCGAGGCACTTCGGGGCCGTATGCCTCGGTCAGCGTCCGGTACAGCTCCTCGTGCGACGGCACGAAATCGGGCACATCGTGAAGAAGAGCCGCGGCGATCAGGTCGGGTGCCGGGGCGGGGATGTGTTCGCCGATGGTGACGGCGACGCGAACGGCGTGTGCGAGGGCGGGCCGGTCGTCGATGGTGTGGCCGGCGCACCAGCGTTGGGCATCTCGCAGCGCCTGGTTGACGAGCCGGGGGCGTGGATGGGATAAGACGGTCATACCCGGATACCTCCTGGTTGTCGTAGCATCGATGCCGTGACGGGTCCGCGGCCGGAGTGGTGTGAGCAGACCTGCGCGGTGTGCCCGGCGCAGGAGCTGGGGCCAGGCCAGTTCGACGTAGTGGACCGACCTGGCCCCGAGTTCGCCTACAACAAGGACATCGGGTGGCGTGTCGCCCCGTCCGGCACCGCGGTGTGTGTGCACCCCTACCGGGTCGGGTTGCCTCCCGGCCGCTACGCCTCCGCCGGCGAGCCTCTTCCGGTGGAGTCAGCTCGGCCGGCGCCGACCGCTGCCGCCCTTGAGCTGCCTACCGAGCTGGTCGACCTTGAAGGCTGGCTGGTAGCGGTGTTGCGTAACGCTGACCCGGACGGCATCTTCACCGCTGTGGCGCGCGCGGAGCGGCTCGCCGGCGGACGGTTCGACCCCCGGCAGGTCGTGGCCGCGATGCGCCGGGTCCTGTCGGTGGAACTCGCTAACCGCTGACCGACACGGCACCGGCCGGTGAGATAGGCGCGTCGAAGTCGAAGTCGTGGCTGCGGCCGTCGCGCCCCAGCCCGGCCTGCTGGTAGTACGCGTTCAGCACCGCCAGGCGGCGGGACACTTCGGCGGAGTCGAGCCAGTACCGCAGCGGCTGCTCGCCCCAGCCGGCGGCGGCGTAGTAGGCGTCGGTGATGCACCCGCGGGTGTAGGTGAACTCCTCGAGCTCGGTGGCGTGCGGGAAGACGACCTGCAGGTCGGCCTGCATGCGGGACATGAGGGTGAACTGGGCCAGCACCGCGTGGATCATCTCGTCGACCGGTGCCGGCACGAGCAGCTCGGCGGCCTGCTCGTCGCCGCCGGCGAGCTCGAACACCGCGGCCTTGAGCGCTAGGACGCGCAGGGCCTCGGTCAGCAGCGGTCCGGCGTCGCGCTCCAGGGACCAGCGGCTGATGGACGGGTAGCCGGTGAACGTGGCCCAGCAGCTGGAGTACTTCATCGAAGAGCTGTGCAGCCGGTCGTGCGCCGGGTGCTCCTTCATCCGGTCGAGGATCTCGGCGGCGCGCTGGCCGACCGCCGCACACTCTGGCATGGTCGTCGAGGTCATGGCCCTTCCCTTCTGGTGACAGCGCTGGCGCCTTCGCGCCCGCTGGTGTGGATCACCGACTCCGTTGCCTCGGCACGACGCAGGGCGGTGACGCAATCAAGGGGACACCGCCGCTAAGTGTGTCGATAAGGGTTGTCGGTGGGTTCCGACAATCCAGCGACATCCATGCCAGGAAGCGACCTGCGCTCGCCTGAGGCGGTCTGAGGCGTCAGGCGCGGTCCTCCCGGAATTGAACAGGGGGTCCTGCGGCTCAACGTCCCGGCCCTCTGCAGGGGCGTTCGGTCGGACTCGCATTCGTGTCAGCGGACTGTCGTGATCTGCGGCGCGCTCTTACCGACATCGGCGCAGGTCCCATTGGGTGGTGTCGTAGCCGCCGTCAGGACGTCGTCCTGGTTGGTGCAGCCGAATCACCTTCGGTTCCGGCTCATGACCGGCACATGTCCCCTTGCAGCGTCATTGAAGAGAGGTTCGTTGATGTACGACCCTGACGAGCTGTTGCGATACGGCTATCAGCAGGAGCTGAGCCGGCAACTGCGGTTCCGCGACCTGATGGCGTACGGCTTGGTCTACATGGTGCCGATCGCGCCGATGGCGATCTTCGGCAGCGTGTACGCCGCCTCCGGCGGGATGGTGGCCCTGGCCTACGCGATCGGCGTGGCCGCGCTGGTGTTCACGGCCTTCTCCTACGCCCAGATGGTCAAGGCGTTCCCCATGTCGGGCAGCGTCTACAACTACGCTGGCCGTGGCGTCCATCCGGCGGTCGGCTTCCTCGCCGGCTGGGTGATCCTCCTCGACTACGTCCTGGTGCCCGGGCTGCTGTACCTGGTTGCGTCGGTGGCGATGCACGCGACCGTGCCGTCGATGCCGCTCTGGGTGTGGCTGCTCGGGTTCGTCGCCGTCAACACGGTGGTCAACTCGGTCGGGATCCGGCTGACGGCGGCGGTCACCCGGGTGATGCTCGTCGGCGAGCTGATCATCCTGGCGATCTTCCTCGTCGTGGCCGTAGCGGCGCTGGCATCCGGGCAGGGCAGCTTCAGCTGGGACGCGTTTTACAACTCCGGCACCTTCACCTGGTCGCTCATCGCCGGGGCGGTGTCGGTGGCGGTGTTGTCGTTTCTCGGCTTCGACGGCATCAGCATGCTCGCCGAGGAGACCCGGGACGGTTCCCGGCAGGTCGGACGGGCGATGGCCGCCGTTCTCGTCCTCGCCGGGGTGCTGTTCATCGCCCAGACGTGGCTGGCCGCGATGCTGGTTCCCGACCCTGCCCGTCTCCTCGCCGATGGCGATCGGAACGGCACTGCCTTCTACGACGCGGCTGGCGCCGCTGGCGGGGGCTGGCTGGCCACGCTGTGCGCGGTCGCAACCGCGATCGCGTGGGGGCTGCCGAACTCGATGGTCGCGCAGGTCGCCACCAGCCGTCTGCTGTACGCGATGGCCCGTGACCGGCAGCTACCAGGCTTCCTGGCGAAGGTGTCTCTGCGGCGGAGCGTCCCGATCAACGCCACTCTGCTCACCGGCGCGGTGTCCCTCACCCTCGGCCTGTACGTGGCCACCCGCGCCGACGGCATCACCCTGCTGTCGTCGCTGATCAACTTCGGGGCGATGGTGGCCTTCCTGGTCCTACACGTCTCTGTCGTCGTGCACCACCTCATCCGCCGCCGAAGCCGCAACTGGTGGGCCCATCTCGTCATGCCGGCGGTGGGATTCGTGATCCTCGCCTACGTGGTGGTCAACGCCAACATCGCCGCCCAGCGTCTGGGCCTGGCATGGCTCGCCCTCGGCGTGCTCGTCCTCGCCGGCCTGTATGCCACCGGCCGCCGGCCGGTGCTGTCCGGGCTGGCGCCGGTTCAGCCGCTGCAGCGTGGCGTGGAGCGGGTGTGAGCGAGATGGACAAGATCGTGTATCGGCCGGTCCGCGACGAGCTGGCCTACACCTTCGGCGGCCGCATGCCGGTGGCGCACCTGCGCTCCGGTGACGTGCTGCAGGTCTTCACCGAGGACTGCTTCGGCGGCCTGGTCCGCGGGCCGGCGGACCTGCCCTCGCAGGTATGCCGCATGCCCTACCTCAACCCGGTGTCGGGGCCGTTCTTCGTCGAAGACGCTGAGCCCGGCGACACCCTCGCCGTCCACATCGTCTCCATCGTCCCCGCCCGAGACTGGGGAATCTCGACGACCTTCCCCCACTTCGGGGCGCTGACCTCCACCACGCACACCGCCACCCTCCATCCGCCCCTCGAGGAGCGGGTATGGGTGTACCGGTTCGACCGACAGGCGGGCGCGGTGCGGTTCGAAGCGACGGACAGCGACCACACCATCGACCTGCCACTCGACCCGATGATCGGCACGATCGGCATCGCCCCCGGCGGATTCGAAGCCCGCTCCACCATCGTCGGTGACACCCACGGCGGCAACCTCGACACCCCGCAACTCCGCGCCGGCACCACCCTCTACCTCGGGGTCAACGTGCACGGGGCGATGCTCGCCCTCGGCGACGCCCACGCCCGCCAAGGCGAAGGCGAAGCCTGCGGAGCCGGCATCGAGATCGCCGCCACCACCACCCTCATCGTCGACGTCATCAAAGGCGAACCCACACCGTGGCCGCGGCTGGAAACCGACACGTCGATCATGTCCGTGGGATGCGCCCGACCCCTCGAAGACGCCTACCGCATCGCCCACCACGACCTCGTCACCTGGACCAGCACACTCACCGGACTGAACGTCCTGGACACCTACCAGCTTGTCTCCCAGATCGGACGGGCACCCATCGGCAACGTCTGCGACCCGAACTACACCGTGCTCGCCGCAGCCGACAAAGCGCTACTGCCCGCAGCCGGCACCCCGTATGGCGGGATGCACGAGCGGTTGCGGCAACTCGCCGCCAGACAGCAGTAGGGGCAGCCGATGAACCTCCCACTCCCCCGCCTGCCCCTGCGCGACGAGCTCTATCTCCTCGGCCACCACGACGACACCGGCGAACTCCACCTGCACCGGCAGGCCCTCGCCCTCGGCCTCGGCGGCGCGGTACTGATCGACCTGTTCCTCGCCGGACGGATCCACCTGGGCCCGCACGACGGCGCCCGCCCTCGCACCGACCAGCGCATCCGCCTGCACACCGACAAGCCGGTCGGCGACCTCATTACCGACGCCGCCCTCTCCTCCATCCGACACACCGCCCCACCACTGAAGATGTGGCTTCGAACCTCCTCCAGCGACATGTACGACCGCACCCGCGCCGGACTCGTCGCCGCCGGCATCCTGCGCCAGCACAGCCGACGACGCCTCGGCGGCCTCATCCGCGCCGACACCTACCAGGCCACCGACAGCAAATGGGCGGTCGTCGCCCGATCCCGGCTGCGCTACCTCGTCGCTGGCCGGGAACAACCCGACAACCACACCGCCGCCCTCGCCGGCCTCACCGCAGTCCTGGGCCTAGCCGAACACCTCTACCTCGACCACGACACCGCCACTGTCACTGTCACCAAGCAGCTGACAACAATCGCCGACCAGCACTACCAGGCGGTACGGGACATCACCACCGCCGTCGACGCCGCCATCGGCGATCTCGCCACCGCCGCCTACCGCTGACCTCGCGCCACGACAAAGGACCTCCGCCACGTGCCCGCCCTGCCCCGTATCCGCGCCGCCCGCTGGACCGACAAACGCGCCGTCGCCACCCTCACCGCCGACGCCCTCCACACCGAACCGCTCGGCGCCTGGCTCGTACCCGACGAACATCAACGCAGGCGCATCCTCACCGACGTCCTAGAAATCTGGGTGGAGCACGCCCTGTTCTTCGGCGAAGTCCACGTCATCGGCGACCTCTCCGCGGCGGCGGTGAGCTTCCACCGCTACCGCCCCATCCCGCCACCGACCGCCTACCGACAACGCCTCACCGAGGCCACCGGGCCCGACACCGAAGCCTTCGACATCCTCGAGGTGTACCTGCACAGCAACCGGCCCGCCACACCGCACCACCACCTCGCGTTCCTCGCCGTCTCGCCAGAGCACCGTCGCAGAGGGCGGGGCGACGCGCTACTCGCCCATCACCGCCAACGACTGGACCTCACAGGCCTGCCCTCGATGGCGCAGGTCACTACGACCAACCGTGGTCTGTACCTTCGCCACGGCTACCTCCCTCAGCCTGAAGTGATCTCGCCTGGCGGCATAAGGCTGCTCCCGTTGGTCCGACCAAGCCCATCGCTGAGCGGTATCTCAACCCCTGGCAGTCCAGAGCGGGGCGTGTGAATCGGGCGAGTGGCAGCAGCCCGCCGGCGTCCAAGACGAACAGTGCGAACATCTTGGTGCGGACCGACGGTCCTCGTCAGGGCCATGCCGCCATTCGGTCTGTCCGGGCCAAGTGAAGGTGGCCAAGTCCACGCGAGTTGGCCAGCGGGGTGGCCAGTGTCCACGCGCAGGTGGCCAGTCGCGGTTGCCTGTCCGCGGTGGACCCGTCGACTTCCCAATGCGATGATCGTATGGATGGACGTCGCCGTGGTCCGCTCGAACATCCGGAGCGTTGTCGGGCTCGCGGGTGTCGCGCTGGTGCTCACGGCTGTCGTGCGCCTGGTCCCGCACGACACACACGATTCGGCGCGGGCGTGGCAGCCGCCCGGAGGCTACGTCGTCGCAGACACGGTATCCGTGGGCGGTGACCGCACGCTGCGGCTCTGGACCGGGCCGGCCGGCTGGTACGTCGAAAGCCTCGCGGCCGGCAGGCACGAGGGAAGTGTCGGCGCCTCCGGCGGCGGCGACCAATTCACGGTCAGCGAGATCCTCGGCGGGTTCGTCGGCAACGTGCCAGTGGCCGGTACCCGCGCAGTATCGGTCCGACCTCACGGCGGCGTCGCTATGCACGCCGATGTCCACGACGGGATGTTCGTCCTGCCTGCGCACGTGGCCGGAGCAACCGAGCCGGCGCTTCTCGTCACACCGATCGACGCCGCCGGAAAACCGCTCGCCGCCGAGACATCCGTGTCAATCGCTGGCCGCATTTGAGGCACCACGCCAGGGTCCCGGGCCGCACATGGAGATCCGGCCGACGTTAGCACCGGTGCAGGTAAGGCAGGGATTGAAAGTTCCTTCGGTCCTCGGCGCGCAACGAAAGCGCCAAGTTGACCCGGACGGGGCTGGGCCCGTCGTCCGTGCCAGCTTGTCCCGCCGCTGGTCGTGGAACCGCGTGAGTGCCACGTTGAGCCGGACCGGACACGGTCCTGGGCCGCTGCTCCCAATCTGCTCCCAAAGTAAGCCGTCGAAACCGCAAAGCCCGTTACCGGCTACTCCGGCAACGGGCTTCTGACCTGCGAATATTTATGGTGGGCGATACTGGGATCGAACCAGTGACCTCTTCGGTGTGAAGAAAGTGCTCTCCACAGCATTGCTAGTTCACCCAGGCTCGCAGCAGCAAGCCCCGCCATCAAGCAGCGCTCGCCCATGTCGAGGCTGCCAAGGGACATGACAACCGCAGAGATGTAACGCCCGCCCTGCTCAACCAGCGGCCGGTGCCCGACGGCACCGGCCGCTTCTTCATGCCCGCCGGAGCAACCGGCACACGACCAACTCTCGGAGGACCGCTCCATGACAACCCACCCATCCGCCACGGCGCGAGTCGCCGACGCATCGAGCTACAGCGCCACCACCCCGCCCGCTCACAATGCCGATGCTGCCATCGCCCTCCAGTCCGCCCTCTTTCGCGTCGGGGTCGCGGAGGCCAAGGAGCGAACGATGCACGCCCACCGGCGCGTGTCTCGGCCGGGCCAACCGCCGGACGGAGGCGCATGACGCTGCCGCCCGATGACCAACATCAGCAACGCAAGGAGCCCGATCCGGCAACGGCCGCGGCACCGGGCAAGCGACTTGACCAGGCCAGCGAAGACAACGGTTCATGGACGGTCGACAACGCCGATGGCCGCGCAACGAACGGGTTCACCAACGTGGTGGCTCCCGGCCAGCCACCCGATCTGCACCCCGGCGCAGCTGCCGCCCTGCTGAAGCTGCTCAGACGCGTCAACGACCGCCGCACGGACAACTCGAACGAGGAGAACCGATGACCACCCCTCAACCGAAACCCTTCGCCTTCTACGGCCGCGTGTCGACCGAGGACAACCAGGACCCCGAATCGTCCCGGAGCTGGCAACTCACCCGGGCGACTACCCTGATCCAGCCCCACGGCGGCCGCATCGTCACCGAATACTTCGACGTCGGCCAGAGCCGATCCCTGCCGTGGCAACGCCGAACCCAGGCCAACCAACTCCTCGCCGCGCTGCGCAACCCACGGCGCGGGTTTTCCGCCGTCGTCGTTGGCGAACCCCACCGGGCCTTCTACGGCAACCAGTTCGGTCTCACGGTGCCGCTGTTCGCCCACTACGGCGTCGAACTTTGGGTGCCGGAGATCGGCGGCCCCATCGATCCCGACAATGAGGCTCACGAACTGGTCATGTCCGTCTTCGGCGGCATGAGCAAGGGCGAACGCAACCGAATCAAGCTCCGGGTCCGCACCGCCATGGCCGCCCAAACTCTGCTCGAAGGCCGGTACCTTGGCGGACGCCCCCCATACGGCTACACGCTCCGGGATCTCGGTCCCCACCCCAACCCCGCCAAGGCCAGTGACGGCAAACGCCTCAAGGGCCTCACGCCGGACGAGCAGACTGCGCCAATCGTCAGGCGGATCTTCGCCGAGTTCCTCGCCGGTATCGGACTCTTCGCCATCGCCGAGGGACTCACCGCCAATCACGTGCCCTGCCCATCGGCGCACGACCGGGCCCGCAACCGGCACCGCAGTGGCATCGCTTGGTCCAAGAGCGCCATCCGCGTCATCCTCACCAACCCCCGCTACACCGGGCGGCAGGTATGGAACAAGCAACGCACCGACGAGGTGCTGCTCGACGTCGACGACGTAGCAATGGGCCACACCGGCGTCATGCGCTGGAACGCCCGCGACAAGTGGGTGGTCTCCAAGGAAGTCACCCACGAACCGCTCATCGACGACGCGACCTTCGAACAAACCCAAGCGATCCTGCAACGACGCGGACGGGGAACCGGCGGCCAACACGTCAAGCAGCGCACCCGCAACCCGTACGTCTTCCGCGGCCTGATCTACTGCGCCGCCTGCGACCGGCGCATGCAGGGCCAGTACAACCACGGGGCCGCCTACTACCGCTGCCGCTTCCCCCAGGAGTACGCCCTCGCCAACCAGGTCGAACATCCAAGCAACGTGTACCTGCGCGAGGACGCCCTCACCGACCCGCTCGACACCTGGCTGGCCTCCGCCTTCACACCCCACCGGCTCCAACAGACGATCACCGCGATGACCGACGCCCAGCCCCTGGAGCATCCACCCGCGCTTGCCACGGCAGCCCAGGCGATCATCACGGACTGCGACACCAAGCTGGAGCGGTACCGCGCCGCCCTCGACGCCGGTGCAGACCCCACGGTGGTCACCGGCTGGATCACCCAGACCCAGGCCGAACGCGCTCGAGCCGAAGCTGATCTTCACACGCAGCCGGGCACCGGCCCGCGCCGGATGAGCCGAACGGAGATCTCGAACCTCGTGCGAGCGCTCGGCGACATCGCCGGCGTGCTTCGCGACGCCGACTCCGCCGACAAGGCCGAGGTCTACCGGCAACTCGACCTGCGACTCACTTACGAGGCTGAAACGCAAACGGTGCGCGCTGCAGTCGATCTCAGCGCGCACCGTGGGGTAATGGTTTGTGTCCGAGGGGGGACTTGAACCCCCACGCCCTATACGGGCACTAGCACCTCAAGCTAGCGCGTCTGCCATTCCGCCACCCGGACCTGCTCGTCCAGCCTACCCTGTCGGCCGCAGTGACCTCGTCACCCGTCGGCCGCCCCGGTGGGCCGCACGGGGCATTACTGTACACGGCTGGGATGGATCATGCACATCGCCGCCCGCCACGCTCCGGCGACGGAGATTTGCGCAGCTCAGGGCGTCGGATCGCGGACCTCACGGACGGCCTGGTCCCAGGATGCGTCGGGGTGGGTAGCGTCCGAGCCCCGATTACCGGCAGCATGACTCACGTGTCCCACCCCTCCCCCCTGACCGCCGCTCAACACCAGTCCCTCGCCCTGCGCTCGGCCGGTGACCTGGCCAGCGCCCGCCGCCTGCTCACCGACGCGATCGTGACGGCCCGACCGACGTACGGGGAGGACCACCCCGAGGTGCTGGGCAGCGCCCACCTGCTGGCCCGGCTGCACCGGGAGGCGGACGACCCGGCCGCGGCCCGCCGGGTGCTGGAGGAGGCGTACGCGGCCGGCGAGCGCCGCCGTGGGGACGCCGATCCGCTGATGTTGGCGCTCAGCTTCGACCTGGCCGGGGTGGCGGAGGAGTTGGGCAACCGGCACGAGGCCCGCCGCAATTACACCCGCGTCGCCACCGCCGGGCCCGCGGTGCTCGGCCCCGAACACCCGGCGGTACGCGCGGCCCGCAGCTACCTCGGCGGCTCCGCCGCCGCTCCCGCCGGCCCACTCCCCGATCCGGCGGCGCTCGCCGGGCCAACGATGTCGCTGCCGGCTGTACCCGCACCACGGGCACCGCAGGCCCCGCCGCCTCCGCCGGTCCCCGGCGCGCCGCGGCCTGGTCCGCCCGCGCCGGCCGTACCCGGGTCGGAGTGGGCGCCGCAGCCCGCGCCGCCGCATTTCGGGGTGCCGCAGTCCGGGGTGCCGCAGCCGGCCCGGCCCGGCCCGGCGCCGGCGCACCCGTACCGGGCGTCGTCGGGGTGGGCGCCGCCACCGGCCGCCGGACCGGGC
>NZ_QGKS01000347.1 GCF_003172935.1 Micromonospora sicca | reverse complement strand
CGACGACCCCGGCCAGACCGACGACCACCGCCCCGCGCACCCCGGACGCCGCCGCCCGGGTGGTGCTGGTCCGCACCGGCGGCATCGCCGGCACGCGGGAGACGCTGACCGTCGAGCCCGACGGCCGCTGGACCAGGGTGGACCGCGCCGGCGGCACCCGGAGCGGCCGGCTCGGTCCCGCCGACCTGGCGCGCCTGCGGAAGTTGACGGCCGACCCACGGCTGGCGACCGAGACGGCGGCCACCGCCGACCCCGGCGACTGCGCCGACGCCTTCGCCTACCGGCTCACCGTGGACACCCGGACCACCGGTTACGTGGACTGCGACGCCGGCCCCACCCGCCCGCCGGCCACGTCAGCGTTGGTGGACCTGCTCACCCGCGTCACCGCCTGACCTGCCTGGGCCGCGCGGTCAGACGACGTAGTCCGGTGGCAGGCCGGTGCCGCGCAGCTCGGGCGGCAGGTGGGCCACGTCGTTCAGGCCGATCAGGTTCGGCGGCCCGCCCGAGCCGTAGCGGATGACGGTGAGGCCGCAGTTGTGGTGGTTCAGGCCCAGCCAGCGCCGCTCCGGGGCGTCCAGCGCGTGCCGGACCAACCAGGCGATCAGGAAGTTGTGCGTGATCACCAGTTCGCGGACGTCCCCGTCCGCCGGGGGCCGCGCGAACCGGGCCACCGCCTCCGCCGTCCGGCGCGGCCCGTCCGTCCGCTCGCGCTGGTCGAAGCCGGCCAGGAAGGTCGCGTACGCCGGGGGCAGGGCGGCCCGGTCCGTGTCGTGCGGCAGGTGGTCTCCCACCATCCTCCGCGGCGTGCACCGGCACGCCGGGCAGCACGGCGGCGACCAGCTCGGCGGTCTCGACGGCCCGGCGCAGCGGTCCGTGGTGGACGGCGTCGAACGGCCGCCCGCGCAGCCGCTCCCCCAGCAGGGTCGCCTGCCGCCGGCCCCGGTCGGAGAGCCCGATGTCCGGCGCCTCGTCCTCCGCCCGGTGCTGCTCACCGTGCCGGGCCAGGTAGAGCAACCGGCTCGCCATCCGTCACCTCACACTGATCGGGAGGCGCGAGCCTAGCCCGCGCCTCCCGATCGTGCCGGCCTCAGACGCTCCGACCGTGGTCCGCCCGCCACAGCATGCCGGTGACCCAGGCCCAGCCGATCGCCACGGCCAGGCCGAAGCCGACCATGGTCGGCGGCGCCGGCCGGACGATCAGGGCCACCCAGGCCGCCGCGAAGCAGACCCCGCTGGCCAGGCTGTACGCGGCCCAGCCGCGCTCGCCCCGCCGGGCCGCCCGACGGGCGGCGCCCAGCGCGGCGACGATCAGCGCGACGAAGCCGATCGCCGCCGCGAGGAAGTGCAGCCCGCCGTGCCAGCTGATCTGGCCGGGACCGCTCGGCGTACCGGCCGGGAAGCCGTCGGCCGGGTCGGCCCGGAAGATCCCGGCGAGCACCAGCCCGATCCCGTAGAGGACGAGCAGCCTGGGCAGCCACCGGGCGCCGGTGTCCCGGCGCCCCAGCGCGGCGGCGGCGCCGAGCACGAGCAGCCCGCTGGCGAGGAAGGTGGTGATCTGCACCCACCCCAGGTCGCCGTTGCTCAGCACACTCACCGGGTGCCGGCGGAAGTCGAAGCCGTCCCGGGTGAGGCCCTGGACCAGCGCGGAGGCGGCGAAGAGCGGGCCGGCGAGGGCGCCGCCGGCCAGCAGCGCCCGGTCCCGGCCGACAGCGGCCGGACGTACCCGGAAGGGAACGGCCTGGGTCATCGGTCCGCTCCTCAGCCCTTCGGGTGCATCTGGCCGATGCGGATCATGTTGCCGAACGGGTCCCGGATGCCGAAGTCGATGCCGTACGGGCGCTCGGTCGGCTCGTCGTAGATGTCGACGCCCTTGGCCACCAGGTCCTCGTACGTCTTGCGGGCGTCGTCGGTGGTGAAGAAGAGCGAGCCGCCCGTCGCGCCCTTGCTCAGCATCTCCCGCACCTGCTCGGCGGTGGCCGGGTCGAGGGCCGGCGAGCCGGGCTTCTCCAGCAGGATCTCGTGCTCGGGGTCGCCGGGGACGTTGACCGTCAGCCAGCGCATGAAGCCGAGGTCCTGGTCGGTGTTGACCTCCAGGCCGAGCTTGCCGACGTAGAAGTCGAGGGCCTCGTCCTGGTCGAGGACGTAGATCTGGGAGCGGGAAATCGAGTTAATCGTCATGCCGACGACGCTAGACCCCGGCCTGACCTGGTGCTTATCCAAAACTGCTGAGCTGGCGATGCGTCGGCGCTGACCGGCTCAGCGGGCGGCACTCGGCCGCATCCACGCCTTCACGAAACAGCTCGGCACGGCGGCCACGCCGGCGGCCTTGCGCCTGCGGTATGCCGAGGGGGACTCGCCGACGATGTCGCGGAACGTGCGGCTGAAGGTGCCGAGGCTGCCGAACCCGATCGCGTAGCAGATCTCGGTGACCGGCCGGTCGGTCTGCACCAGCAGGTACATCGCCCGCTCGACCCGGCGGCGTTGCAGGTAGCGGTGCGGGGTCTCGCCGAAGGTGGCGCGGAAGGTCCGGATGAAGTGCGCCTCGGAGGCGTGTGCGATCCGGGCCAGCGCCGGCACGTCGAGCGGCTCGGCGTACGACCGGTCCATGGCGTCCCGGGCGCGCAGCATCGCCCGGTTGGACACCTCCACGGCACGACTCATCGCCGCCAGGTTACCGCTCGAGCTGGGCGGCGCCGATCAGCCCACGACCACGTCGAGAGTGCGCAGCTGGTCCGGGTCGGCCACCACCTCGATGCCGATGATGCGGTCGGTGACGGTGAAGCTGATCGCGATGCGGGTACGGCCGTCGACGACCACGACGGCGCCGGGCGCCGCGTCGATGAACGCGGGCAGCGCGCCCTGGGCCCGCCCGAAGAAGAAATCCGCCACGACGGACGACCCGTGCACTGCGGCGGCGGAGGAGCCCAGCCGGGCGGCGACAGCGTCCGCGCGCATGACGACGTGCGGGTCGAGCAGGGTGAGCAGGTCCTCGAAACGGCCGTCCCGGGAGGCGGCGAGGAACGCCTCGACGATCCGGCGCTGACGGGCGGGGTCCGTCTCGGGCCCGGCCGAGCGGCTCTGCACCCGGCGGCGGGCCCGGCTGGCGATCTGCCGTACGGCGGCGGGGCTGCGGTCGACCACGGCGGCGATCTCCTCGAAGGAGACCGCGAACATGTCGTGCAGCACGAACACCAGCCGCTCGGTCGGGGCGAGGGTCCGCAGCACCACGTGGAGCGCCTGTCCGACCGACTCGGACAGCAGCGCCGCCTGCTCCGGATCGTCCGCGCCCGGGCCGGTCGTCGCCGGCTCGTCCCCGGTCACGTCGGCCGGTTGCTCGTGCCGAGCGGCGCTGGAGCGCAGCCGGTCCAGGCAGACCCGGCCGACCGTCGTGGTCAGCCAGCCGGGCAGGTTCTCGATGACGTCGACGTCGGCGCGGCTGAGCCGCAACCAGGTGTCCTGCACGGCGTCGTCGGCCTCGGCCCCGGAACCCAGCATCCGCTGGGCCACCGACCGGAGGCGGGGTCGCTGCTCTTCGAAGCGCCGGGCCAGCAGGTCGGTCTCGCCCATGGCCTTCCCCCCGGGACCAGTAACGACTCGGTGCGCGATAGCTGACTCAGCCCGCTTCGATCATGGAAGCGGCCGTGCGGGACGATCATGATTGTGACGTCAAGATGGGCCCGCACGGCCTTGTCCCATCGTATCTGTACCGGCATCTCCCGGCGCAGGCTGGGCAAGCTGATCGCTGAACTGGCCGACCCGTGGACAGCCCAGCAGGAATCCCGGCTGCGCGAACGCCGCGGCGGTGACCGGGTCCGCGCGCCCGGCGCCGGCCCGGGCCACGACCTGACCTTCACCGACCGGGTCATCACGACCCTGGTGGTGTTGCGTTTCCAACTTCCGCACGCTGCGTTGGCCCTGTTCTACAACGTCGACCGGGCCACCATCACCCGCGCCGTGGGTGAGATCCGGCCACTGCTGGCCGCGCGAGGCTTCGCCGTACCCGGCAAGCCGCAACTGCGGCTGCGCACCCTCGCAGATGTGGTCGCCTACGCCGCCGCCGAGGGTGTCGAACTGCGCATCGACGGCACCGAGGTCCAGGTCCGCCGGCCCAAGGCCAACCGGCCCGGCCGGCGAGCGTTCGTGTCGGGCAAGAAGAAGCAGAACACCATCAAACCCACTGTGATCAGCGACGGCGAAGGCCGGTTGCTGTGGTGCGGGGCCACCCGACCGGGGCGGATGCACGATGTCACCACTCTGCGCACCGAGGGCATTGAGGACCTGCTGCGGCAGTATCCGAACGTGCGCGCCAAGGTCGACTCCGGCTACCAGGGCTTGGCCCGCGACTTCCCCGACCAGGTCACCGCGCCGCCGAAGAAACCACCGAAAGACGCCACCGAAGCTCAACTCGCCGAATACAACACCGCGCGGAAAACCCAGTCCTCACAACGGATCTGCGTCGAACACGCCATTGCTGAGCCCAAACAGTGGCGACCCCTGCAGCGCTACATCGGACGCCGGGAACACTTCGAAGACACCATGCTCGCCATCGCGGGACTCGTGTCCGACCGCTGCGCTGAGCGATAACCCAACACGCCCGAACAGCCCAGAAAGGCACGGCCAGACTCTAATCGTGCACCACCTCGTAAGTGATCGCCGTCACATCTGTCACACACCCATCCCGACCGTCGACATCCAGGCGACGGACGAGGACGGGTACGGCACGGCGGACGCCGGCCAGCCTAACAGGACAGAATGGATGGAACGATCATGAAGGCACGGATGCAGAACCCGGCCATGATGCTCCCCGACGCCATGAAGGCGATCAACCTGCTCTACAAGGCGGCGCACTCCGCCGGCGTACCCACCACGACGCTGGAGCTGATCCACCTGCGGGCCAGCCAGATCAACGGGTGCAGCGCCTGCGTCGACTCGGGCGCCCGCGGCGCGCGCAAGGCCGGCGAGACGGAGGAACGGCTCTTCGCGGTGGCCGCCTGGCGGGAGACGTCCTACTTCACCGACGCCGAGCGGGCCGCGCTGGCGCTCGCCGAGGCGGCGACCCGCCTCGCCGACCGGGCCGACCCGGTGCCGGACGAGATCTGGGACGAGGCAGCCCGGCACTTCGACGAGAAGGAACTCGCGGCGCTGGTGCTCTGGCTCGCCACCACCAACTTCTTCAACCGGCTCAACGCCACGACCCGCCAGTTGGCCCCGCAGAACTGGGGCTGAAACGAGGACGCCGGCCACGCGGGCGGGGGCGGGCCGACGCCCTCGCCCGCGTCGTACGCGCTCAGAGCGCCGGGGGAAACTGGAGCCCCCGGCCGGGATCGAACCGGCGACATCTCGCTTACAAGGCGAGTGCTCTGGCCAGCTGAGCTACAGGGGCGAGTGGTGCCGTCGTCAGCATAGCGACCGGCGTCCGAATTTCCCGCCCGGCAGGCCTCCCGAGCATGGGAAACGTCAACTTCCCGACCTCGATGCCGACGGATCGACGCCGGACGTCGTCCACCGCCGAGGGGGTTGATGCCCGGGAGTGCCGGTGTGACCGGAATGCGCAATGCCGTCAATCCCAACCCGCACCCCTCGTCTTGGCAGGGTCGGAAAACCCGTTTACCGTGCAGTGACACGGACGACAGTCCGGCCGGCCTCGGCTGCCCGGGCGACGCCCGCTGGCCGGCACCGTACGGCGCCGGTCGCTCCTTCACTCGGATCGTCCGGCACGTTCCTGCCGGTGAAAGGAAGCGCTTCACCATGGCTACGGTCACCTACGCGAAAGCGTCCCGGATCTACCCGGGCACCGAACGCCCCGCGGTCAACCAGCTCGACCTCGAGATCGGCGACGGGGAGTTCCTCGTCCTGGTCGGCCCGTCGGGTTGCGGCAAGTCCACCAGCCTGCGGATGCTCGCCGGTCTCGAGGACGTCGACGACGGCGCCATCTACATCGACGACCGCGACGTCACCCACCTGCCGCCGAAGGCCCGCGACATCGCGATGGTCTTCCAGAACTACGCCCTCTACCCGCACATGACGGTGTACGAGAACATGGCGTTCGCGCTCAAGCTGCGCAAGACCTCGAAGTCGGAGATCGACCGGCGGGTCAAGGAGGCGGCCGGGCTGCTCCAGCTGGAGGAGTTCCTCAACCGCAAGCCGAAGGCGCTCTCCGGTGGTCAGCGTCAGCGGGTGGCCATGGGCCGCGCGATCGTCCGCGAGCCGCAGGTCTTCCTCATGGACGAGCCGCTGTCGAACCTCGACGCCAAGCTCCGCGTCCAGACCCGTACCCAGATCGCCTCGCTGCAGGCCAAGCTGGGCATCACCACCGTCTACGTCACCCACGACCAGGTCGAGGCCATGACCATGGGTCACCGGGTCGCGGTCATGCTCGACGGTGTGCTCCAGCAGGTGGACACCCCGCGGGCGCTCTACGACACCCCCGCCAACGTCTTCGTCGCCGGCTTCATCGGCTCCCCCGCGATGAACATCAAGACCGTGCCGCTGACCGAGCAGGGCGCCGCCTTCGCCGAGATGCACATCCCGCTGACCCGGGAGCAGATCGCCGCGGCCCAGGCCGAGGGCGGCGACGGCAAGGTGACCGTCGGTTTCCGTCCGGAGGACTGCGACATGGTCAGCCCGACCGAGGGCGGCATGCCGGTCGTGGTCGAGCTGGTCGAGGACCTCGGCTCCGACGCCAACGTCTACGGCCACGCCGCGCTCGAGGGCCTCAACGAGCGCTTCGTCGTCCGCACCGACCGCCGCAGCATGCCGAACATGGGTGACACCATCTTCGTCAAGCCGCGCACCGGCCAGAGCCACGTCTTCCACGCCGCCACCGGCACCCGGATCTGACGTACGCGACACGACAGGGGCGGTCCGCTGCGGCGGGCCGCCCCTCTCGTCGTAGCTGGGGCATGGCATACCTGGGAGCCACCGGAGAAGTGGCTCCTCGGGGTGATCCGGTACGGCGTACTCCGCTCGTAGCGTCACGGCAACTTCCGATTCGAGGAGATGCCGTGACCACCCTGCCCGACACCGCCACCCGCCTTCCGTCACCGCGTTCCCGGGCGTACCGGATCATCCGCCTGGCCGGCCGCAGCCTGGCCTACTGCGCGGCGCTGGCGCCGGTCGCCGTCTTCGCCCTGGTGGCCGCGCCGGTCGGCCGGTCCGACGCCGCCGCGGCGCGGTGGCGGGCCCTACGCACCGGGCTGCTCGGGGCGCCACCGGTCGCCGGTCCCGGCCGGCGGCCGGGCCCGGTGGCCGTCGCCGGGCACGGACTGCTGAGCCTGCTGCTCGGCGTCACGGCCCTGGTGCCACTCGGCGTCGAACTGCTGATGGTGCTGCGCGGCGTCCTGTACGGCATCGTCGACCCCGGTCCGTACACGCACTCGTGGGGCGGCCCGACCCGGGCCGGCGCATGGCTGGCGCACTTCCTCGTCGGCCTGCCGATGGCCGCCGCCGGCCTGGTCACGCTGGTCGGGATCGCCGCCGTGCACCAGCGGTTGACCCGGGGCCTGGACGGGGCGCGGCCCGCGCCCTGGCTGATCCCGGTCACGCTGCTGATCGCACTGGCCGGGGCGCTGCTCTTCGTCGCCTGGACCCACCAGATCTAGGAATGCGGAAAGACCCCTGCCACCGCCGCGACCGCGGCAGGGCAGGGCAGGGGCCTTCCCGGTTGCTCAGATCTCCTGGGCGCGGCGGCGGGCCACCTCGGCGAGGGTGACCGCGGCGGCGACACTGGCGTTGAGCGACTCGACCTCGGAGATCATCGGGATGCTGACGGTCAGGTCGCAGGTCTCCCCGACCAGCCGGGACAGCCCGCGCCCCTCGGAACCGACCACCACCACCAGCGGCCCGACCGCGGCCTCCAGGTCGTAGAGGTCGGTGTCGCCATCGGCGTCCAGGCCGACCACCATGAAGCCGGCGTCCTTGCAGGCCTTGAGCGCCCGGGTGAGGTTGGTGACCTGGCCGACCGGCACCCGCGCGGCCGCGCCCGCGCTGGTCCGCCAGGCGGTCGCGGTGATCCCGGCGGCCCGCCGCTCGGGTACGAAGACACCGTGCGCGCCGAACGCGGCGGCGGAGCGGATCACCGCGCCGAGGTTGCGCGGGTCGGTGACCCCGTCCAGCGCGACCAGCAGCGGGGCGGGCTGCTCCAGCGCGGCCGCCATCATGTCCTCGAACGGCTCGTACGCGAACGGCGGCACCTGAAGGCCGACGCCCTGGTGCAGCACCCCACCGGTCATCCGGTCCAGCTCGGCGCGGCTGATCTCCAGGATGGCGATGCCCCGGTCGGCGGCGGTCCGGATGATCTCGTTGACCCGGTCATCCATGTCGATGCCCTGGGCGGTGTAGAGGGCGGTCGCCGGCACCTGGGTGCGCAGCGCCTCCAGCACCGGGTTGCGGCCGACCAGCAGCTCCGGGGTGTCCTTGGCCGGGTTGGACTTGCGGCCCGGGGCGACCCGCGGGCCGGATCGGCCGATGGGCTTGCCGCCCCGACCGCCGGCGCCGCCACGGCCCGCCGGGACGCCCCGGCCACCGCCCTTGCCCCAGGTGGTGTCCTTGCTGCCCGGCTGGCCGATCTTGGGGGCGCGGCCCTCCTCGGCCGCCGCGCGGCGCTCCTTGTCCTGCTTCCAGGCGGTGCGCTGGGGCAGCTTTTCGGTGCCCGAGTACGCCTTGTGCCAGGGTCGCTCGTCGGCGGGCAGGGTCTTGCCCCGGCCGGCGAGCGAGTCCTTGTTCTTGCCGCCGGAGCCCTTCGGGGCTCCGGCCTTCGGGCTCAGTCGCCGGCCACGGCGCTGCGAGTTGCCGGCCATCAGTCCTGCTCTCCAATAGTCCATCGCGGGCCCTGGGGGGTGTCCTCGACCACCACGCCGGCCTGCTTGAGCTGGTCGCGTACGGCGTCCGCGGCGGCCCAGTCCTTGCGGTTGCGGGCCTGGGCGCGCTGCTCGAGGGCAAGCGCGATCAGGGAGTCCACCACACCGCGCAGGTCCTCCGCGCGGCCGCCACCGGTCCAGGCCGGGTCCAGGGGGTCGACCCCGAGGATATCCAGCATGCTGCGGACGGCGGCCAGCACCGTGCGGACGGTCACATCGTCGCCGCTGGTCAGCGCGCTGTTGCCGTCCCGCAGAAGATCGTGCAGGACGGCGAGCCCGGCCGAGGTGTTCAGGTCGTCGTCCATCGCCGCCGCGAAGCCGGCCGGCAGCACGCCGAGCTCGCCGGCGCCGACCCGCTCCGCGGCCCGCTGCACGAACCCCTCGATCCGCCGGTACGCCACCGCGGCCTCGCGGAGGGAGTCCTCGGAGTAGTCGATGAGCGACCGGTAGTGCGCCGAGGCGTAGTAGTAGCGCAACTCCACCGGGCGCACCCCGAGCGACTCGACGTACGCCAGGTCGAGGGCGTTGCCGAGCGATTTGCCCATCTTGGCGCCGCCGATGCCGAGCAACCCGTGGTGCACCCAGTACCGGGCGAAGGGCAGGTCGGCCGCCTGCGACTGGGCGATCTCGTTCTCGTGGTGCGGGAAGGTCAGGTCCAGCCCGCCGCCGTGGATGTCGAACTCCGCGCCCAGGTAGCGCCAGCACATCGCCGAGCACTCGATGTGCCAGCCGGGGCGGCCCCGGCCCCACGGCGACGGCCAGTAGGCGTCGGCCGGCTCGTCCGGTTTGGCACCCTTCCAGAGGGCGAAGTCACGCGGGTCCCGCTTGCCCCGCTCGGGGGCGTCCCCGGCGGACTGCATGTCGTCCGGCGACTGCCCCGACAGCGACCCGTAGGCGGGCCACGAGGTCACGTCGAAGTAGACGTCACCCGAGCCGTCGGTGGCCGGGTAGGCGTGACCGGTGTCGATCAGCCGGGTGATCAGCTCGTGCATCTCGGGGATGTGCCCGGTGGCGCGCGGCTCGTAGGTCGGCGGCAGCACGTTCAGCGCCCGGTACGAATCGGCGAGGATCAGCTCGTTCGCGTACGCGATCGACCAGAAGGGGCGGCCCTGCTCGACCGCCTTCACCAGGATCTTGTCGTCGATGTCGGTCACGTTGCGGATGAAGGTGACCTCGAAGCCGGCGGCCAGCAGCCAGCGGCGCAGCACGTCGTAGGTGACGCCGGAGCGAAGGTGACCGATGTGCGGCGGGGCCTGGAGGGTGAGACCACACAGGTAGACCCCCACCTTGCCGGCTTCCCGCGGGACGAAGTCCCGCACCGATCGGGTGGCGGTGTCATACAGGCGTAGCGTCACCGTGCAAGGGTAGCCGTCCATGCATTTCGAGGTTGGCCGGAGCCGGGTCGTACGCTGCGTGCTGTGGACACGGCGGCAGGCACGGGTGACGCCCGGCCAGGGGCGACGGCGGCCGGGACGCCCGAGCCGGGACGCGGCGGCGAGACCGCGCAGACCCTGGACCGGGGACTGCGCCTGCTGCACCTGGTCGCGGAGGCGCCGGGCGGGCTGACCGTCACCGAGGCGGCGAACCGGCTGGGCATCGGCCGGGCCGCCGTCTACCGGCTGGTCGGGGCGCTGAGCGGGCACGGCATGCTGCGCCGGGACGGCGCCGGCCGGCTCCGCCTCGGCGCCGGGGTGCTGCACCTGGCCCGGCGCGCGCAGCCGCTGCTCGCCGAGGGGGCACTGCCCGCGCTGCGCCGGCTCGCCGAGCAGGCCGGCGCGACCGCGCACCTCACCGTCGTCGAGGGCGGCGAGGGGGTCGCCCTGGCGGTGGTGGAGCCGAGTTGGACCTCGTACCACGTGGCGTACCGGACCGGGTCCCGCCATCCGCTGGAACGCGGGGCGGCGGGGCGGGCCATCCTGGCCGGGCG
>NZ_QGKS01000070.1 GCF_003172935.1 Micromonospora sicca | reverse complement strand
CGCTTTCACGCCCCCCCGTCCCATCCCCGGCGGGCCGGCCGGCCCGCCGGCCAGCTCACCGTTCCGCCACCACCATGGCGGCGGACCGGGAGGCGAGCGCCCGCCTGGCAGAGCTGACGGCGGCGGCCGGCGCGGGCTGGGTGAGCGTCCCGCCCGGCCGGCGGCCACCCGCCGACGCCGGCCCGGCCGAGGTGGGCCGCTGGTGGGCGGGGCTCACGCCGGCCGAGCGCCGGTGGCTGGTGGTGCACGAGCCGGCCCTGGTCGGTCGCCTGGACGGGGTGCCGGCTACCGCCCGGGACCAGGCCAACCGGCTGCTGCTGGGCGCGCGGCGGGCGGCGCTGCTGGCGCGCGAGCGGGGGCTGCTGAGCCGGGCGCACCCCGACCCGCTGGCGGTGGCCGCGCTGGCCCGGGTCACGGCGGCGCTGCGCGGGCTGGACGCGCTCACCGAGCTTGGCCGCACCGGGGCCACCCCGGGCGTACCTGCTCGGGCTCGACCCGGCGGGCGACGGGCGGGCGATCGTGGCGCTGGGCAACCCGGACCGGGCCGGCGCGGTGCTGACGTACGTGCCGGGGATGACCGCCGACCTGGCCGACGCCCCGGGCGAGCTGGGCCGGGCGGCGCGGGTGCTGGACCGCTGCGCGGCGCTCGCCCCGGCCGAGGAGACGGCGGCGGTGCTCTGGCTGGACTACGACGCCCCGGACTTCCTGCACGAGGCGGCGTGGGGCGGGCAGGCGCGGGACGCGGGGCCGGCGCTGCACCGGTTCCAGGAGGGGCTGCGCGCCTCCCACGAGGGGCCACCGGCCCGGCACACCGTGCTCGGGCACAGCTACGGGTCGGTCGTGGTGGGCACGACCGCCCGCGACCAGGGGCTGAGCGCCGACGCCCTGGTCTTCGTGGGCTCACCCGGGGTGGGTGTGGCGCACGCCGCCGAGTTGCGGATGCCGGCGGGTCAGGTGTGGGCGAGCACCGCGCCGGACGACGTGATCCGGCTGGCCCGGCCGCCCGACGAGCTGGCCCGCCGGGCGGTGCTCGGCGCGACGCCGCTGGGCCCGGCGGCGGCGCTGCTCCAGCTGGGCGAGCACGAGCTGTGGTTCGGGCACGACCCGAGCGATCCGGGCTTCGGCGGCCGGCGCTTCCCCAGCGGCCGGTACGGCCACGCCGGCTACTGGGACCCGGGCAACCCGGCCCTCGACGGGATGGCCCGGATCGTGCTGGGCCGGTGAACGCGGGCCTCACCAATGCGCGGGGCCCCTCCACCGCGCGGTGGAGGGGCCCCGGAGCGGATGGCAGCCGGTTACTCGACGGTGACCGACTTGGCCAGGTTGCGCGGCTGGTCGACGTCGTGCCCTCGGGCGGCGGCGATCTCGGCGGCGAGCACCTGGAGCGGCACCGTGGTGACCAGCGGGGCCAGCAGGGTCGGCGTACGCGGCACGTAGATCAGGTGGTCGGCGTAGCGGACGACCGCCTCGTCGCCCTCCTCCGCGATCACGATGGTCCGGGCGCCCCGGGCGCGGACCTCCTGGATGTTGGAGACGACCTTGTCGTGCAGCATGCCCCGGCCGACCGGCGACGGGACCACGCAGATCACCGGGGTGCCCTTGTCGATCAGCGCGATCGGGCCGTGCTTCAGCTCGCCCGCGGCGAAGCCCTCGGCGTGCATGTACGCCAGCTCCTTGAGCTTGAGCGCGCCCTCCAGGGCCACCGGGTAGCCGACGTGCCGGCCGATGAAGAGCACCGTCGGCTCGGACTTCAGCTCGCGGGCCAGCTCGCGGACCGGCTCGATCCGGTCGAGCAGCTCGCGCAGCTTGCCGGGCATCTCCTGGAGCTGGGCGACCACCGCACCCACCTCGTCGGCGAACTTGATCCCACGCACCTGGGCCAGGTGCAGGCCGATCAGGTAGCAGGCGACGAGCTGGGTGAGGAACGCCTTGGTGGAGGCGACCGCGATCTCCGGGCCGCCGTGGGTGTAGAGCACGGCGTCCGACTCGCGGGGGATCGTCGAGCCGTTGGTGTTGCAGATGGCCAGCACCCGGGCCTTCTGCTCCTTGGCGTGGCGCAGCGCCATCAGGGTGTCCATGGTCTCGCCGGACTGCGAGATCACCACGATCAGGGTGGACCGGTCGAGGACCGGGTCGCGGTAGCGGAACTCGCTGGCCAGCTCGACCTCGCAGGGGATGCGGGTCCAGTGCTCGATGGCGTACTTGGCGACCAGCCCGGAGTGGTACGCGGTGCCGCAGGCGACGATGAAGATCTTGTCGACGTCGCGCAGGTCCTGCTCGCTGAGGCGGACCTCGTCGAGGGCGATCTCACCGGTCTCGGT
Organism: Micromonospora sicca; assembly: GCF_003172935.1. Classification (GTDB taxonomy): domain Bacteria; phylum Actinomycetota; class Actinomycetes; order Mycobacteriales; family Micromonosporaceae; genus Micromonospora; species Micromonospora sicca. Next base: position 8,479 of record NZ_QGKS01000070.1, on the reverse strand, counting down.
GAGCCGGCCGAGCAGCGTGTCGGCGATCGCCTGCGGCTGCTCCTCGATCTCCTTGAGCATGAACCAGTCGTAACCGCCCTTCTCGGCGGCCGAGGCGTCCCAGTCGATGTGGAAGTCCTTGCCGGTGGCGGGCTGCCCGGCGAAGTCGGTGATCTCGATGCTGTCCGTGGTGATCAGGACGATCTGGTCCTGGCCCAGCTCGACCGCGTCGCGGGTGTGCTCGATGAACGCGGCCACGTCGCTGGCCAGGAAGTTCTCCCCGTTGCCGCGGCCGACGACCAGCGGCGAGTTGCGCCGGGCGCCGACCACCGCACCGGGGATGCCGGCGTCGGCGGCGAGCAGGGTGAAGGCGCCCTCCAGCCGCCGGCAGACCACCCGCATGGCGGAGGCGAGCAGCTGCGGGCTGTCCACCTCGCCGGCCGAGCGCAGGTCGGCCAGCGCGGCGGAGAGCAGGTGGGCGGCGCACTCGGTGTCGGTGTCGCTGGCGAACTCGACGCCGTCGGCCTCGAGCTCGGCGCGGAGCTTCGCGAAGTTCTCGATGATGCCGTTGTGGATCACCGCGACGCGGCCGTCGGGGGCGACGTGCGGGTGGGCGTTGCGGTCGGTGGGGCCGCCGTGGGTGGCCCAGCGGGTGTGGCCGATACCGGTGGTGCCGTCACCGATGCCGATCGGGCTGGCGGCGCAGGACTCCGGGTCGACGGCGGCGCGCTCGGCGAGCACCTTTTCCAGGTTGGCCAGCTTGCCGGCCTTCTTCTCGGTCAGCAGCTCGTCGTCGCAGACGATGGCGACGCCGGCCGAGTCGTAGCCGCGGTACTCCAGCCGCCGCAGTCCGTCGAGCACGATGCCGAGCGCCGGGCGCGCGCCGGCGTAACCCACGATTCCACACATGGCCCCGAGCCTAACCCAGTTCCGCTCATCGCGTGTGCGCGGAAGTGCGGTAATCGATCACTGAATTTGAGCGTTCAGGTGAACACCACCGAAGGATCGGACATATCACCCAGCCCGGATGGCCCCGCGCCGACCGGTCGGGGGGACGACCGCGCCGGCCCGGGCGGCAGGGCGTCCCGTCCTCGCGGACGGCGCCGCCCGCGTAGATTGGGGCTCTCCTGCCGGGGCGATGCCGCACCCCCGGCACGCCACCCCGGCGCGGACGTTCTCCGCGCCCGTCCCCTGCGAGCCGAACTGATGTCCGAGGCGACGCCACCCCCCGACCCACAGCCGCCGGCGGGCGCGGTCCCGGCCGGCCCGACAGCCGCGCCCGAACCGTGGGTGCCGCGCGGTCGACCCGTTCGGCGGGCCGACGGCCGCCGAGCCGCGGCAGGACGGGCCGACCACCACGGACGAGGGCGAGAACGAGGACCCGGACGCGGAGGCGGCCGAGGGCGGGCAGCCGGCACCGACCCCCACCCCCAGCGGGAGGCCCGCCGCCACCCCGTCCAGCGGACCTGGCCGGTTCGCCGTCGCGTACGAGGTCACCGGTCAGGGGCCGGCCAACATCCAGTACTACGACGCGGACGGCTACCTCGTCGAGCTCGACAGGGTGCGGCTGCCCTGGCACACGACGATCCGTACCGATGATCCGAGCCGGGCGTCCGTGATGGCGAACAAGGGCGACGACAAGGGCGGGCGCACCATTGCCTGCGCGATGACGGTGAACGGTGGTCGGCCCGTCACCGAGTCGGTCGACGACCGCGGCTGGCGAGTCGACCGCGGCGGCTGACGGCGGGCTTGCGGCCGACCGAGACCAGCGCGCCCAGCCCCACCGAGCGGGCTGCACGGGCACCCGGGGAGCCGTGCCGGCCGCGTACATTGAGGGCCCCCGGCGGGCAGGGGCGTGGTGAGCTGTCGGATCATCCTCAACGGCAAGGTCGTCTCGCAACAGACGGGGCGGTACGGGACGGCGTGCTTCGGCTGGTAGCACCGGGCGCGCGGCCGGCGGCGGGCTTGCGGCGTCGGCGGCGGACCGTAGGCTGGCCCGCGTGACGACGACCGATCCCCTGGTGGCCCGGATGCGGCCGTTCGGCACCACCATCTTCGCCGAGATGTCCGCGCTCGCCGTGCGTACCGGCGCGGTCAACCTCGGCCAGGGGTTCCCCGACACCGACGGCCCGCCGGAGATGCTGGCCGCGGCCGCGGAGGCGCTGCGCACCGGCCACAACCAGTACCCGCCCGGCCCCGGCATCCCGGCCCTGCGCGCGGCCATCGCCGCCCACCAGCGCCGGTTCTGGGGCCTGGCGTACGACCCGGACGACGAGATCGTGGTGACCGCGGGCGCCACCGAGGCGATCGCCGCCAGCATCCTCGCCCTCTGCGAGCCGGGCGACGAGGTCGTCTGCTTCGAGCCGTACTACGACTCGTACGCCGCCTCGATCGCGTTGGCCGGCGCGGTCCGCCGCCCGGTCACGCTGCGTCCCGTCGCCGGCGGCCGGTACGCCTTCGACCCGGCGGAGCTGCGCGCGGCGTTCGGCCCACGGACCCGGCTGGTGCTGCTCAACTCCCCGCACAACCCCACCGGCAAGGTGTTCACCCCGGACGAGCTGGCGCTGGTCGCCGAGCTCTGCCGGGAGCGCGACGCCTACGCGGTCACCGACGAGGTGTACGAGCACCTGGTCTTCCCCGACGCCGCCGCCCCGCACGTGCCGCTGGCCACGCTGCCCGGGATGCGGGAGCGGACGCTGCGGATCTCCTCGGCCGGCAAGACGTTCTCCTGCACCGGCTGGAAGGTGGGCTGGGTGAGCGGACCCGCGCCGCTGGTCGCCGCGGTGCTGCGGGTCAAGCAGTTCCTCACCTTCGTCAACGCGGGTCCGCTGCAACCGGCGGTCGCCGTGGCGCTGGCCCTGCCGGACGCCTACTTCGCGGAGTTCGCCGAGGGCATGCGGCGGCGGCGGGACCAGCTCGTCGACGGGCTCACCGACGCCGGGTTCGAGGTGCTGGCCCCGGAGGGGACGTACTTCGTGACCGCCGACGTGACCGCGTTGGGCGGTCGGGACGGGGTGGAGTTCTGCCGGTCGCTGCCCGAGCGCTGCGGGGTGGTGGCGGTGCCGACCCAGGTCTTCTACGACGACACCGAGGCGGGCCGGCGGCTGGTCCGCTTCGCCTTCTGCAAGCGACCCGAGGTGCTGACCGAGGCGGTGGCCCGGCTGCGCCGACTGAAGGAGAACAGATGACCGACGCGTACGCCGATCGGGTCCGCCGGGTGGCGGCGCTGCGCGCCTGCGACACCGTGCTCTCCGGCATCCGGCCGACGTCCGTTGCCGAGCAGCTCGACACGATCCGGGCGACCGCGACCGAGGAACTGCTGCCCGACTTCTACGGCGAGGGCGGGGCGGTCGAGACGGTGGAGCGCCGGGTGGCCGAGCTGCTGGGCACGGAGGCGGTCGCCTTCTTCCCCACCGGCACGATGGCCCAGCAGGTCGCCATGCGGTACGGCGCCGAGCTGACCGGTCGGGACGGCGTCGGCCTGCACCCGCTGAGTCACCCGCTGATGCACGAGCGCGACGCGTACGCGGTGCTCGGCGGCCTGCGCGCGGTGCGGACCACGGGCGCACCGCGCAATCCGACCGCCGAGGAGATCGCCGGGCTGGACGAGCCGGTCGGCACCCTGCTGCTGGAGCTGCCGCTGCGGGACGCGGGTTTCGTCCTGCCCACCTGGGACGAACTGGTCGCGGTGGTGGGGGCGGCCCGCGACCGTGGCTTCCGGGTGCACCTGGACGGCGCCCGGCTCTGGGAGTCCACCGTCCACCTGGGACGCTCGCCGGCCGAGGTGGCCGGGCTGGCCGACAGCACCTACGTCTCGTTCTACAAATCGCTCGGCGGCCACTCGGGCGCGGCCCTCGCCGGCACGGCCGACCTGGTCCGCTACGCCCGCGCCTGGCGGCACCGCTACGGCGGCAACCTGTTCCAGCAGTGGCCGGCGGCGCTGGCCGCCCTGGCCGGTCTGGACCGCGAGCTGCCCCGGCTGCCCGCCTACGTCGCCCACGCGAAGCGGGTGGCGGAGGCGTTGGCCGGGCTGCCGGGCGCGCGGATCCACCCGGCGCCGCCGCACACCCACCAGTTCCGGCTGTGGCTGCCGCACCCGGCGGGCGCCCTGAACGACGCCAACCTCGCCCTCGCCGAGGAGGAGAAGGCCTGGTTCGTGGGGGGCTGGCAGGAGACCGAGCTGCCCGGCGTGGCGATGGCCGAGGTGACGGTGGCCGGGCCCGCCCTGGAGCTGGACCCCGACCAGGTCATCGACCTCGCCGACCGCTTCCTCCGGACGACCGGCGCTGTGCGATCGGCGCTCGACCGACCCGGACATGGGTGACGTGACGCTACCAAGCTGATGACGTAGGTGGATCACCAGCGGCGACCACGGGCGGTCCCGGCCGATGTCGCACCGTGATCCATTCACGTCATCAGCTTCGTAGCGCCGCAGGAGCAAGCAGGCGCTGCGGCGACGCACGGACCGGGACGACGGCCGGACGCGACCGGGCGCGGCGGGTTGCCCCGCCGCGCCCGGTCAGCCGAAGAACCGGTCAGCCGAAGAACCGGTCAGGCGGTGGGGCTGGCGACGCGGACGTGGGCGGCGATGCGCTCGGCGACCTCACGGGCCGCCGCCTCGGTGGCCGCCTCGACCATCACCCGGACCAGCGGCTCGGTGCCCGACGGGCGCAGCAGCACCCGGCCGGTCTCGCCCAGCTCGGTCTCGGCCCGCTCCACCTCGGCGCGGACGGCCGGCGCGGCGGCGCCCACGGTACGGTCGGCGACCGGCACGTTGATCAGCACCTGGGGCAGCTTGGTGACGACCGAGCCCAGCTCGGCGAGGGACTTGCCGGTGGCGGCCATCCGGGACATCAGGTGCAGCCCGGTCAGCACCCCGTCGCCGGTGGTGGCGTACGCCGGCATGACGATGTGGCCGCTCTGCTCGCCGCCGAGCGCGAGGCCGGAGGCGCGCAGCTCCTCCAGGACGTACCGGTCGCCGACCTTGGTCTCGACCAGGCGGATGCCCTGCGCGGACATCGCCAGCCGCAGGCCGAGGTTGCTCATCACCGTCGCGACCAGGGTGTCCTGGGTCAGCTCGCCGGCCTCCCGCATGCCCACCGCCAGGATGGCCATCAGCTGGTCGCCGTCGACCTCGTCGCCGTCCGCGGTCACCGCGACGCACCGGTCGGCGTCGCCGTCGTGGGCGATGCCCAGGTGTGCGCCGTGCTCGACCACGGCGGCGCGCAGCGCTTCGATGTGGTTGGAGCCGCAGTCGTCGTTGATGTTGAGCCCGTCCGGCTCGGCGTGGATCGCGATCACCTCGGCGCCCGCCTCCCGGTACGCCACCGGGGCGACCTCGGCGGCGGCGCCGTTCGCGCAGTCCACGACGACCTTGATCCCGTCCAGCCGGTGCGGCACCGTGCCGACGAGGTGCTGTACGTAATGGTCGGCGCCGTCGAGCAGGTCGTGCACCCGCCCGACGCCGGCCCCGATCGGCCGGTCCCAGGCGGTGGTGGCGTTCGCCTCGACGGCCGCCTCGATCCGCATCTCGATCTCGTCCGGCAGCTTGTGCCCACCGGCGGCGAAGAGCTTGATCCCGTTGTCCGGCATCGGGTTGTGCGAGGCGGAGAGCATCACGCCCAGGTCGGCCTTGGCCTCCGCGGTGAGGAACGCCACCGCGGGGGTGGGCAGCACGCCGACCCGCACCACGTTGGCGCCCGCGCTGGTCAGACCGGCCACCACGGCCGCCTCCAGCATCTCGCCGCTGGCCCGGGTGTCCCGCCCGACCACGGCGAGCGGCGGATGACTCTTGTCCGTCTCGGCGAGCGTGTGGGCGGCGGCCACCGCCACCGCGAGCGCCAACTCCGGGGTGAGATCCGCGTTCGCCCGCCCGCGTACCCCGTCCGTGCCGAACAACCGGCCCATACCCGCCAACCTCCGATAAACGGTCCCAGGGAAAGGCGAACGGCCGGGCCACCTCCCGCTCGAGGGAGGCGGACCCGGCCGTCCGTCAGAAGTACAACGCGCTGTCGAAGATCAGCGCTTCGAGTACTGAGGAGCCTTACGGGCCTTCTTGAGGCCGTACTTCTTGCTCTCCTTGACCCGGGCGTCACGGGTCAGGAAGCCGGCCTTCTTCAGGGCCGGGCGGTCGTCCGGCTCGTTCACGATCAGCGCCCGGGCGATGGCCAGCCGCAGCGCACCGGCCTGGCCGGTGGTGCCGCCGCCCCGCAGGTTGGCGATGACGTCGAACGCCTCGGGCTTCTCGGCGGTCACCAGCGGGTCCTTGATGAGCTGCTGGTGCACCTTGCTCGGGAAGTAGGCCTCGAGGTCCCGGCCGTTGCAGGTGATCTTGCCGCTGCCGGGGACGATGCGCACCCGGACGATGGCCTCCTTGCGCCGACCCACGGTCTGGATCGGGCGGTCACCGCGGGGCGCGCGGGCGACGGGCGCCGGCGCCTCGGTGGCCTCGGGGGCAACCTCGGTCTCGGTGATGTCGGTCATGCTGCTTCCTTCGCCCGCGCTCACTGCGCGATCTGCTTGATCTCGAACGGCACCGGCTGCTGCGCGCCGTGCGGGTGCTCGGCACCGGCGTAGACCTTCAGCTTCTTGATCAGCTGACGGCCGAGCTTGTTGTGCGGGAGCATGCCCTTCACGGCCAGCTCGACGGCCCGCTCGGGACGCTTGGTCAGCAGCTCGTCGTAGCCGACCTGCTTCAGACCACCCGGGTAACCGGAGTGGCGGTAGGCAATCTTGGTCTGCCGCTTGTTGCCGGTCAGCGCCACCTTGCCCGCGTTCACGATGACGACGAAGTCGCCCGTGTCGACGTGCGGCGCGAAAGTCGGCTTGTGCTTGCCGCGCAGCAGCGTGGCGGCGTGGGTGGCCAGGCGGCCCAGCACGACATCAGAGGCGTCGATAACGTGCCACTGACGCTCGATCTCACCCGGCTTCGGGCTGTACGTACGCACAGGTCTACCTTGTCTCGTCGTCGGTCTGGGGTCGCGCGCCGAGGTGACCAGGCGCGCACGAACGACCAAGCGTACCTGATGCGGCACGCCTCTGGATGTCGTACAACAGCAGGCAACGATACCCGCCGCCCGGTCGGCAGGTCAAAACGGGGGGTCACCCCAGCGCGGCTCGCGACATGGCGATGGTACAGGTCACACGCCGGCCAGCCGGCGCGGCCCCGGCCGCAGGTAGACCGCCCAGGTCACCACGAAGCAGAGCGCGTACCAGCCGATGAAGGCCAGGTAGGCGGCGTCGGCGTTTCCGGAGGTCAGGAACGACTGCCGGAAGGCGACGTTGACCAGCACCCCGCCGGAGGCGCCGACCGCGCCGGCGATGCCGATCAGGGCCCCGGAGAGCCGCCGGCCGCGGCGCTGGGCCGCCACCGGGTCCGCCCCGCGGTCGACCGCGGCCGCCGTCCGGGCCCGGAAGATCGCCGGGATCATCTTGTACGTCGAGCCGTTGCCGATCCCGGAGAAGACGAACAGGGACAGGAACCCGGCCAGGTAGAGCGGCAGCGACCGCTCCCGGGCCGCGTACAGCACCAGCCCGGCGCCGGTCGCCATGGCGACGAAGTTCCAGAAGGTCACCCGGGCCCCGCCGAGCCGGTCGGCGAGCTGCCCGCCGAGCGGCCGGATCAGCGACCCGACCAGGGGCCCGAGGAAGGTCAGCCAGGCGGCGTCGACCGCGGTCGGGAAGCGGTCGTGGAACTGGAGCTGGAGCACCTGCCCGAAGGCGAAGCCGAACCCGATGAACGAGCCGAAGGTGCCCACGTAGAGCAGGGACATCACCCAGGTGTGCGGTTCCCGGGCGGCCTCGCGCAGCGCGCCGGGCTCGTTGCGCGCCCCGGGGAGGTTGTCCAGCCAGCGCGCCGCGGCCAGCGCCGCCAGCACGATCAGCGGCAGGTAGACCGCGGGCACCAGCCGCGGGTACACGGCCCCGGCGGTGGCCAGCACCGCCAGCCCGACCAGCTGCACCGCGGGCACGCCGAGGTTGCCGCCACCGGCGTTGAGCCCGAGCGCCCGGCCCTTGAGGCGGTCGGGGTAGAAGAGGTTGATGTTCGCCATCGAGGAGGCGAAGTTGCCCCCGCCCACGCCGGTGAGGCAGGCCAGCACCATCAAGGTGGGGTAGGACACCCCGGGTTCGAGCAGCACCGCCATCGGCACCGCCGGCACCAGCAGCAGCAGCGCGCTGACGATGGTCCAGTTCCGGCCGCCGAAGCGGGCCACCGCCAGCGTGTACGGCAGCCGCAGCACCGCGCCCAGCGCGGCCGGTACGGCGGTGAGCAGGAACTTCCCGGCCGGGTCGATGCCGTACGCCGGGCCGAGGAAGAGCACGGTGACCGACCAGAGGCTCCACACCGAGAAGCCGACGTGCTCGGCGAAGATCGAGACGTACAGGTTGCGCCGGGCGATCGGGGCGCCGGTCGTACGCCAGAATTCCGGGTCCTCGGGGCGCCAGTCGGTGATGGCCGGGCGGCGGCCGGCCATCACCGACTGGCGCCCCGAGGACCCGG
>NZ_QGKS01000233.1 GCF_003172935.1 Micromonospora sicca | reverse complement strand
CCCCCGGTGAGCGCCCGACCGGGCCCGGCCACGCCGAGCCGGCGGCCGGTGCCGAGCCCACGGCCGAGGAAGGGAAGGCCTGATGCCGACCTGGTTGGAGCTGGTCCTCCGGGTGGCCGGCGTGCTGGTCGCGTTCCTCACCCTGCCGCTGGTCGTCGGGCAGGTCGAGCACAAGGTGATGGCGCACATGCAGGGCCGGCTCGGCCCGATGTACGCGGGCGGCTTCCACGGCTGGGCGCAGCTGATCGCCGACGGGATCAAGTTCGTGCAGAAGGAGGACGTCACGCCGCGCGACGCGGACCGGGCCGTCTTCCGGCTGGCCCCGGCGGTGGCGCTGGTGCCGTACCTGCTCGCGCTGCTGGTGATCCCGCTCGGCCCGGGCGACCTGGTGGGGCAGCCGCTGGACATCGGCCTCTTCTTCGTCCTCGCGGTGGTCGGCATCGGCGTGGTGGCGGTGCTGATGTCGGCGTGGGCGTCGGCCAACAAGTACAGCCTGCTCGGCGGCCTGCGCGGCGCGGCCCAGTTGCTCGGCTACGAGCTGCCGCTGGTGCTGGCCGCCGCGTCGGTGGCGATGGCGGCGGGCACGCTCAGCCTCTCCGGCATCGTCGAGGCGTGGCGGCCGTGGTGGCTGCTCTGGCAGGCGCCGGCGATGGTGATCTTCTTCGTCGCCGGGCTGGCGGAGATCCGGCGGCCCCCGTTCGACATGCCGGTCGCCGACTCGGAGCTGGTCTTCGGCTACATGACCGAGTACACCGGCCTGCGCTTCGCCTTCTTCCTGCTCGCCGAGTACGTCGGCATCGTGGTGATCGCCGCGCTGACCACCGTGCTCTTCCTCGGCGGCTGGCAGGGGCCGTTCGCGGACGCCCAGCTCGGCTGGCTCTGGACGCTGCTCAAGGTCTTCGCCGTCGCCTTCGTGATCATCTGGCTGCGGGTGTCCTACCCCCGGCTCCGCGAGGACCAGCTCCAGCGCCTCTGCTGGCTGGTGCTGGTCCCCCTGGCCCTGGCCCAGCTCGTCCTCACCGCCGCGGTCCGCCTCGCCCTCTGAGCGGGGCGGGTCAGCGCAGTGGAGTGTGGGCGGGGTCGACGCGCTCGGCAGGCGGGGGCGGCGGAGGCGGGATGCCGTCGCCGAAGGGACGCCCGCCGAGCTGCTCGCGGTCGTGCGGGGTGAGCCAGTTGGACAGGTCGGGGCCGAGGGGGACCACGCCGGTCGGGTTGATGTCCCGGTGCACCTCGTAGTAGTGCCGCTTGATGTGGTCGAAGTCGGTCGTGTCGCCGAAGCCCGGGGTCTGGAACAGGTCCCGGGCGTACGCCCAGAGCACCGGCATCTCGGCCAGCTTCTGCCGGTTGCACTTGAAGTGGCCGTGGTAGACCGGGTCGAAGCGGGTCAGCGTGGTGAACAGCCGCACGTCCGCCTCGGTGATCGTGTCGCCCACCAGGTACCGCTGCCCGGCCAGCCGCTCGCTCAGCCAGTCCAGCCGGTCGAAGAGCCGGTGGTACGCCTTCTCGTACGCCTCCTGGCTGCCGGCGAAGCCGCACCGGTAGACGCCGTTGTTCACGTCGGCGAAGACCACCGCGTTGACCTCGTCGATCTCGTCGCGCAGCCGCTCCGGGTACAGCTCCGGCGCCCCCTCGCGGTGGTACGCGGTCCACTCGGTCGACAGGTCCAGGCTCATCCGCGCGTAGTCGTTGGTGACCACCCGCCCGGTCGGTACGTCCACCAGCGCCGGCACGGTGATGCCGCGCTCGTACCCCGGGAACCGCTTGAAGTACGCCTCGGCCAGCCGCTCGATGCCGAGCACCGGGTCCCGGCCGCCCGGGTCCAGGTCGAAGGTCCAGCTCCGCTTGTCGTGCGTCGGCCCGGCCACCGCCATCGAGATGGCGTCCTCCAGCCCGAGCAGCCGGCGGACGATGATCAGCCGGTTCGCCCAGGGGCAGGCGCGACTGACCGCCAGCCGGTACCGGCCGGGCTCGACCGGCCAGCCGTCCCGGCCGTCGGCGGTGATCCGGGTGGCGATATAGCGCTGGTCCCGGGTGAACTCGCCGCCCGGCTCGACGTACTTCCCGCCGGTCCGCTCCAGGATCTCGTCGTCGTCCGCGCCCACGCCGCCTCCTCGCCATCGCCCCGCCGGTCACGCCGGCGTCCGACTCCCATCATGGTCGCTCCCGGGTCCCGGGGCAGCCCCGACGCGACGCGGGGCTACGCTGCCGCGGTGACCGATCTGGAGGCGGCGGCCCGACGCTTCATCGCCGACGTGTGGAACGCCGGCCGCGAGGAGACGGCGTACGAACTGATCGCCGAGGACTGCCCGGGGCTGGGTGGGACCGGACCGGCGGCGACGCTGGCCTGGCACCGGGACCGGCGGGCGGCCTTCCCAGACCTGCGCTACAAGGTCGTCGAGCTGGTGGCGGCCGGGGACCGGGTGGCCGTGCACTGGCGGGCCGCCGGCACGCAGGCCGGCCAGTTCGGCCCGGTGCCGCCGACCGGGCGGGTGGTCAGCTACTCCGGGGCGACGTTCCTGCGCTTCGACGAGACGGGCCGGATCCTCGACGTGTGGAGCGTCAACGAGCTGTTCCAGGTCCTCCAGCAGCTCGGCGTGGAAATGCTGCCCCCGCTGCCCGGCGTCACCGACCCCGGGGCCTGATCCGGTCGGCGGAGTCGTTCTCCCCACGATCCCCGTACCGCCGGTAAGAGCCGGGTGGTGGTCGCGCGCGCCGAGGGCGCAGGGCAGGATGGGCGGCATGAGTGAGCGCAGCGGCATGCCCGGCGAAGGGCTGGTGAAGGGGCTGGCGGTCACGTTGAAGACGATGACCCGCCGCTCGACCACCCAGCAGTACCCGGACGTCGCCCCCGAGCTGCCACCCCGCTCCCGCGGCGTGATCGCGCTGCTGGAGGAGAACTGCACCGTCTGCATGCTCTGCGCCCGGGAGTGCCCGGACTGGTGCATCTACATCGACTCGCACAAGGAGGAGGTGGCGGTGCCCGGCGCCGCCCGCCCCCGCCAGCGCAACGTGCTCGACAAGTTCGACATCGACTTCTCGCTCTGCATGTACTGCGGCATCTGCGTGGAGGTCTGCCCCTTCGACGCGCTCTACTGGTCCCCGGAGTTCGAGTACGCCGAGCACGACATCAAGGACCTGCTGCACGACAAGGACCACCTCGGCGAGTGGATGGCCACCGTCCCGGCGCCACCCGCGCACGACCCGCACGGCGATCCCTCCAAGGAGGAGACCACCGCCGCGCGCAAGGCCGCGGCCCCGGCCCGCCCTTCCGCCGTACGCCCCGAGCCCGGCCCCGCCGCCGACGGAGGTACGGCCCCATGACGGGTGCGGACCTGCTGCTGCTCGCCCTCGGCGCGGTGGCGGTCGGCGCGGGGGTGCTGGTGGTGAGCACGAAGCACCTGGTCCGGGCCGGTCTCTACCTGGTGGTCTGCCTGGGTGCGCTGGCCGGCGACTACCTCGTGCTCACCGCCGAGCTGGTGGCCTGGGTGCAGGTGCTGATCTACGTCGGCGCGGTGGTCGTGCTGCTGCTCTTCGCGGTGATGCTGACCCGCGCGCCGATCGGCGCCTCCGACGACCTGGACCGGCCGGGCTGGCCGGCCGCCCTGATCGGCGGCGGCAGCGGGCTGGGCCTGGCCGTGCTGCTGGTCGACGCGTTCCGCTGGTCCCGGGTGGAGCTGCCCACGGCGGGCACCGCCGACCGCCTCGGCGAGCAGGTCTTCCGCTCCTGGGTGCTGCCCTTCGAGGTGCTGTCGGTGCTGCTGCTCGCCGCCCTGGTCGGCGCGATCGTGCTCTCCCGCCCCGACATCGGGCGGCCCGGTCCGGTCAGGTCCGCCACGCCGGCCGCCGGTGACGAGGGTGGGCGCGCGTGAGGCCGGTCGTCCCCTACGTCACCGCCGCGCTGCTGTTCGGCCTGGGCGTCTTCGGCGTGCTGCGCCGCCGCAACGCCGTGCTGGTGCTGATGGCCGTCGAGTTGATGCTGAACGCGGTGAACCTGATCCTGGTCACCGCGGACACCACGGTCCGGGCGCAGCTGCCGCACGCCGGGCAGGTCTTCGCGCTTTTCGTGATCGTGCTCGCCGCCGCCGAGATCGGCGTGGGGCTGGCCATCGTGCTCCAGCTCTACCGGCTGCGGGCCAGCGTCGCGGTGGACGAGGTGCCGCTGACCGAGGCGCCGACGCCCGTGCCGGCCGGCGTGGCCGGGGTGGCCGCCGACCGGTCCGCCGCGGGGACCACGGGCGGCGTCGACGGGCCGGAGGTGCGGGGATGAGCGAGGGCATCGGGCGACTGGCGCCGCTCGTACCGCTGCTGCCCGGCCTGCCGTTGGCCGCCGGCCTGGTGGGGCTGCTCCTGCCGCCGTCGCCGCGTGGCGCGGCGACCGGCGAGGACCGGGCCCGGCGGGTGGCGATCGCGCTCGGCGTGGCCGGTGCGGCCGGGGCGCTGCTCGTCGCGCTGGCGCTGCTGACCCGGGTGGACCACCCGGTCGAGGCTTCGACCACCTGGGTCGACCTGGGTGGGCTGCGGGTGACGCTGGGCTACCGGCTGGACGGGGTGGCCGTGCTGGTCGCCACGGCGGTGGCCGCGGTCGCTCTGGCGGTGCAGGTCTACTCGATCGCCTACCTGAAGCGCGGCCCGCACGACGACGTCGAGGTGGACCACCGCTACCCGCCGTACGCGGCGCAGATCAGTCTCTTCACCGCCGCGATGCTGGTCGTGGTGGTCTCCGGCGACCTGATCCTGCTGCTGGTCGGTTGGGAGGTGATGGGCATCTGCTCGTACCTGCTCATCGCCCACGACCGGCGGCTGCCCGAGGCGCCCGCCGCGGCGGTGAAGGCGTTCCTGGTCACCCGGGTCGGCGACGTGGGCTTCCTGCTCGGCATCGCGCTGCTCGGCGTCTCCGCCGGCAGCTTCAAGATCGCCGACGTGCTCGCCCACCCCTACTCCACCGGTACGCTCACCGCCGCCTGCCTGCTGCTGCTCGCCGGGGTGGCCGGCAAGAGCGCCCAGTTCCCGCTGCACACCTGGCTGCCCGACGCGATGGCCGGCCCCACCCCGATCTCCGCGCTGATCCACGCCGCCACCATGGTCGCCGCCGGCGTGTACGCGGTGGCCCGGCTCTTCCCGCTGTTCGAGCGCGCCCCGGTGGCGCTGACCGTGCTCGGCGTGCTGGCCGCGATCACCCTGCTGCTGGGCGCGTTCGCGGCCACCGCGCAGGACGACATCAAGCGGGTGCTGGCCTGGTCGACGGTCTCCCAGATCGGTTACATGACCGGGGCCCTCGCCGTCGGCTCGCCCACGGCGGCGCTGTTCCACCTGCTCAGCCACGCCGCGTTCAAGGCGCTGCTCTTCCTCGCGGCCGGGGCGGTCATCCACGCGGTGGGCACCACGCTGATGTCCCGGATGGGGGGTCTGCGGCGGGGCATGCCGGTGACCTTCTGGTGCACGGTGGTCGGTCTCGGCGCGCTCGCCGGGGTGCCACCGCTGTCGGGCTTCTGGAGCAAGGACGGCGTGCTCGCCGCCGCCGAGGCCGCCGCGCTGGACGGCGCCGGCCCGACGCCGCAGTGGGTCGGCTGGCTGGTCTGGCTGGCCGGGCTGCTCGGCGTCGCCGTCACCGCCTGGTACGCCACCCGCCTGCTGCTGCGCACCTTCTTCGGCGCCACCCGGATCCCGCTGGCGGACCCGCACGACCCGCCGGCGCTGATGCGCTGGCCGGTGCTGGTGCTGGCGGTCCCGGCCGCGCTGCTCGGCCTGGCCGGGTTCTGGGGGCCGTTCATCGGGCGGATCTTCGCGCCCGCCACCGAGGCGGAGCTGACCGACTTCGGCGACTCGCTGACCCACCTGGGCGCGGCGGTGCTGCTCCCGCTGGCCCTCCTGCTGGCCGGCGCGGGGGTCGCGTGGGCGGGCTGGCGCCGGGACTCGGCCGCCGACCCGGCCCGCTTCCTGGGTCCGCTCCGGCCGGTCTTCGCCCGGGCGTTCCGGCTCGACGACGTCCAGCACGCCCTCGTCGTACGCCCGACGAACGCGCTCGCCCGGGCCGCGCGGACCGGGGACGAGCTGGGGGTGGACGGCCTGGTGGAGGGCAGCGGCCACGCCGCGGTGGGTCTGGGCGGCGGCCTGGCCACGCTGCACCGCGCGGCCCTGCCCCGCGCGGCGGCCGGCGTACTCGCCGGCGCGCTGCTGATCGGCCTCGCCGTCGCACTGATCGGGGTTGCATCGTGAGCGCGTCGCGAACTGAGGTGGCACCGTGAGCGCGAGGAGTGAGCCGGTGTTGCGAGCCCCGCAGTCGCGAACTGAGGTGGCACCGTGAGCGCGAGGAGTGAGCCGGTGTTGCGAGCCCCGCAGTCGCGAACTGAGGTGACACCGTGAGCGCGAGGAGTGAGCCGGTGTTGCGAGCCCCGCAGTCGCGAACTGAGGTGACACCGTGAGCGTCGGGCAGGTTCTGCTGGTCGCGGTCCTGGCCGTGCCGGCGCTCGGCGCGGTCGCGGTGGCGGCCGTCCCGCACGACCGGGCGGCCCGGCTGACCGGGGTGGTCGCCGCCGCGCTCACCCTGCTCGCCACCGTGCCGCTGGTCGGCGGCGACCACGGCTGGTTCGGCTACGGGCCCCGTCCCGCCGTGCAGCCCTGGCACCAGCTCGACCTGCCCTGGGTGCCCGGCCTCGACCTGCGCTTCCACCTCGGGGTGGACGGGATCTCCTGGCCGCTGGTGGTGCTCACCGCCCTGCTCACCCTGCTCTGCTGTGGGTACACGCTGTGGCGGGTGCCCGACGGTGGCAGCGGCCGGGCCCTGGTCGCGTTGCTGCTGGTGGTCGAGGTGGGCATCCTCGGCACCTTCCTCGCCCTCGACCTGGTGCTGTTCTTCGTCTTCTTCGAGGTCGTCCTGCTCCCGATGTACGCGATCATCGCCGGCTGGGGCGGCGAGGACCGGCGGCGGGCGGCCCGGAAGTTCGTCCTCTACACGCTCCTCGGCTCGGTGCTGCTGCTGGTCGGCGTCTACGTGGTGGTCGCCGCCGCCGGCACCGCCGACCTCGTGACGCTGACCGGCGGGGCCGGGCTGTCCCGGGGCACGCAGCTCGCCGCGTTCGCGCTGCTGGCGCTGGCGTTCGCGGTGAAGAGTCCGCTCTGGCCGCTGCACTCCTGGCTGCCCGACGCGCACACCCAGGCGCCCACCGTCGGCAGCGTCATCCTGGCCGGGGTGCTGCTCAAGATGGGGACGTACGGCCTGATCCGGGTGGCGGTCGGGGTGGCCCCGGAAGGCGCCCGCTGGGCCGCCCCGGTGCTCGGGGTGCTCGCCGTCGCCGCGATCCTGGTCGGCTCGCTGGTCTGCCTCGCGCAGGACGAGCTGAAGCGGCTGATCGCGTACTCCAGCGTCGGGCACATGGGCTTCGTGCTGCTCGGGGTGGCCACGCTCACGGCCACCGGCATCGAGGCGGCGCTGATCGGCAACATCGCGCACGGGGTGATCACCGGCCTGCTCTTCTTCCTGGCCGGGGCGGTCAAGGACCGTACCCACACCGGCTCCCTCGCCGAGCTGTCCGGGCTGCGGGAGACCGCGCCCCGGCTGGCCGGGCTGCTCGGCTTCGCGGCGGTCGCCTCGTTGGGGCTGCCCGGGCTGGCCGGCTT
Source organism: Micromonospora sicca (assembly GCF_003172935.1). GTDB lineage: Bacteria > Actinomycetota > Actinomycetes > Mycobacteriales > Micromonosporaceae > Micromonospora > Micromonospora sicca. The sequence continues at coordinate 3,231 of NZ_QGKS01000233.1, read as the reverse complement.
CTGGGGCGAGGCGTTCGCCGTGGTGGCGGCGGTCCGGCGGGGCGGCGGGTTCTGGGTCACCCTGGCGGTGCTGGCCGCGCTCGGCGGGGCGCTGACCGCCGCGTACTTCCTGCGGTTGCTGCGGCAGGTCACCCACGGGCGACCCAGTCCGGCGGTGGGCCGGCTGGCGCCCGGGCTGGCCGGGGCCGAACTGACCGCGTGGGCCCCGCTGGTGCTCCTCGCGCTGGCCGTCGGCCTGGCCCCCGCGCTGGTGCTCGGTTACGCGACCGGCCCGGTGGACGCCCTGGTGGGGGTGCTCAAGTGAACGGGTCCCGGATTCGTCGGTGGGGCGGGGTGGCGGCGTGAGCCTGGTGCAGAGCGTGGACAACGTGGCGCTGCTGCCGGCGTACCTGGCCGCCGGCACCGCCGTGGTCGTGCTCCTGGCCGACCTGCTGGTGGCCCGGGCCGCCGCGACGGTGGCGGTGGCCGCCGTCGGCGCCGTCGCCACGGCGGTGGGCGCGGCGGTGGTCGGGGCGGGCGGCGAGCGGCGCACCTTCTGCGTGGGCGGTGACTGTTCCTGGCTGTTCAACGGCCGGGCGGCCCTGGTCGCGGCGGTCTTCGCGCTGCTCACCCTGGGGGTACTGGCGTTGTCGGGGCCGCTGCTGCGGGCCGGCCGCACGCCGGTGGGGGAGTACTGCTTCCTGCTCGCCTGCGCGATGACCGGCGGCGTGGTGCTCGGCGCGGCCGGCGACCTGATCACCCTGATCGTGGCGCTGGAGACGCTCACCCTGCCGCTCTACGTCCTGGTCGGCCTGCGCCGGGGCAGCCTGGCCAGCGCCGAGGCGGCGGTGACCTTCTTCGTGGTCAGCGTGGTGGCGACCACGCTGACCCTGCTCGGCGCGGCGCTGCTCTACGCGGTGACCGGCGGGCTGCACCTCGACCGGCTCGGCGCCACCCTCGCCGAGCGGCCGGAGCTGTTGGACCTGCCGTTGACCACGGTCGCGGTGGCGCTGGTGGTGCTCGGGCTGGCGTTCAAGGTGGCGGCGGTGCCGTTCCACGCCTGGGCCCCGGCCACGTACGACGGCGCGCCGCTGCCGGTGGCCGCGTACCTGTCGACCGCGTCGAAGCTGGGCGGGGTGGTGGCCCTGCTCGCCGTGGTCCAGCGGGCGCTGCCGGCCACCGTCACCGGTCCGGTGCTGGCCCTGCTCGCCGTGCTCACCATGACCGTCGGCAACCTGGTGGCGCTGCGCCAGCGGCGTACCGTCCGGCTGCTCGCCTGGTCCTCGGTGGCCCAGGCCGGCTACATCCTCGCCCCGCTCGGCGCGCTCGCGCTGGCGGCCGGCCGCACCGCCGACGCCCGCGCCGGGGCGTACGCGGCCGCGGTCGCGTACGCGATCTTCTTCGTGGTGCTGGAGCTGGCCGCGTTCGCGGCGGTGGTGGCCCTGCGCCCGGCGGACGCCGACGGCGGCACCCTGGACGACCTGCGCGGGGCGGCCCGCCGGCACCCGTGGGTCGGGGGCGCGTTCGCGCTCGCGCTGATCGGGCTGGCCGGGCTGCCGCCGGGGCTGGCCGGGCTGTTCGCCAAGGTGACGGTGGTCCGGTCGCTGCTGGACGGCCACGCCGGCTGGCTCGCCCTGGTGGTGGCGGTCAACGCGGTGCTCGGCCTCGCCTACTACCTGCGCCTCGCCGCCGGCCTCTGGGCCGCCCCGGACGCCGCCGCCCGCCCCGCCGGGGCGGACCGACCGGCCGGCGCCCGCCCGGCGACGAGCGTCGGGCTGGCCCTGGCGGTCGCGACCCTGGTGGCCGTGGTGGTCGGTTTCGCCCCGCAACTCCTGTTGGACCTGGTCGCCCGCTGATCCGGCGCAGCCGGCGCACAGCCTTTTTCAGGCAACTCTCAGTCATGAGCAGGATGGTTGACGGGTACCGGGTTGTTGAACCGGTCAGCGGATTCCTGTGCGGGTCCGCGCACCGAAGGAGCGATCGTGCATCACAACCGTCTGAAGACCGCAGCGCTGCTCGGCCTGTTGACCTCGCTGATCCTCGCGGTCGGCTACTGGTTCGGCGGGAGCGGCGGCCTCGTCTTCGCCGTCGTCGCCTCGTTGCTGATGAACGGCGTGACCTACTTCTACTCCGACAAGCTCGCGCTGCGCTCGATGCGGGCGCAACCGGTCAGCGAGGCAGAGTTCCCTGAGCTGTACCGGATGGTGCGTGAGCTGGCCACCGAGGCGCGGCAGCCGATGCCCCGCCTGTACGTCAGCCCGACCGCGCAGCCGAACGCGTTCGCCACGGGACGAAACCCGCAGCACGCGGCGGTCTGCGTGACCCAGGGCATCACCGAGATCCTCGACTACCGCGAGCTGCGCGGGGTGATCGGACACGAGCTGTCGCACGTCTACAACCGGGACATCCTGATCTCCAGCGTGGCGGCCGGGCTGGCCGGAATCATCACCTTCCTGGCGAACATCGCCTGGTTCATCCCGCTGGGCTCCTCGGACGACGAGGACGGCCCGAACCCGGCCGTGCTGCTGCTCACCCTGATCCTCGGCCCGATCGCGGCAACCATCATCCAGCTGGCCATCAGCCGGAGCCGGGAGTTCCAGGCCGACCAGTCGGGTGCGGCGCTGAGCCGGGACCCGCTGGCCCTGGCGAGCGCGCTCCGGAAGATCCACATGGGCACCCAGGCGCGGCCGCTGCCGGCGCAGGGGCAGCTGACCAGCACCGCCCACCTGATGATCGACAACCCGTTCAAGCGGGGCGGCGGCATCGCGGCGCTCTTCTCCACCCACCCCAGGATGGAGGAGCGGGTCGCCCGGCTGGAGCAGATGGCCGCCAACAGCGGTCCGGTGCAGTTCCAGCGCTGACCCACGCCGACAACCTCCGCCCGCGTCCGGTCCGGACGCGGGCGGAGTCGTGTGTCGAGGCACAAACCGGTTCCCTCCCGTCCTGCCCGGCGTTAGGGTCGAAACGTCTCTCACCCATTACATCCGTCGGAGGTCGACCGTGGCCGCACTGCGCCAGTACCTGGGCGTCTGGCGGATCCCCGGCGCGCCGATGCTGCTGATCCTCGGCATCATCGGCCGGCTCGGGATCGGCATGACCCCGCTGGCGCTGCTGCTCGTCGTCGAGCAGGTGACCGGGCGGTACGCCCTCGCCGCGGTCGCCGGGGGCTTCTACGCGCTCTGCGGCGCCGCGCTCAGCCCGGTCGCCGGGCGGGTCGCCGACCGGGTCGGCCCCACCCCCGTACTGCTGGCC
>NZ_QGKS01000345.1 GCF_003172935.1 Micromonospora sicca | reverse complement strand
GGGTGGCGCGGCGCGGGGGGAGGATTCCACTGTCGAGTTCTTGCAACAGCGGCCTGAAATTTTCGGCAAGGTTACAAGCGTGTTGCAACGGCTGTCAACGGATGGAAATGCGTCGTTGGATTTGGCGCTACACGCGCGCCGGGGGCACCCGGTTCGACGGAGCGGCCGAGAAATTCGCGACCGGGCTGATCCGCTCGCCACGCCGCTCCGTACCTGAGGAGGGAGCAGGGTCGGCCGGTGGGGGCGCCGCCGTGAGACACGATCGAGGAGCAGATGGCCCGGGCAGAGCAGAACGAGAAGGCGGCGACCGTCCGGACCACCAGCACCAGTCGAGGTGCCCGGACGCGGTCCAAGTCCGCACTGGTCGCGCTGACCGCGTCCGCACTCGCCCTCGCCTGGGCCGGCGTCGAACTGGCCGGCGCGGGCGGGACGGTGTACGCGTACGGCTTCTTCTTCACCGAGTTCTTCGCCGGGGTGGTCGCCCTGGTCTCGCTCAGCCTCACCGTGATGATGGGGCTGCTCGCCACCGACCGGCTGGTGCTGCTGATCCGGCATCGGGTGCTGCTCCAGTCCGCGCACCGGGCCACCGGCATCCTCGGCGTGGCCGGACTGGTCGTCCACGTCATCACCAAGATCTCGATCGGCCGGGCCGCGCCGACCGACGCGGTGGTGCCGTTCATCGGGGGCCGGGGGCTCTACGTCGGGCTGGGCACCGTGGCCGCCTTCCTGATGGTCAGCGTGCTCTGGACCGGCCTGATCCGGGTCCGCTTCGCCGGAGTCGGTCCGAAGTGGCTGTGGCGGGCGCTGCACTCCATGGCCTACGTCTCCTGGCCGTTCGCCCTGCTCCACGGCCTCAACGCGGGCCGGCCGGCCAGGTCCTGGGTGGTGCTGAGCTACCTGGCCTGCGTGCTGCTGGTGGTGCTGGCGCTGCTGGTCCGGGTCTCCGTCCACCTGGGCAGGCGCAGCCGGGAGCAGCACCAGGCCGCCGCGCTGAACCAGGCGATGGCCGGCAGGCCGGCCGAGGAGAGCCCGGGACTCTTCGCCGGCCTGGTCCGCCGCCGCTCCGCCGAGGAGGAGAGGAGCCGCGCCGGCCGGGGCCGCGAGGGCGGCTGGGCGGAGACCACCGCGACCTCGTGGACCGCGCCGGCCGGCACCGCCCGCCGCCGCGACCCCGACCGGTTCGCCGTGCCGGTGGTGCCCGCGCCCGGCTCGCTGCGCGAGCCCGTCCGGGCGGCGTCCCGGCGCCGGCGCGACGAGGAGTCGGCGCCGGTCACCGTACGGCGGGACGAGGCGCCGGTGGCCCGCCGCCGCGACGACGACCGACCGGCCCGGCGACGCGCCGCCGAGCCGGAGCCCGCCGGCCGGGGCCGGCCGGACGAGCGGTCCGCCCGCCGGTACCGGGACGAGGAGGAGCGTGCCGCCCGCCGGTACCGGGACGAGGAGGAGGGTGCCGCCCGCCGGTACCGGGACGACGTGGACGCCCGCTACTCGCCGCCTCGGCAGCAGCCGGTCGCGCCGGAGGAGCCGTGGGACAGCCCGCGGCGGTGGGAGAGCAGCGAACGGCCGGTCTCCGCGGAGCCCATCTCCGCCGGGCCGATCTCGGCCGGGCCGGTGTCGGCGGGGCCGATCTCCGCGGCTCCGCGCAGCGGCGGCGGCCGGCACAGCGCCGAGGAGGAGGTGCCGGAGGAGCCGGACTACTGGCGGCCGCCGGCCCGGTACGTCCCGGACGACCTGCCCGTCGACGACACCCCCACCCTGGTCGACCTCGCCTCCCGGCGGGCGCTGAAGGCCGCCGGCGAGGGCCGGTCGTCCCGGCGGCGTCGGGCCAGCGCCGACGCGGTCGACGGGGCGTACTGGGCCGGGCTGCGGGGTGAGGCGAAGTGATGCGGACGACCGTGCCACCGGTCGCCTGCGTCGGCGAACCCCGGCTCACCGCCGGTTTCGCCGAGTTCGGCCGGCTCGACCTGCTGGCCCACGAGGAGGTGCACGGCCCGATCGGGCCGATGGAACCGGCCAGCCTGCTCCGGCTGGCCGAGGCCATCGACCTGAAGGGCAAGGGTGGCGCGGGCTTCCCGTTCGCCCGCAAGCTGCGCGCCGTGCTGGAGTCCTGCGAGCGGCAGAGCCTCTCCGCCGTGGTGGTGGTCAACGCCAGCGAGGGGGAGCCGGCGAGCTGGAAGGACAAGGTGCTGCTCACCCGGGCGCCGCACCTGATCCTCGACGGCGCCGCCCTGGCCGCGTACGCGCTGGACGCCGAGGAGATCGTGATCGGGGTGGCCGACGACGACGTGGGCCGGCCGTCGCTGACCGAGGCGCTGCAGGAGCGCCGGATGCCGGTGCCGACCAGCATCGTCACCGTGCCGCACCGGTTCATCTCCGGCGAGGGCGGCGCGCTGGTCAACGGCATCAACGGTCTGCCGCACATCCCGCCCGGCACCAAGAAGCGGTCCAGCGACTCCGGGGTCGGCGGGCTGCCCACCCTGCTCTCCAACGCCGAGACCTTCTCCCAGCTGGCGGTCGCCGCCCGGCTCGGCCCGTACGAGTACGCCGCGCTCGGCACCGACGACGAGCCCGGGACCGTGCTGCTCACCGTCACCGGGGCGGCCGGCCGCCCGGCGGTGGTGGAGTGTGCCGCCGGCACGCCGCTGCGGGAGATCCTCGAGCTGTGCGAGGTGCCCGAGGGGCCGGGCATCCTGACGGGCGGCTACCACGGCAAGTGGATCACCCCGGAGGCCGCGGACCGCGCCGAGGTCTCCCGCAAGGGGCTGACCAGGGTCGGCGGCACCCTGGGCGCCGGCATCATCGTCCCGCTCGGCCGGGACACCTGCCCGCTGGGCGAGGCCGCCCAGGTGGTCCGCTACCTGGCCGGCGAGTCCGCCGGACAGTGCGGGCCGTGCAAGATGGGCCTGCCCGACCTGGCCCGCGCCGTCGACCTCGCGGTCTCCGGCAGCGCCCCGATCGAGATCGTCCGGGCGGCGGCCGGCGACGTGAAGGGGCGCGGCGCGTGCAGCCACCCCGACGGCACCGCGCGGTTCGCCCTCTCCGCGGTCGAGGTCTTCGCCGAGGACCTGCGGCTGCACACCACCGGGGAGGGCTGCGGCAAGCGGGTCAAGGGCGTGCTGGGCCTGCCCGGGGCGCCCGACGCGAACCCGCAGAAGCTCACCCTGGACTGGTCCCGGTGCGACGGGCACGGGCTCTGCGCGCACGTGGTGCCGGACTTCATCCGGCTCGACGCCAACGGTTATCCGGCCTTCCCGTCCACCCCGGTGCCGACCTGGCTGCGGGAGGGCGCGCTCAAGGCGGTCAAGGTCTGTCCCGAACTCGCGCTCCGGCTCGCCAAGGCCGAGTAGCCGACCGAGAGGAGACGCGGATGTCGCGTCGTACCACGGTGGCCCGCCGGGCCACCGCCGCCGCTGTCGCGCTCGCCGCGCTGCTCGGCGTCGCGTCCTGCGCGGTCGGCCCGGAGCCCGCGTCGCCGGTGAGCGCCGTGGCGGCCGCGTCTCCCGCCGCCCCGACGACCGGGCCGGCCGCAACCGGCGGCACGCCCGCCGCCCGGCCGGTCGTCCCGGCCCGGGTGCCGGAGACGCTGAAGTTCACCGCGACGACCCTGGACGGCACCCGGTTCTCCGCCGCCGACCTGGCCGGGAAGCCGGTGGTGCTCTGGTTCTGGGCGCCCTGGTGCGCCACCTGCGCCAGTCAGGCGTGGACGGTCGCCGAGATCGCCCCGAAGTACCGGGACACCGTGCCGATCGTCGGCGTCGCCGGGCTGGGCGAACAGCAGGCGATGAAGGAGTTCGTCACCGAGTTCGAGCTGGCCGGCACCCCGCAGCTCGACGACCGGGCCGGGGCGCTGTGGCGCCGGTTCGAGGTGGTCGAGCAGAGCACTTTCCTGATCATCGACCGGGACGGCCGGGTCGTCCACCAGGGCTTCCTCGACGGGGAGTCGCTCAGCCGCCGGGTCGCCGCGCTGGCCCGCTGATGACCACCCCGCTGCTGCTCGCGCTGACCGCCGGGATGCTCGGCGCGGTCAACCCGTGCGGCTTCGCGATGCTGCCCGCGTACCTGTCGCTGCTGGTCGCCGGCCCGCCGGACGGGCGCGGCGCAGTCGGCCGCGCGCTCACCGCGACCGCCGGGCTGACCCTCGGGTACGTCGTGGTCTTCGGCGCGTTCGGCCTGGCCCTGGCGCCGCTGGCGGACTGGCTGCGCCCCCGGCTGCCGTGGACGACCGTGACGCTCGGCCTGCTGCTGGCCGCGGTCGGCTGCTGGCTGCTCGCCGGTCGGCGGATGCCCACCCCGCGCCCGTTCACCCGGGCGCCCCGGCTGACCCGTTCGCTGCCGTCCATGGCGCTGTTCGGCATGGCGTACGCGCTGGCCTCGCTGACCTGCACGATCGCCCCGTTCCTGGCCATCGTGGTGACCAGCCTCCAGGCCGGCTCGACGCTGCGCGGGCTGGCGCTCTTCGGGGCGTACGCGGTCGGGATGGGGTTGGTGGTCGCGGTGGCCGCGCTCGGCGTGGCGCTGCTGCGCGGCCAGGTGGTGGCCCGGCTGCGCGGCGCCGGCGCGTTCGTGCCCCGGCTGAGCGGCCTGGTGCTGCTCGTCGCCGGGGGCTACGTCGCCTGGTACGGCTGGTACGAGGTCCGGCTCGCGCTGGGTCGGCACGACGCCTTCGGCGACCCGGTCGTAGTGGCCGCGGCCCGGGTCCAGCAGGCCCTGGTCGCCGGGCTGGCCGCGGCCGGCCCGGCGGTCCTCGCGGTGGCCCTGGTCGCGCTGCTGCTGGTGGCCCGGCGGCGGGTGAACGGGCGGCGGGTGGCGCGGCGGTCCGCGCCGGATCGGCCAGGGCGTCAGGCTCCACGACGCAGGCGGACAGCGCTGTCCCCGTGAGCGATATGACTGTCAGGCATATTTATGCCTGACAGTCATATCGGTTGGCGGAGATGTTGTCGTCGGCGCCCCCGGGGCCCCGTCGAATCGACCCCGGAACGGTCGCCGTCAGCCTCGGCCCGGGTCGCCTGCGGTCAGCGGATCGGCGTGAGCCGGTCGGCGCCCAGCTTGTCGCGGAGCACCTCCGGCACCAGCACCGAGCCGTCGGGCTGCTGGAAGTGCTCCAGGATGGCCGGGAAGAGCCGGCTGGTGGCCAGCGCCGAGCCGTTCAGCGTGTGCACGAACCGGGTCTGCTTGTTGCCCGGCTCCCGGTAGCGGATGGCCGCCCGGCGGGCCTGGTAGTCGCCGCCCCAGGAGATCGACGACACCTCCTTGTACTTGCCGGTGCTGGGCATCCAGACCTCGACGTCGAGGGTCTTCTTCATCGCGGCGCTGGCGTCGCCGGCCGCGAGCAGGCTGGTCTGGTGGTGCAGCCCCAACTGCTCGACCAGGCCCTCCACGTGGGCGACCATCGCCTCCAGGGCGGCGCCCGCCTGCTCGGGCAGGGTGAACTGGAAGATCTCCACCTTGTTGAACTGGTGGCCGCGTACGGTGCCCCGCTCGTCGGAGTGCGAGCCGGCGGCCTCGCGCCGGTAGCACGGGGTGTACGCGAACGCCTTCAGCGGCAGCTTCGCGGTCTCCAGGATCTCGTCCTGGAAGGCCCCGAGGATCGCCGTCTCCGCGGTGGGCAGCAGGAACTGCCCGCGCGGAGCCGACTGCTTGTCCAGGTGGTAGACGTCGTCGTAGAACTTCGGGAACTGGCCGGCGGCGAAGCCGGCGCTGTCCAGCAGCAGGTGCGGCGGGAGCAGGAACTCGTACCCGGCCTGGATGTTCTGCTCGATCAGCCAGTTGACCAGCGCCCACTCCAGCCGGGCGCCCATGCCGGTGTACATCCAGAAGCCCGAACCGCCGAGCTTGACGCCCCGCTCGTGGTCGACCAGGCCGAGCGCGCGGGACAGCTCCACGTGGTCCCGGACCTTCTCGATGGCCGGCGGCTCGCCGAAGGTCCTGACGACCCGGTTCGCCTCCTTGCCACCGGCGACCACGTCGTCGGCGGGCAGGTTGGGCAGCTCGCTCATCGCGGTCCGCAACCGGGACTGCACCTCGTCCAGCTGGGACTCCAGCTCGGCGAGCTGCTTGCGCTCGGCCTCCGGCGCAGGCTCCGGCGTGGTGCCGGCCCGCTTCGCCTGCGCGTACGCCCGAGCCTCCGCCTTGCGGCGCTGCCGCTCGGCGTCGATCTCGCTGATCAGGGCGCGGCGCTCCTGGTCGAGTCGCTGGATCTCGTCCAGCGCCCGGTTGACCTCGGCGGGATCCAGACGCTTCGCCAGCGCGGTCGCCACCGCCTCGCGATCCTTCCGGATCAACTCCATGTCGAGCATGCTGCTCGTACGCCTCCGTCCAGGCAGTCAGGTGGGACCCCCAGATGCTACCGTCGCGGCCCCGTCCGGCCGTCCCGCACCCGGGACCGGCCGTCAGAGCCGGACGGGCATCAGGATGGAGAAGGCGTGCACGTCGTCCGGGCGGCGCACGGCCAGCGGGGCGATCGGCCCGTCCAGCTCCAGCAGAAGCTGCCCCCGGTCGCCGGCGTCGAGGGCGTCGAGCAGGTACTCCCGGTTGACCCCGACCCGGACGGCGTCCGCCTCCGCCGCCTCGTCCGGACCGACCACCCGCAGCCCGCCCCGCTCGTCCAACCCCAGCACGGTCACCTCGGCGCGTACCCCGTCGTGCTCCTTCACCAGCACCGGCGCGCCCTCGGCGGCCACCGCCGCGCGCAGCGCCACCACGTCCACCACCACCCGATGCGCCGGCGCGCCGGTCAGGTGGCCGTGCAGCAGCCGGCGGTAGTCCGGGAAGTCGTACGGCAGGGGCGCCGTCCGCACGGCGCGGCCGGCGACGGAGACCTCGACGGTCTCCCGGTCGACGGTGACGTGCGCCTCCGGGGTGATCCCGGCGCCGGTGTCCAGCAGGGCGCGCGCCTCGTCGACGAAGCCGACCGGGACGAGCACCCGCACCGGCGGCCCGTCCATCTTCCACCCGGTCCGGGCCACGGCCAGCCGGTGCCGGTCGGTGGCGACCAGCCGTACGCCGTCCGGCTCCACCTCCAGCAGCACCCCGGCCAGCACCGGCAGCTCCGGGTCGGCGCCGACGGCGAAGCGGACCGCGTCGACGGCGGCGGCGAGGTCGGCACGGTGCAACACGAGACGGGTGGTCATCGGGGTCTCCTCGGGGTCGATCAGGGCACGGACCCGGGAGAGCTCACGGCGGGCGTCGGCGAGACCGTCCTCCAGCCGGCGCAGGTGCGCGTCCAGCAGCCGGCCGACCACCGCGGGCTCGGACCGGTGCCGCAGCGCGGCGCCGATCTCGGCCAGCGGCATGCCGACCCGGCGCAGCCCGGCCACCAGCCGGGCTGGGGCGACCTGGTCGTCGGTGTACCAGCGGTAGCCGGTCACCGGGTCGACCAGCGCGGGCACCAGCACGCCGGAGCGGTCGTAGAACCGCAGCGCGCTCACCGTCAGCCCGCTGGCCCGGGCCAGTTCGCCGATGCTGCGCAGTTCGCTCTCCACGACGACCGATCCTGTGCCCTCAACCCGGTCGAGGGTCAAGCCGTCGGGCCCGCGTCGACCACGCGGAACGTCATCCCCGCCTTCACCAGGCGCTCCAGCAGGGCGTCGCCCATCGCGGTCACCGGGGTCACCTGCCCGGAGGTGGGCGGCAGGTCGTCGCAGGCCAGGCAGAGGGCCGACTCGGCGAGCATCTTCGCGGTCTCGTCGTAGCCGGGGTCCCCGCCGGCCACCTCGGTGAGCACCTTCCGGCCGCCGCCGGAGCCCAGGAAACGCACCCGGAACCAGGACTTCGCCCGCTGCTCGGGAGTCGGCCCCTGACCGGAGGAGAGCCGGCCGAGCAGCCAGCGCCGGGTCGGCGGCAGCTTCACCAGCCCGACCAGACCGGCCATCCCGACCCCGGCGACCAGGATCGTCGGGAGCCGCTTCACCGCGGCGAAGTGCCGGTAGCGGAAGTCCGGGCCGTACTCCGGGCGGGCCGCGGCCGACCGGCGGACCACCTGCGGGTCGATGGTCGGCAGCGGCACCACCCACCTGCCCAGCTCCCTGGACCGGCCCACCTTCCCGGGCACCGCCCGCACCCGGCGGCCCTCCGGGCGCGGCTCGACCGCCTTGCGCGCCTTGGCGGCCCGGCTCATCTCCCCGGTCCGGGAGAACGCGGTCAGCGCCGAGTGGTACGTCCCGGCGGAGAACCGGCCGCCGGCCCGGACGAAGCCGTCCACCGTGATCGGCCCGTCCGACGGGAGCTGCTTGACGGTGTACCAGGCGCCGAGGTCGTGCGGGATCGAGTCGAAGCCGCAGGCGTGCACCAGCCGCGCCCCGGTGCGCACCGCCTCGGCGTGGTGCCGCACGTACATCAGGTCGACGAACTCCGGCTCGCCGGTGATGTCCAGGTAGTCGGTGCCGGCGGCGGCACAGGCGGCGACCAGCGGCTCCCCGTGGTGGACGTACGGGCCGACGGTGCTGGCCACCACCCGGGCGCTCGCGGCGACCGCGCGCACCGACTCCGGGTCGGTCATGTCGGCGGTCAGCAGCGGCAGTTCGGCCAGGGCGGGGTCGATCGCGGCGAGCCGGTCCCGCACCGCGGCCAGCTTGGCCGGGTTGCGGCCGGCCAGCGCCCAGCGCAGTCCGGTGGGGGCGTGCCGGGCCAGGTACTCGGCGGTGAGCGCGCCGGTGAAGCCGGTCGCGCCGAACAGGACGAGGTCGTGCGGGCGGTCGTCGCGCATCCGCCGAGTGTGCCATCCCCGGGCGCGCGGATCACGGGGAGAAGACTGCCCGGACGCAACCGTCCGCCCGCTCCCGGAACAGCGCGTAACCGTCGGCGCCGCGCTCCAGCGGCAGCCGGTGGGTGGCCAGGTGTTCGGTGCGCAGCTCGTCGCGGGCCATCCGGTCCAGCAGCATCGGAATCCAGCGCTGCCCGTGCTGCCGGGCGCTACGGACGGTCAGGCCCTTGTTCATCACCGCGCCGAGCGGAAACGCGTCGACGAATCCGGTCCAGGTGCCGAGGACGACCACCGTGCCGCCCTTGCGGCAGGCGTGCACCGCCTCGCGCAGCGCCAACGGCCGGTCCGCTCCGCCGCCGAGCCGGCCGCCGAGCAGCCCCGGTGGCTCCGATTCCATGCCGACCGCCTCCACACACACGTCCGGGCCCCGGCCGCCGCTGCGCTCCCGCAGCTCGGCCGGGACGTCCACGTACCGGTAGTTGAGCGGCTCCGCGCCGACGTGCCGGTCCACCATGCGCAGCCGGTCGTCGTACCGGTCGATGACGATCACCCGGGCCGCGCCGCGCAGCACGGCGGACCGGGCGGTGAGCTGCCCGACCGCCCCCGCCCCCCAGACCGCGACCACGTCACCCGGCCCGACCTCGCCCAGCTCGGCGCCCATCCAGCCGGTCGGCGCGGCGTCCGAGGCGAACACCGCCCGGTCGTCGCTGACCGGGTCCGGCACGGTGAACGCGCCCACGTCGGCGTACGGCACCCGGACGTACTCGGCGTGGCTGCCGGCGAAGCCGCCGAGCGGGGCGGGCCGGCCGTAGCAGCCGCCGGTCGGCTGGCCCCAGGCGGACTCGGTCGCCGCCGCGCCGGTGCTGCTGCCGTTGTCGCAGCAGGCGAAGAGGCCCTGCCGGCAGAACCAGCAGGCGCCGCAGGCGACGGCCGCGCAGACCACCACCCGGTCGTCGACCCGGTGCCGGCGGACCTCCGGGCCGACCTCCACCACCTCGCCGAGGAACTCGTGGCCGAGCACGTCCCCGGCCGCGAGGAACGGAATCCGCCCGCCCAGCAGCGGCAGGTCCGCGCCGCAGGTGGCGCTGCGCCGGACCCGGACGATCATGTCGTGCGCGTTGCGCAGCTCCGGGTCGGGCACCTGCCGTACCGCCAGCGCGTCGACGCCCTCCCAGCACAGTGCCCTCACCCGGCGGCCCCCGGGCGGTCCAGCCGCGAGCGGTCGGCGCGGAGCACCTCGCCGGTCTCGGCGAGCTGCTTGGCCTCCCGCAGGGCCTGCCGGATCAGCAGCCCGGGGTCGTCGCCGACCAGGTGGGCGGCCAGGCCGGGCAGCCGCGGCGAGCCGCCGAGCGGTCGGGCGGCCAGCTCGGTGCCGCGCCCACCGGGTGCCGGGCGGGTGTGCACCTCCACCGCGCCGTCGAGCCGGCGCAGCGGCTCCGGCCACCGTCCGCCGGGCAGCACCGCCTCCGGCGGGCCGGTCAAGGTCACCACCTGCCACCGCGCGGGCCGCGGGTCGGCGCCGGTCACCCGCGGCCAGCTCCGGTGCCGGGGTACGACCAGCGCCCGGACCGCCGTCGCGCCCGCCCCGGCCACCGCGAGGGCGATCGTGCCCCGGGCCAGCCGTCCCATCCGTACCACCTGCCCCTCGCCTCGTCGCGGGTCGGCGGGCGGCCGGTCACGCGCGGCCGACCGCCCGCGGGTGTCCAGCATCCGGGCGGTCCGGGTGAAGCTGGCTCGCCCCGAAGGGGTGAACCGGCGCGGGCCGGGTAACCGCTCGCCGCACGACCGGGAGCGGACGCGACGGGGAGGGGCCGCATGCCGGAGGACCGCGACCGCGTCGGGACCGTCGACGCGCCGCCGCTGCTCGCCTCGCGGCTGTCGCCCGCCGTCCTGCCCGAGCCGGTGGTGGTCCGGCCCCGGCTGCTGGACCGGCTGGACCAGGGCGTCACCGGTCCGGTCACCCTGGTGCGCGCGCCGGCTGGCTGGGGCAAGACCACGCTGCTCGCCTCGTGGGCGCGGGCGTCCCGGGCCGAGCCGCCACCCGCCTGGGTCGCCGTGGAGGCCGGCGACACCGGGGAGCGGCTCTGGTCGTACCTGGCGGCGGCCCTGCGCGGGGTCGTCGAGGGTACGGCGGACGACGCGCCCCGCCCCCCGGTGTCGCCGGCCTCCACGG
>NZ_QGKS01000342.1 GCF_003172935.1 Micromonospora sicca | reverse complement strand
GGCGGAGGGCCTGGGCGATGTAGTCGAAGCCGGTCAGCACCGTGACGATCACGGCGGCGCCCATGATCCACGGGGCGACGACGGACAGGGCGGCGGGCATCGGCCACAGATACCAGGTGATGGCGAGGATCTGGAGCGCTGTCTTGATCTTCCCACCCCGGCTGGCCGCGATCACCCCGTGCCGGATCACCCAGAAGCGCAGCGCCGTGATCCCCAGCTCGCGGGCGAGGATCACCGCGGTCACCCACCAGGGCAGCAGGTCGTACCAGGAGAGCAGCACCAGGGCCGCCCCGGTGAGCGCCTTGTCGGCGATCGGGTCGGCGACCTTGCCGACCGAGGTGACGAGCTTGAACCGGCGGGCGATCCAGCCGTCCACCAGGTCGGTCACCGAGGCGACGACGAAGATCAGGCAGGCGGCCATCCGCCAACCCGCGTGCGTCATGCCCGAGGCGACCACGGTCGCCGCGAAGACCGGGACCAGCACCAGGCGCAGCGCGGTCAGCCCGTTCGCCGCGTTCAGCACCGGCACCCGGGCCACCACCGTGGACTCCGCTCCGGTCATCGCCGCACCCCGCTCCGGCCGCCGTGGCGTCCCTGACACCGCACCACGTGGCTCCCCCGCTCCGTCCGGACCCGGCGTCACCGTGCCGCGCCGGGCGCCGCCGAGATCATCTCATCCGGCACGGCGACCAGGTCGACACCCTCGGTCCCGGTGACCGTGGCCCGGACCAGGTCGCCGGGGCGCAGCGCGGCCAGGTCCACCCCGCCGCCGTGCGGCGCGACCAGGGTGGTCGAGCCGTCGACCTCGGGGGCCTGGTGGGCCGCACGCCCCTCCACCACCCCGTCGGCGACCGAGTCGACCAGCACCTCCACCGTCGAACCGATCCGGTCCTCCGCCCGCTGCGAGCAGAGCTCGTCGGCGAGCGCGCTGAGCTTGTCGTACCGGCGCTTCACGGTGGCGGCGGAGACCTTGCCGGGCAGACCGGCGGCCTCGGTGCCGTCCTCGTCGCTGTAGTCGAACATGCCGATCGCGTCGAGCCGCGCCTCGGTCAGGAATCGGACCAGCTCGTCCACGTCGGCCCGGGTCTCCCCGGGGAAGCCGACGATGAAGTTGCTCCGGGCGCCCGCCTCCGGGGCCAGCGCGCGGGCGGAGGCCAGCAGCTCCAGGAACCGGTCGGTGGAGCCGAAACGGCGCATCCGGCGCAGCACCGGCTCGCTGGAGTGCTGGAACGACAGGTCGAAGTAGGGCGCGACGCCGGGCGTGGTGGCGATCACCTCGACCAGGCCGGGCCGGGTCTCGGCGGGCTGGAGGTAGCTGGCCCGCACCCGGACGATGCCGTCGATCGCGGCGAGCTGCGGGAGCAGCTTCTCCAACGCCCGCGGGTCGCCCAGGTCCTTGCCGTACGACGTCGAGTTCTCGCTGACCAGCACCAGCTCGCGGACGCCGGTCTTGGCCAGCCACTCCGCCTCGGCGAGCAGCTCGTCCGGGGTACGCGAGACGAAGGCGCCGCGGAAGGCGGGGATGGCGCAGAACGCGCAGCGCCGGTCGCAGCCGCTGGCGAGCTTGAGCGAGGCGACCGGGCCGGTGTCGAGCCGGTGCCGCAGCACCTGCCGCAGGTGGGCCGGGGTGTGCTCGTCGGTCTCGGTGACCGCCCGGGTGGGGGTGCCGTGGCCGGGCAGCGAGACCGCCGCGTCGCGCCGATTGACCGGGGTGAGCGGCAGCAGCTCCCGCCGGTCGCGCGGGGTGTGCGCGTCGATCGCCTCGCCGGCCACCACCGCGTTGAGCCGGGCGGAGATGTCCGGGTAGTCGTCGAAGCTCAGCACCGCCTGCGCCTCGGGCAGGCTGTCGGCCAGCTCCCGGCCGTACCGCTCGGCCATGCAGCCGGCCGCCACCACCTTGGCGCCGGTGTCGGCGGCGGCGAGCAGCGTCTGGATCGAGTCCTGCTTCGCCTTCTCCACGAAGCCGCAGGTGTTGACGACCACCACGTCGGCGCCCTCGCCGTCGGTGGTCACCTGCCAGCCGTCGGCGTGCAGCCGGGCGGCCAACTCCTCCGAGTCGACCTCGTTACGGGCGCAGCCCAGGGTCAGCAGGGCGACGCGGCGGCCGGCGGCGGCGGACGACAGCTCCAGGTCGCGGCGCGACGCCAGACGCGCCGAGCCGGAGTTGTCGGAAGGGGAGGTGGCAGACACCATCCGAGGGTACCGGGCCGCGTCAGGGTCTCCACCAACGGCGGGCCGGGGCATCGGCCGGCTCACACCGGTCCGGTCGCGGGGCCGGCCACACCCGTTCACCGCCCGGCCCGTCGTGCGGCCGGGTCGTCCCGGTCGGCGCGGCGGATCGCGGCGGAGCCCGCCCGGTCGGCGGCGGATCGCGGTGGGACCGCCCGGTCAGCGCGCGGCGGCGCCGACCCGGGCCAGCCGGTCGAGCAGGAAGACCTCGGTGCCGGCCAGGCCCGTCGAGCAGAAGACCGAGATCTGGTCCGCGCCGGTCCGGCCGGGAACCGCGCCCGCCAGCACCGCGCCCAGATCACGCAGCCGCTCGGCGTACGGCGGCAGGACGGCCAGCATCGGCGGGTCGTACGCGGCCGCCTGGGCCGGCGAATCGGTGGCCAGGACGCCGGCGGCGGCCAGCAGGTCGGCGCCGAACTCGGCGCGGTGCCGCTGCTTGAAGCCGACCGTGTTGACGTGCGTGCCCGGGGCGAGGTCCCGGGCATCCAGCACCGGCGCCGGGCTGGTGGTGGCGAGCACCACGATGTCCCGCCCGGTCACCGCCGCCGAGGCGGTGGCCGCCGCCCGGGCCGGCACGCCCAGCTCGGCCCGGACCCGGGCGGCGAACGCCTCCCGGTTGCCGGCCGAACGGCTGTGCACGGTCACCTCCCGCAGCGGACGGACCGCGGCGGCCGCCCAGACCTGGGTCCACGCCTGCCGGCCGGAGCCGACCACGCCGACGGTGGCCGCGTCGGGGCGGGCGAGGGCGTCCACGGCCACCCCGCCCAGTCCCCCGGTCCGCCGGGAGCCCAACTCCTCGCCGACCGCGATCGCCCGCACCGCCCCGGTGCGCCCGTCGTGCAGCACGACGAGCTGCCCGCTCTCCGGGTGCCCGAAGGTGTCGTACGACCGGAAGCCGTACCACTCGCCGGTCAGGTGGCCGGCGGTGAGCACCATCCGGCCGCCGCCGAGCGGCGCGCTCGCCCGGGGCGGGGCGACCAGCCGACCCTCGTACGCGGCCAGCAGGGCGTCCCGCATCGCGGCGACGGTGACCGGGGCGTCCAGGGTGGCGGCGACGTCCTCGTCGGAGAAGAGCAGCGTCATGACACCCATACTGCAACTTGAAGTCAGGTTGAGATCCATCGGTGGTGGGGATAGTCACCGCGCCGGCGGCCGCCGCGCCCGGCCGGTGCTAGCGTCGGCTGTGGCGGTCCCCGCCGGCGCACCGACGGCCGGGCCGTCCCCGACGAGTCGTGGGCGTACCCGGTCAGGCCAAGACGCCCCGGACGACGACCGACTCGTCCCGGCCCCGGTGGCCGGGCCGCGCGCAAGAGGTGACCCCATGGCCTGGATCGTGCTGGTGCTCTCCGGATTCCTCGAGACGGCGTGGGCGATCGCCCTGGACCGCAGCGCGGGATTCAGCCGCCCCCTGCCCTCCGCCGTGTTCGCGGTCACCCTGGTGCTGAGCATGGCCGGCCTGGCGTACGCGCTGCGCGAGATCCCGGTCGGCACCGGCTACGCCGTCTGGGTGGGCATCGGCGCGGTGGGCACGGCGCTGGTCGGCATGCTCGCCCTGCACGAACCGGCGGACCTGCCCCGGATCGCCTGCCTGCTGCTGGTCGTGGCCGGCATCGTGGGCCTGAAGGTCTTCCACTGACCGATACCGCCCCGATTCGCGGCGTATCGCACCGGATGCGTATCGCGAGCGCCGAGTGGGTAGTGACCGATCACCCACCGAAGGGCCTACTCACGGAGGACACCATGGCCGACATCCACGCCACCGCCCGCCCGCGCAGCAGCGCCGCGCGGATCTGCACCATCCTGGGTTTCGTCTTCGCCGTCATCGCGGTCTTCTTCCTGCCGCCGCTGTTCGGCCTGGCCGGTCTGATCCTCGGCATCGTCGGCGCGGTCCTCGGCGACAAGCCGCTGGGCTGGTACGCCGCCGGTGCGAGCGTGCTCGGCGCGATCCTCGGCATGGTCATCGGCGCCGCGCTGATGAACTCCTGACCGACCTCCCCACGACGAAGGCCCGCCGGGATGCCGGCGGGCCTTGTCGCGGCGGGTGCACCGGGCGGGCCTACTCCTCGCCGCCGCGCAGGCCGACCAGGACCTCCTCCAGCTCGTCCGGCTTGACCAGCACGTCGCGCGCCTTGGACCCCTCGGACGGGCCGACCACGCCCCGGGTCTCCATCAGGTCCATCAACCGGCCCGCCTTGGCGAAGCCGACCCGCAGCTTGCGCTGGAGCATCGAGGTGGAACCGAACTGCGAGGTGACCACCAGCTCCACCGCCTGCACGAGCAGGTCCAGGTCGTCGCCGATGTCCTCGTCGATCTTCTTCTTGCTCTCCTGCGCGGGGGCGAGCACGTCCGGCCGGAACTCCGGCTCGCGCTGGTCCTTGCAGAACTTGACCACGTCGGCGATTTCGCGCTCGGTGACCCAGGCACCCTGGATCCGCACCGGCTTGGAGGCGCCCATCGGCAGGAACAGCCCGTCGCCGCGGCCGAGCAGCTTCTCCGCGCCGGGCTGGTCGAGGATGACCCGCGAGTCGGCCAGCGAGGAGGTGGCGAACGCCAGCCGGGACGGCACGTTGGCCTTGATCAGGCCGGTGACCACGTCCACCGAGGGCCGCTGGGTGGCCAGCACCAGGTGGATGCCGGCGGCCCGGGCGAGCTGGGTGATCCGGACGACCGAGTCCTCCACGTCGCGGGGGGCGACCATCATCAGGTCGGCCAGCTCGTCCACGATCACCAGCAGGTACGGGTACGGGCGCATCTCCCGTTCGCTGCCCGGCGGGGCCTTGATCTCGCCGTTGCGCACCTTGCGGTTGAAGTCGTCGATGTGCCGGACCCCGTTGGCGGCGAGGTCGTCGTAGCGCATGTCCATCTCGCGGACGACCCAGTCCAGCGAGTCGGCCGCCTTCTTGGCGTTGGTCACGATCGGGGTGACCAGGTGCGGGATGCCTTCGTAGCCGGTCATCTCGACGCGCTTCGGGTCGATCAGCAGCAGCCGCACTTCGTCCGGCGTCGCTCGGGTCAGGACCGACACCAGCAGTGTGTTCAGACAACTGGAGTTGTGCGTGGGGATGCACGCGCGACTGGCCAGGTACAGGTGACTCGGGCTGTCGACCTCGATGCATCGGACGGGTACCGAGGCGATCGGCCGGACGTCCACGATGTAGCGCCGCGAGGTCGTCGCGCGCGTACGAACCACTTGACGGCTCGCTTTGCGCGTTAGCCGAAAGACCTTGTCGGCCGGGGTGAAGTGGATCCGGTAGCAGGTGGAGGTCAACTCGTTCCGGCCCTTCACCCGCTTCGTTGTCAGTGTCGCCTGATAACCGAGCCCAATGATCAACTCCAGAGCATCCTGGGCCAGACGCTCGTTCGTGAGCGCAAGTTCGACGCCGCCTTGCCTGGAAACCGTTCCGTCGGTGTCCAGCAGACCTGCCAGCAGGGCCCGCCGCTGCTGCTTTGACGAACGCAGGTAGGTGGCGGGGATATGCTTCGTACCGATCTCACGGAACAACTGCCGCAGCGTCCGGTAACGGTCACGGGGAGGAGTGTCCGGTTCGAAGCGGCTCGGCCGCTGGAGCCTGGTCCGACCCCGAGCTGCCAGACACACCGCGGAGAGGCCGACCCCGAGCTGCCGCGCCGCCCGAGCGAGGCTCACGCCCCCGGTGGCCAGTTCCACCGCCTCGGCGACTCGCCGTTCCCGTTCCGGCCTGTTCGAGATCGTGTACTGCATCCGGCTGGAAGCGTGCTTCGTCACGACGTACCCATCCAGACGGATGTTGTCCAGCAGCTCCTCCTCGTCGCATGTGAAGCCGGCCGACCCGGTGGTGCCGTCACCCAACCAGCAGCCCAAGGTGTACGGAGCGATCGGTAGATCCTGCTCTGGATAGTCGAGAGCCCCGCACACCGCCACCGCGTGATTGGCCCAGGATCCGCTCCGCCCGGCCACCCGTAGCGACGCTGCTATCTCTGCCGTCGTGACTGGTCGGTCGTCGAAGCTACGCCGCCGACCTGACCGTCCCGGATCCGCGACGATCTCATGCAATGCCTGGTAGACCCGGTGACGGGAATAGGTGGGCACCCGGCGGGTCACTTCGCGACCACCCCGCAGGTAGCTGGTCAGCGCGCTCTCCGCCTCCTTGGGCAACCCACGCACGACCCGGTACAGCACGTTTCGGAACTGCTGGCCGACATCCGTGATGATCTCGTCAGTCGACACCGGGCGATCGAGCTCCGCCAGCACCTTGTCCGCCTGTGTCGCCACCCGCTTCACGTCATCCGCGGACCAGTACGAACCATCCTTCCACCGCTGGGTTCGCTGACTCCGGCCCGCCCTCGTCGTCGTCTGCCACTGGTGCTCAGCGTCGGCGACGATGACCGTGCCGTCGGAGAACTCCACTTCGTAACAGGGGCGGTCATCCATGACTGGGGTGGCGGCGACGATGGTGCAGGCTCGGCCCTGCTCGTCGAAGACCCTCCCACCAACCTGGAGTGCTCCCATGGTGGACCATCCGTCAGGCGTCGGGATCGGCGTGTCCAGGGCCAGTGCCTTGCCCGCGCCGGTCGCGCCGGCGATCAGGATGTGCGGCATCTTGGCGAGGTTGGCCACCACGTAGCCGCCCTCGATGTCCTTGCCGAGCGCCACCACCATCGGGTGGTGGTCGCTGGTCGCGGCCCGCGAGCGCAGCACGTCACCGAGGGCCACGTTCTCCGGGTCGGTGTTCGGGATCTCCACGCCGACCGCGCTCTTGCCCGGGATCGGGCTGAGGATCCGCACGTCCGGCGACTTCACGGCGTACGCGATGTTGCGGGAGAGCTGGGTGATCCGCTCGACCTTGACGCCGTGGCCCAGCTCGACCTCGTACCGGGTGACCGTCGGGCCCCGGGTGAAGCCGGTGACCGCGGCGTCCACGTCGAACTGGTCGAACACGCCGGTCAGCGCGGCGATCACCTCGTCGTTGGCCTTGCTGCGGGTCTTCGGCGCGGCGCCGCCGCTGAGCATGTTGGCCGGCGGCAGGGTGTAGTCGCCGGCCAGCCCGGTGAGCGCGAGCTGCTCGGCCCGGGTGGGCGCGGGCGAGTGCTCCGGCGGCTCGACCGGCTTGCGTGAGGCGGGCACCTTCCCCCGGGGCTTGCGGGGCAGCACCACGGTGTCCTGGAGGTCGACGCCGTCGTGGTCGTCGTCCGGGTCGTCCGGGTCCAGCGGCGGCGGCAGCCGCTTGGCGGGCCGCTTGCGGGCCGGCTTCTCGGCCACCTCGGCCTCGTCGCCGGCCGGGGGCGCGACCAGCGTGCCGGCGAGCAGGCCGAGCCGCTCCGGGATCTTGTTGATCGGGGTCGCGGTGACCACCAGCAGGCCGAAGAGGAGCAGCAGGACCAGCAGCGGCACCGCCACCCAGGCGGTGATCGCCGTCTCCAGCAGGTCACCGACGCCCGCGCCGATCAGGCCGCCCGCGTAGTCCCGCTGCACGGAGTCGACCGGATCCTGTCCGATGTGGAGCATGGCCGCGGTGGCGAGCAGCATGGAGCCCCAGCCGACCAGGCCGCGGCCCCGGTGCTCGGGGTCGGCCGACGTGCGCATCAGCCGCCAGGCGCCGATCATCAGCAACACCGGCACCACGATCGCGATCGCGCCGAGGAAGAGCCGCACGGTGTCGGCCAGCCGGGCGCCGACCGGCCCGGCGCCGCCGAACCAGATGGCCACCGCCGTGAGGATGGCGAAGCCGAAGAGCAGCAGCCCGGCGCCGTCGCGGCGGTGCTCCGGATCCAGGTCGCGCGCCGACGCGGCCTGCCGGCCGGCCGCCCGGACCGCCCAGCCCACCCCGTGCGCCAGCCCCATCCAGAGCGCGCCGACCGCGCGTCCGACGTAGACGGCCGGGCCGGGCCGGGCCGCGGTTCGCCGCCGGGCCGCCGCCCGGGTGGTCTTCTTCGCCGGTTGGCGGGCACGGCTGTTCGTGGTGCCGCGCGGCGACGCGCCGCGCCGCCGGCTCGCCTGAGAGGTACGGCCCGCCATAGAGTCAACCGTAACGGCGTCACCCGGCAGATCGCCGCTTTTCCGGGTCGTGTCCGCGCGTCGCACCGCGGACCGCGCCGTCGGTGTGTTATTCGCCTCAGAAGGGATGCCCGATGGCGTCGCCGGAGATCGAGGACGGTCCGGACGGCCCCCTGGCCGGACACCCGCAGGCACTACGGCCGCTGACGGGCGAACTGATTGCCGCGGTGCTGGCCAACCGGGGTTACAAAATCGGCGCGGACGCCGACGGCGACCTGGTGGGCCGCTGGGAGGAGAGCCTGATCTGGTTCTTCCGCCGAGGCGCCGCGGGCGAGCTGCTCCAGGTCCGCACCGTCGCGGCCCCCCGCTTCGGCATCGAGCGGGTGCCCGCCCTGTACGCCTTCTGCAACTCCTGGAACCACGACCGGCTCTGGCCCAAGGCGTTCGTGCACGTCGCCGACGACGGGCTGGCCCAGGTCTGCGGCGAGGTGATCACCGACCTGGAACGCGGGGTCACCCCGCACCAGCTCGACCAACTGATCGACTGTGGCGTCTCCACCGGCTGCCAGCTCGCCGCCGCCGTCGGCGACCTGCCCGGCGGGTCGGTCCGGTGACCGTCTCCCGTGACCGCGGGCTGGCCGAGGCGCTGGCCGAGGCCCGGGACCTGCCCGACGGGGAGGCCCGCTTCGCCGAGCTGGAGCGGATCGCCGGTCAGGCCGACGCGACCGGCGACCCGGGCACCGGGCTGGCCGCCCGGTTCGCGCTGATCGAGGCGTACCTGCACCACGGGGAGCGTTGGCGGCTGCTCGAACCGGTGCGCCGCTGCCTGGCCGCGGTCGACCGGACGCCCGGGCTGCTGGCCGGCCGCCCCGGCGACGCCGAGACGCTGCGCCGCCACCAGCGGCAGGCGGTGGAGGCGTTCCTCGGCACCCCACGGGTCGGCCTGGACCAGGCCCGGTCCCTGCTGGACGACCTCGCCGACCGGATCGGCCCGGACGCCGAACCGGTCGCCGAGCTGCGCTGCCGGCTCGCCGACCACCTCGGCGACGAGCCGACCGCCCGCCGGGAGCACGACCGGTGGCGGGGGGCCGCACCCGACCCGGCCGGCGGCTGCCCCGGATGCGTCCCGGCGCGGCGGGCCGAACTGCTGGCCGGGTGGGGCGAGCACGCGGCGGCGCTCGACGCGCTGCGACCGGTGCTCGACGGCGAGGTGCGCTGCACCGACCAGCCGGAGCGGGCCCTCACGGTGGCGCTGCTGCCGTGGCTGCGGACCGGGGCGGCCGACCGGGCGGGACGGGCGCACCTGCGGGCGTACCGGCGACACCGGCGGGAGCGGACGGCCTTCCCGCAGCTCGCCGCGCACCTGCGGTTCTGCGCGCTGGGCGGGCACCTGGACCGGGGGCTGGACATCCTCGCCGAGCAGCTGCCGCGGCTGGACCACCCGTACGACGATCTGTCCGCGATGGAGTTCGCCGCCGCCGGCGCGCTGCTCTGCACCCTGGCCACCGAGGCCGGGCGGGGCGGGCGGCGCCTCCACCGCCCCGGCCACGGTCCCCGGCCGGCGGCCGAGGTGGACGTGGCGACGCTCGGCGCGGACCTGCTCGCGGTGGCGACCGAGCTGGCCGGCAGCTTCGACGCCCGCAACGGCACCGGCCACCAGTCCGGGCGGATCGCCTCCTGGCTGGCCGACCGGCCGCTCGCCGACCCGGTGCCGCTGCCGGCCGAGGACTCCCCCGACGAGTGGCCGGCCGACGATCCGGAGCGGGCCGAACCGCCGGCGGAGGAGCCGGTCCCGCTGAGCCTGGCCCTGGTGACCGCCGCCCTCGACCGGCGAGGCGACGGGTACGCGGTGGAGCCGGACGGCACGGTGGTGGGCCGCTGGGGCGAGGCGGTGATCCGGTACCGCCGGCTGGGGCGGCGTGGGGAGATCCTGCACGCCCGGGTGGTGGCCACCCGCCGGCTGCCGGCGGCCCGGCGCGCCGAGGCGTACGCGTTCTGCAACGCCTGGAACCACGACCGGCTGCTGCCCAAGGCGTACGTGCACGAGCTGGACTCCGGTGAGCTGCTGCTGGCCGGGGACGTCAGCACCGACCTGGAGCACGGGGTGGCCCCCGTGCAGCTCGACGTGCTGATCGACGCGACGGTGGGCACCGGCGTCGGGTACGCCGCCGCGGTCGCCGCGCTGCCCTGACCGACCGTCGGACGCGGCGCGGCCCCCGGCCACCGGGCGGTGGTGGACGGGGGCCGCGGTCCGGCTCGCCGGGCGGGCCGCCCGGCGACGGCTCAGCGGGCCGAGAAGGCCAGGGTGTACGCCCCCTCGCCGTCCAGCCCGACGACCCGGTAGCGGTAGACACCGGCCGGGGTCCCGGCGGTCAGCCGGGCCACGCCGTCGGAGGTGTCGGCGCTGGCCACGGTCTCGAACGAGGTCCCGGTGAAGCGCTGTAGCTGCACCGCCGCCAGGGTGTCCTCCGGCGCGTCCAGGCAGGCTTCCTGGCTGCCGGCGGCGGCCCGGAACCAGCGACCCTCCGGCTGGTTCTGCGCCCGGCCGGCCGCGATCTCGCCGGTGCGGCTCACCTGGCCCGTGCACTCGGTCTGCTCCCCGGCCGGCGGCGCGTGGCTCTCCGGCGACCAGGCGCAGGGGGTCACCTCCGGTGGGTCCGGGGACTGCACGCAGGGC
>NZ_QGKS01000488.1 GCF_003172935.1 Micromonospora sicca | reverse complement strand
GACCTGCGTCAAGCCCTCGCCGCCATCGACCACCACGTCGACGACTACATCGCCCGCGCACGACTCAAAACCGCAGCCTGAAAACCTGACTCAGTTGTTCAGATTCTCGAACCCAAGGATCTAGCCCCGGGATGAGGGGTCCAGCCGGGCGAGGAAGCGGTGGTTGTCCGGCGTGCCGGCGAGCTGACGGAGGAGCTGGTCGAGGGCCTGGTGCCGGTCCAGTGCGGACAGCGCGGAACGCAGGGCGCGCAGGCGGTGCAGCTCGGCGCCGCTGGCGAGCAGCTCTTCCCGCCGCGTGCCGGAGGGTCGGATGTCGACGGCTGGGAACCTACGCCGGTCGGCCAGCGACCGGTCCAGCCGCAGCTCGGCGTTGCCGGTGCTCTTGAACTCCTCGTAGATCAGCGTGTCGGCCGCGGACCCGGTCTCCACCAGGGCCGAGGCGATCACGGTCAGCGAGCCGCCCTCCTCGACGTTGCGGGCCGCGGCGAGCAGCCGCTTCGGCGGGTTGAGCGCGGCCACGTCGACGCCGCCGGAGAGCGTACGCCCGCCGGAGCGGACGGCGAGGTTGTAGGCGCGGCCCAGCCTGGTGAGCGAGTCGAGCAGCACGACGACGTCGTGCCCCAGCTCGACCAGGCGCTTCGCCCGCTCGATCGCCAGCTCCGCCACCGTGGTGTGGTCCTGCGGCGGACGGTCGAACGTGGCCGCGATGACCTCGCCCTTCACCGACCGAGACATGTCGGTGACCTCTTCCGGCCGCTCGTCGACCAGCACCACCATCAGGTGGCACTCCGGGTTGTTGCGGGTGATCGCGTTCGCGATCGCCTGCAGCACCATCGTCTTACCCGCCTTCGGCGGCGAGACGATCAGCGCCCGCTGGCCCTTGCCGATCGGCATGACCAGGTCGATCACCCGGGTGGTCAGGATGTGCGGCTCGGTCTCCAGCCGCAGCCGCTCCTGCGGGTACAGCGGGGTCAGCGTGTAGAACTCCGGCCGCCGCCGCGCCTCCTCCGGCTCCATCCCGTTGATGGTGTCCAGCCGGACCAGCGGGGCGTGCCGGCCCCGGCGCGGCTCACCGGTGCGTACCGCCCCGGTGACCAGGTCGCCGCGGCGAAGGCCGTACCTGGTGAGTTGGGACGTGGAGACGTGGACGTCGTCCGGGGTGGACAGGTAGCCGTGGACACGGACGTACCCCCGGTCGTCGTCGACGTCAAGGATGCCGCTGATCGGGGTCAGGGCGGTGGATTCGATGGTCATGGGGTGCCTTTCGGATCAGGTGGCCGCCCGCGGGCGACTGGCGTCCGCCTCGAGCGGGGAGGTCGGCGCCGGCAGGGCGGGCGGGGAGGGAAGGTCGGGCGTACCGGGAAGGGATGGCCTCGCGGGCCGGCCGGGCAGCGCCGTGCCGGGTCCGCACGTGCGGCGCACGGGCGACCGGCCGGCGGCGAAAGCGCTCACCGGGTGCGGAATGGCCTGGCCGGGAGACCGGCAGCGAGGTCACCGCAGCGCGGGACTCGCGGAATGGACACCCCGGGACGGTGATGGGCCGTGCGGAGTGGGTGAGGAAGACTCCGGGCGGCGTCGTCCGCCGGCATCCGGGTCCCTTCGCAGAGTAACCGGGCACGCCTCGACCGGCAAGCAAGTGACCCGGCAGCGCCCCGTTGGCGTCGGCGTTACAGTGGGCGCGCGGGAACCGGGAAGTCGAGGACAGTGACTGCCACTACCGTGGTCGGCCGGGGCCCGAGCATCGGGCACACCCGCCGCGACCTGGTCCCGGTGCACACCACCGCCGCCGGCACCACCGTCCGGCTGCACACGCTGCGGGAGGCCCTCGGGTGAACGACGACCGGTACACGCTGCGCCCGGTGGGTCGGGTGGAGTCGCCGCTGACCGACCCGGGCGTGGCCCCGAAGCAGGGCGACGAGGGGGCGCCGGAGGCCTGGCTGGTCTTCGAGGAGGGGATCGCCCCGGCGGTGCGCGACCTGCGTCCCGGCGCCGACCTGCTGGTGCTGACCTGGCTGGACCGGGCCCGGCGGGACGTGCTGGCGGTGCATCCGCGCGGGGACCGGTCCCGCCCGGAGACCGGCGTGTTCAGCACCCGCTCCCCGCACCGGCCGAACCCGATCGGTCTGCACCGGGTCCGGGTCCTCGATGTGGACGGGGTGCGGGTCCGGGTGGCGGACCTGGAGGCGGTGCACGGGACGCCGGTGCTGGACGTCAAGCCGGTGCTCGACGGCGAACGCTGACCCTCCCTCCCCGCTCCAGCGGCCGGCGGCACCGCGGGCCGCCCGCCGACCATGTCCTCCCTGGACCGGCGGGGCGGCGGGCGCGGTCGGCGGTCAGTGGCCCCGGGCGAGCCATTCGTCCAGGTGGGGCGCCTCGGCGGCGATCGTGGTGCTGTCGCCGTGGCCGGTGTGCACGACGGTCTCCGGCGGCAGGGTGAGCAGCCGGGTCCGGATCGACTCGATGATGGTGCCGAAGTCGCTGTGGGAGCGGCCGGTGGCGCCCGGCCCGCCGGCGAAGAGGGTGTCGCCGGTGAAGACCACGCCGAGGGCCGGGGCGTGGAAGGTGCACGCGCCGGGGCTGTGACCGGGGGTGTGCAGCACCCGCAGGGCGATGCCGGCCACCTCGACGGTCGCGCCGTCGGCCAGCTCGCCGTCCGGCGGCGTGCCCGGATGGACCAGGTCCCAGAGCACCCGGTCGGCCGGATGCAGCAGCACCGGCGCGCCGGTGGCCCGGGCCAGCTCCGGCGCCACGCGTACGTGGTCGTCGTGGGCGTGGGTGGCCAGCACGGCGACCACCCGGCGGGCGCCGACGACGCGCAGGATGGCCGCCACGTCGTGCGGCGCGTCGACGACGACGCACTCGGCGTCGTCGCCGACCACCCAGACGTTGTTGTCGACGTCGAAGGTCTGCCCGTCCAGGGAGAAGGTGCCGGAGGTGACGGTGTGGTCGACGCGGGCGGTCATGGGAAGACCACCACCGAGCGGAGCACGTCGCCGTGGTGCATCCGGGTGAACGCCTCCTCGACCTGGTCCAGGGCGATCTCCTCGGTGACGAAGGCGTCCAGGTCCAGTCGACCCTGCAGGTAGAGCGCGGTGAGCGTCGGGAAGTCCCGGCTGGGCAGGCAGTCGCCGTACCAGCTGGACTTGAGGGCGCCGCCGCGGCCGAAGACGTCGAGCAGCGGCAGCTCCACCTTCATCTCCGGGGTGGGCACGCCGACCAGCACCACCGTGCCGGCCAGGTCGCGGGCGTAGAAGGCCTGCTTCCAGGTCTCCGGGCGGCCGACCGCCTCGATCACCACGTCGGCGCCGAACCCGCCGGTGGCGGCGCGGATCGCCTCGACCGGGTCGTCCTCGGAGGCGTTGACCGTGTGCGTCGCCCCGAACTTGCGCGCCCAGTCGAGCTTGCGGGAGTCGGTGTCCACCGCGATGATCGTCGTCGCTCCGGCGAGGGCGGCGCCGGCGATCGCGGCGTCGCCGACGCCGCCGCAGCCGATCACCGCGACCGAGTCGCCCCGGCTGACCTGGCCGGTGTTCATCGCCGCGCCGAGCCCGGCCATCACCCCGCAGCCGAGCAGGCCCACCGCTGCGGGCCGGGCCGCCGGATCGACCTTGGTGCACTGCCCGGCGTGGACCAGGGTCTTCTCGGCGAAGGCGCCGATGCCCAGCGCGGGCGACAGTTCGGTGCCGTCGGTGAGGGTCATCTTCCGGGCGGCGTTGTGGGTGTTGAAGCAGTACCAGGGGCGGCCCCGGCGGCAGGCCCGGCACACTCCGCAGACCGCGCGCCAGTTGAGCACCACGAAGTCGCCCGGGGCCACCCCGGTGACCCCCTCCCCCACCTGCTCGACGATGCCGGCCGCCTCGTGACCGAGCAGGAACGGGTACTCGTCGTTGATGCCGCCCTCCCGGTAGTGCAGGTCGGTGTGGCAGACCCCGCAGGACTGGACGCGGACGACCGCCTCGCCCGGCCCCGGGTCCGGCACCAGGATGGTGGTCACCTCCACCGGCGCGCCCTTGCGCCGCGACACGACTCCCCGGACTTCCTGGCTCACGGTGTCTCCTTCGTTCGCGACTGTGATCACGCTCCCCCGCGAACCTACCGCCGGGCGCCGCCGGCGGCCCAACGCCGCTCGGCGGGTTAGCAACGCCCGTACCGGGTAGGCCGGGGCACGATTCTCCGGCACCGACGGGAGTGGTCATGAAGCTGACGCATGCGCCGCTGCGGGTCAGCATCGGCGCGTTCTTCCTGAATTCCGGGCTCAGCAAGCGCAGCCTGGAGGGCGAGGCCGCCGAGGCGATGCACGGCATGGCCGTGGGGGCGGTCCCGCAGCTCCGGCAGCTGGACGCCGCCCAGTTCGCCAAGCTGCTGTCCCGGAGCGAGATCGCCCTGGGCGCCGCGCTGCTCACCCCGTTCGCGCCGTCGTTCCTGGTCGGGCTGGGGCTGGCCGCGTTCGGCGCCGGGCTGATGCAGCTCTACCTGAAGACGCCGGGGCTGCGGGAACCGCACAGCCTGAAGCCCACGCAGGCCGGCACCCCCATCGCCAAGGACTTCTGGCTGGTCGGCGCGGGGCTGACCCTGGTGCTGGACTCGCTCACCCACCGACGCCTCCGCAGCTGACCGGGCCGCCGGCCCGGTGGGACCGCGGTCAGGCGGCCGCCGGGACCGGGACAGCGGCCCGGTCCGCCGCGTACCGACGGCGGGCGGCGTTGCGGTAGCGCAGCACCTGCACCGCGCCGAGGCCCCAGAGCAGGTACTGCACGGCGAAGGCCCAGCGGAACGCGTCCAGCGGCGGGGTGGACCGCCCCGCGGGAGTGGCCAGGTCGAGGACCACGCCGACGGCCAGGATCAGCAGGATCGAGGCGACGAAGCCCCCCACGTTGACGATCCCGGTGGCGCTGCCGATGCGGTGCACCGGGTTGAACGTGCGCGCGTAGTCGAAGCCGATGACCGAGCCGGGCCCGTTCACCGCGAGGACGACCACCAGGGTCACCAGCAGCCAGTGCGGCGCCCGCCCCGGCCAGGCGAGCACCACGGCCCAGACGGCGGCGGTGGCCGCGGTGATGGCGAAGACCACCACCGAGCGGCGGAACGGGTGCCGGGCGCACAGGTGCGCGATGACCGGACCGCAGACCAGGGTCGCCACGGTCATCAGGGTGAGCAGGAAGGCGGCGGCGGTGGGTGAGAGGCCCTGGCCCTGCACCAGGAACGGGTAGCCCCAGAGCAGCGCGAAGACCGAGCCGGAGAACTGGGTGACGAAGTGGGTCCAGAGACCGAGGCGGGTGCCCGGCTGGGCCCAGGCCGCGGCGAGCTGCCGGCGTACGGTGGCCAGGTCCGGGGCGACAGCGGCGGCGTGCTCGGCGTGCGGGGTGTCGCGTACCGCCGCGAGCACCAGCAGCAGCACGGTCGCGCCGAGCGCGGCCGCGGTGAGGAAGGCGGGGGTCCAGCCGGCGTGGTGCAGCAGCGCCACCAGGGGTACGGCGCCGAGGACCGCGCCGAGCTGCCCGACGGTGCCGGTGAGCTGCACCAACAGCGGGTTGCGCCGCCCGGGGAACCAGAACGCCACGATCCGCAGCACGCTGATGAAGGTCATCGCGTCGCCGAGGCCGACCAGGACCCGGGCGGCGACGGCGAGCCGGACGTCGGTGGCGACGGCGAAGCAGAGCTGCCCGGCCACCATCAGCGCCCCGCCGGTGAGCAGCAGCCGGCGGGAGCCGAACCGGTCGAGGAGCACGCCGACGGGCACCTGCATCGCCGCGTACACGGCGAGCTGGGCGACGGAGAAGGTGGCCAGCGCCGAGGCGTTGATGTGGAAGCGGTCGGCCGCGTCCACCCCGGTCACGCCGAGCGAGCTGCGGTGGAACACGGCGGCCACGTACGCGGTGAGCGCGACCGCGTAGACCCGGAGGGCGGGGTGGCGCACGGCGGCGACGCTCACCGCAGCCTCCGCAGCACGGTCGCGGCCTTGTCGACGTGGGCGCCGACGGCGTCGAGCCAGGCCCGCAGGTCGTCGCCGTCGAGGGCGGCGAGCTGGCCGGCGTGCTCGGCGAGGACCACGTCCGCCCAGCCTGGTGAGAGCCGGAAGCTCGCCTCGCCCATCCGCAGCTGCCGGTCGCGCAGCCGGTGGTACAGCTCGGCGAGGATCTCGTTGCCGGCGGCCTCGACCACGGTGGCGTGGAAGGCCCGGTCGGCTGCCATCAGCGCGGTCACGTCGCCGGCGGCGTGCGCCTGGCGCATCTCGGTGAGCCAGCGGGCCAGGTCGCCCTTCAGCTCGGCGCGGCGCGGCCACACCCGCTCCGCGGCGTGCAGCTCGACCAGCCGGCGGGCCTCGATCACGTCGGCGATCTCGCGGGCGGAGACCGGCCGGATCAGCGCCCCGCGCTTGGGGTAGAGCGCGACCAGCCCCTCGGCCTCCAGTCGGAGCAGCGCCTCCCGGACCGGGGTGCGGGACACGCCGGCGGCCTCGGCGATCTCGCCCTCGCTGATCAGCGAGCCACCGGGATAGACCTGCTCCAGGATCGCGCGCTTGAGGTGCCGGTAGGCCCGCTCGGCGGCGGACGGCGCGGTCGCGCGCGGCGAGGTCGTGGGATGCGTCATGTATCTATGGTGCCTCCCAAGACCGGATGACCGTGGCGCCTGGCGCGCGAAGGTGGCGCAGGCCACGTGCCGCCGGGTGAGCCGGGTCAGCCGGGTCGCAGCGTGACGAGGCCGTCGTCGCCGAGGACGAACCGGGTCCGGTACGGCGCGCCCAGCCCGTCCAGCAGCTCGGCCAGCCAGCGGGCCTCCTCCGGCCCCGCCGACTCCAGTCGCATGCGGCGCATCCGCACCGGGACGAGTCGCAACCGGCGCAGCTCGCCGCTGTCGGCGTCCAGGCTCGCCAGGTGCAGCAGCCGCAGCTCCGGCCGGTACGACTCCTGCCCGCCGATCCCCTCGTAGTCGTCGATCAGGTCGCCGCAGCCGTACAGGATGAGCCGTCCCCGGTACCGCTCGACCGGGCGCGGGTGGTGCGACGAATGACCGTGCAGCAGGTGCACGCCGGACTCCACCAGCCGGTGCGCGAACCGGACGTGCTCGTCCGGCACCTGGTAGCCCCAGTTCGACCCCCAGTGCACGGAGACCACCACCAGGTCCGTCGGCCCCGCCTCCCGGCCGATCCGGTCGGCGAGCATCCCCGCCGTGGCCTCGGACACCTCGGGCAGGTACGCCACGCCGGGTCGCCCGCCGGTCGCCGCCCACGGCGGGGGGACGCCGCTGGAGGGGGCGCCCACCGACCAGACCAGCAGCCGGCGGCCGCCGGCGAGGGGCACCCGCGCCGGCTGCCACGCCTCGTCCTCGTCCCGGCCCGCGCCGGCCGGCGTGATCCCGGCCCGCCGCAGGGCGTCCAGGGTGTCGCCGAGCCCCTCCGCGCCGAAGTCGAGGACGTGGTTGTTGGCCAGCGCGCAGACGTCGAGCCGGGCCGCGGTGAGGCAGGCGAGGTTGTCCGGGTGCATCCGGTAGTGGATGCCCTTGCCCGGGGCGTACTCGCCGCGGCCGGTCACCGCCGTTTCCAGGTTGACGATCCGCACGTCCGGGCGCAGCTCGTCGAGGAGGCGCAGCGCCGCGCCCCACGGCCACTGCGGCGGGGCCGGGCGGGGTACCGGTCCGGCGACGGACTCAACCAGCTCGACGTAGCGACGGGCGTCGGTGACCGCCGCTTCCCGCAGCCCGGGCGGCCCCGGCCGGGGCAGGATCTGGTCGACGCCGCGACCGGTCATCACGTCGCCGGCGAGCAGCAGCGTCACCTCGGCCACGGGTTCGTCTTCCCCGCCCCGCCGCTCCCGCACCTGCTCGGACCGGGGAATTGCGCCCGCTGCGGTCGAATGCGGGCCGGCGTCCCCGGGTACCTGGGCGGTCATGACTCCGGACCTGACGATCGTGGTGGCCACCCGCAACCGGCGGGACCAGCTCCTGGCACTGCTGCCCCGGCACACCGCCCCGGTGATCGTGGTGGACAACGGCTCGGACGACGGCACGCCGGCCGCGGTCGCGCGGGCCCTTCCCCACGTGCGGGTGGTCGAGCTGGGCCGCAACGCCGGGGCCGGGGCGGCCCGCAACGTCGGCGTGGCGCTGGCCGACACCCCGTTCGTCGCGTTCGCCGACGACGACTCGTACTGGGCGCCCGGGTCGCTGGAGCGGGCCGGGGAGCTGCTGCGCACCCACCCCCGGACCGCGCTGCTGACCGGGCGGGTGCTGGTCGGCCGGGCGGGTCGGCTCGACCCGATCTCGGCGGGGATGGCGCGGGCCCCGCTCGGCACCGCCCCGGACGCGCCCGGCCCGACCGTGCTCGGCTTCCTGGCCTGCGCGGTGGTGCTGCGTCGCGCCGCGTACCGGCAGGTCGGCGGCTTCGCCGAGCGGCTCGGGACGTATGGCGAGGAGGCGCTGCTGGCGATGGACCTGGCCGCCGCCGGGTGGCACCTGGCGTACGTCCCGGAGCTGGTGGCCCACCACCTGCCGGCGCCGACGGGTCGGGACCCCCGCGCCCGGCGGCGAATCGAGGCGCGCAACCGGGTGCTCACCGCCGCCCTGCGCCGGCCCGGCCGGGTGGTCCGCGCGGTGGTCGCCGAGACCTGGCGCGACCCGGCGGGGCGCGCCGGGCTGGCCGACGCCGCGCGGAAGCTGGGCTGGGTGCTGCGCCAGCGGCGGCCGCTGCCGGCGGCCGTGGAGGCGGACCTCGCCACGCTGGCCGCCGCGGAGATCGACGTCGCGAGGCCCGCGCCCGCGCCGGCCGGCTGACCGGATCCGGGCCGGTCGCGGGCGCCGGTACGGCTATCGTGTGGGCGCAACCGGCCCGCCCCGGCGAGGAGCAGTCCCGTGACCACCAGCACCGCGCGCTTCCGCTCCTGGTACCGGCCCATGCGGGGCCGCCGGCCCGACGAGCCGCACCGGACCGCCACGCCGCTGGAACTCTTCTTCGACCTCTGCTTCGTGGTGGCGGTGGCCCAGGCGTCCAACAGCCTGCACCACGACCTGGCGGAGAACCACCTCGGGCACGCGCTGGTCAGCTACCTGACGGTCTTCTTCGCGATCTGGTGGGCCTGGATGAACTTCACGTGGTTCGCCTCCGCCTACGACACCGATGACGACGTCTACCGGGTCACCACCCTGGTGCAGATCGCCGGCGCGCTGATCCTCGCTGCCGGCGTGCCACGCGCGTTCACCGACGCGGACTTCACCACCATCACCTACGGGTACGTGGTGATGCGGCTCGGCACGATCGTCAACTGGCTGCGCGCGGCGGCCGCCAACCCGGACCGCCGGGACACCGCGATCGCGTACGCGGTGGGGGTCGGCGTCGTCCAGCTCGGCTGGCTGCTGCGGCTCGCCCTGCCGGACGGCTGGGGCATGCCGGCGTTCCTGGTACTGGCGCTGGCCGACGTGCTGGTGCCGGTGGTCGCCGAGCGGCACGGCAAGACCGGCTGGCACCCGCACCACATCGCCGAGCGGTACCAGTTGTTCACCCTGATCGTGCTCGGCGAGGCGATCCTGTCCATCTCGGTGGCGATCCAGCGCGGGGTGGACGCCGGAAACCCGGAGCTGTGGCGGCTCGCCGCCGCCGGGATGGTGATCGTCTTCGCGCTCTGGTGGCTCTACTTCGATCGTCCTGGGCAGCTACCGCCGTCCCGCCTGCGCGGCGCGCTGTTCTGGGGGTACGGCCACTACCTGATCTTCGCGGCGATCGCCGCGGTGGGCGCCGGGCTGGCCGTCGCGGTCGACCACGACCTGCACGCCGCCCACGTCTCCGGCCGGACCGCCGGGTACACAGTGGCGGTGCCCGTCGCGGTATTCCTGGTCACCCTCTGGGCGCTGCACCTGCGCTGGAAGCGCGGCCTCGGGCTGGTGCTCTTCCCGATCGTGTCCTTGCTGGCGCTGGTCACACCCCGGCTGCCGGCGCCGGTGCCGGCGCTCGCCGCCCTGCTCTTCGTCCTGGTGGCGGTGACCCTGGTGCTGCGGCACCGCCAGGCCACCGACGTCCCCGCCTGACACGCGGCATCCCGCCGGCTGGCCGGCGGCCGTCCCGCAGCCAGCCGCGACCCGGCGCCGGCCCACGTGACTCGTCAGGGCCCGGCGGCGCCGGCCCAGAAGTCGCGGAGCAGCGCGTGGAACTCCTCGGCCCGCTCGATCTGCGGCATGTGCCCGGTATCGGCGAACAGATGCGTCCGTGCCCGGGGCAGCCGGGACCGGGCGGCGGTCAGGTGGGTGGCGGGGAGGATCAGGTCCCGGTCGCCCCAGACCACCAGCGTGGGGACGTCCAGCGCGGCGACCGCGTCGAGCAGCTCGGCGCGCCACTGTGGTCGTACGCCCCGCCAGGTGCCGAGGCCGCGGACCAGTTCCAGCATCACCCGGGCGGCGTGCGGCTGCCCGGCCACCGCGAGCGCGGTCGCGATCCGCTCCTCGGTGGCGTACGCCGGGTCGCGGAAGATCGCCAGCTCGGTGCGGCGGGCGATGGCCGGGTGGGGACGCAGCAGCAGCCGGCCGAGCGGGCGCAGCGCGAGCAGTCGCAGCGCGACGGTCACCTCACGGCCGAACCCGGCGCTGTTGACCAGCGCCAGGCTGGCCGCCCAGGACGGCTCGTCGGCGGCCAGCCGCATCGCCACCGCCCCGCCCAGGGAGTTGCCGACCAGATGCGCCGGCCGGTCGACGCCGGCCGCGTCGAGGAACTCCGCGACGGCCGCGGCGAGCGCCGGCAGGGTGTGCGGGGCGTCCAGCGGCGCGGAGCCGCCGTGGCCGGGCAGGTCGACGCTGACCACCCGGTGGTCGGCGGCCAGCAGCTCGTGCTGGGCGGTGAAGTCGTCGAGGGTGCGCCCGATGCCGTGCAGCAGCACCACGGCCGGCCCGGCGCCGGAGATCCGGCAGCGCACCCGCCGCCCCGCCACCGTC
>NZ_QGKS01000065.1 GCF_003172935.1 Micromonospora sicca | reverse complement strand
GTGCAGGTAGACCTCGGTCGCCGCGACCTCCTCAGCGCATGGCGGTGCGGGGAAACTGGGCGGAGTGGGGTCGGCGGCTCTCCGACGCCGGTCGGGAGAGGCGGTCGCCATGACCGGCATCGGCCGGGCGGCCAGCTCGGCCACCCCGTCCGCCAGCTCGGTCAGCCGGGCTGGCAGCGGATCGGACGCCGGTGCCCCGGCCCGGGCGAGTCGGACCTGCACGTCGTCGCAGAGCAGCAGGACGGCGGCGATCAACACGTCGACGTCGTCGAGCGGACGGTCCGCCCGCCGGAGGCGGCCCAACCGCCGCCGGCCCCGTACGGTGCGGCCGGTGACCCGCTGGGCGGCGGCGCGGGCCCCGGACAGCTCCCCGAGCCGGGCGTGCGCGTCCCGGGCCCGTTCGCACGCGACCCCCGCCTGCGCCGCCGAGCCCCGACGCAGCGCCTCGCCCGCGGTACGCAGGGCGTCCGCCGTGTCCCGCAGGATCTTCCGGACTGGCTCCTCGACCAGCTTGACCGGGTCCGGAGTGAACAGCACCTGGCTGCCGAGGAGCCCGACCAGACCCCCGACGGCGGCGTCCACCAGGTATTCCACCGGGGAGCTCGACGCCCCCACCGCCACCACGATCAGCACGGCGGCGCCGGCCTGGATGTAGGTCAACGGCCGGGGGTTGACGAGCGCGGCCATCGCCATGGTCAGCGCGATCGCCGGCACGATCAACCAGAACGCGTTGCCGGTGTGCAGCGCGCGCAGCCCCTGCCCGACCACGACCCCGGCCGCCACCCCGACGAACAGGTCGACGGCCTGCCGCCCCCGGCCGCCCATGCTGGAGGTCAGGCAGATCAGCGCCGCGGTGGCGGCGAAGATCGGGGTTCCGTGGCCGAAGAACGACTGGGAGATCCACCACGCGACGCCGGCCATCAGCGAGCACTGGAGGATCAGCGGCGCCGCCATCCAGATCCGGTGCCGCAGCAGGCCCGGCCCGGCCGTGTCGAACGCCGATCGGCGGGCCGGCCACCAGCGGGAGGGCCTCACCAGGCCGGGCGGCTCACGACCCGGCCACGGGTGCGCGGCTCGCACCGTTGCGCAGCACCCGGAGCTGGGTCAGGTGCATCGGCAGGTGGACGCGGGTGTGCAGGTCGAGGGTGCGGCCCCAGGGCAGGGACTCGTCCACGTTCAGGTCGACGCCCTCGCGCAGCACGGTGTCGACGGGGGTGTCCGCGGCGGGGCCGAGTCGGTCGGCGAGGGTACAGAGCTTCTGGCTGGTGGCCCGGAGCAGGGTGGCCAGCCCGTCCAGGCCGCCGCACTCGGAGACCAGGGCATCGAGCTGCGGCCGGTGGATGGTCTCCAGGTCGTAGTACGCGAACGGCGACCCGGCCAGCACCGCCTCGGTCGCCTCGCTCAACAGCTCGTCGTTGGCGGCCAGGTGCGCCACGATCTGCTCCGCGCTCAGCTCCCCCTCGGCCGGCGCCCCGAACCCGCCCGCATCCACCTCCGCGAGCACCGCCTCGTACGCCCGCCGCAGCTCCGCGCTCTCCACCTCCGCAGTCAACCCCGCCCCCACCCGTCGGTCAGGGAGTTATCGCGCCCGTTTCACCCGGATGAGGGGATTCGCCCACGACCGTGATCCACCGATGACGGGCGGGTCAGCGCCGGCCGTGCCGGGCGCGGAGGTAGTCGCTGACCACGTACTCGCCGAGGTCGTCGAGGTCGGGAGTGAACATGCGGCCCTTCGAGCGGCGGGCCACCGCGTCGACGAAGCGGCGCAGTCCCGGGTCGTCGCCGAGCATGAACAGATTCAGCGTGGCGCCGTAGCGGGTGAGCTTGTCCACCTCGCGGATGGTCGCCTCGATCGTCTCCGGCAGCGGCGGCCAGTGGAAGTAGGCCTCCCCGTCCTCCGGATCCAGGTGGGCGGTGGGTTCGCCGTCGGTGACCACGAGCACCACCGGCTCCGCGCCCGGGTGCCGGCGCAGGTGCCGGCCGGCCAGCCGGAGCGCGTGCTGGAGGTTGGTGCCCTGCTCCATGTCCGGTTCCACCGCCGCCAGTTCCTGCTGGGTCAGCGGCAGCGCCTCCCGGCCGAAGCCGACGATCTGCAACGCGTCCTGCGGGAACCGGGTCGCCACCAGGTGCGACAGGGCGAGGGCGGTCTGCTTCATCGG
Organism: Micromonospora sicca; assembly: GCF_003172935.1. Taxonomy (GTDB): domain Bacteria; phylum Actinomycetota; class Actinomycetes; order Mycobacteriales; family Micromonosporaceae; genus Micromonospora; species Micromonospora sicca. The sequence continues at coordinate 8,822 of NZ_QGKS01000065.1, read as the reverse complement.
CCCCCAGCGCCCCTGCGAGATCATCGAGTACGACAGGTCCACGCACAGCGCCACCGCCGCCGACGCCCGCCGCTCGGTCTCCACCACCTCGAAGTCCTCGACCGCGAGCTGCACCGGGACCGTGGGGCCGGCCCGGCGTACCGCACGGGTGAGGGTGCGCACCACGTCGAGGGGTTGCTCGTCGCCGTACTCCCACTGCCGGGACGCCCCGCTGACCTCGCCCGCGGCGCCCGCCGAGCGGAGATCGTGCTGGCCGCGCGGCCCGGCGGTCAGGTCGGCGAAGACCCGGCGCAGCGCGGTGCCGGCAAGCCGGCGCAGCGCCTTCGGGCTCAGCGTCAACCCGTCCGCGTCCCGGCTCACCCAGCCCTGCCGGCGCAGCTCCCGCTCCAGCTCCCGCAGCCGGCGTACGTCGTCTGCGGCGTCCCGGCCCAGCGTCCGGGCCACCGCGTCGACGTCCACGTCGTCGAGGGTGGCGCCCGTGTGCTCCTGGTCGAGCTGATCCAGCAGCTCGTCCAGCTCGGCGATCTCGCCGAGCACCCCGGTCGCCTCGCCGTAGCCGAGCGGTTGGTCGCCGCGGACCCGCTCCCCACGCTGCCAGTTCAGGTCGGGGCGCAGCGCCCGCAGGTGGGCGTCGAGCGCGGACAGCTCGCCGGCCAACTGCTCGCCGAGCGACTGGCGCATCAGCCCGGCCAGCTCCTCCCGCTGCCGGTCGGACAGCGACCGCATCAGCCGCTCCCCGGCCGCCGCCCGGCGGGCCAGCACGTCGACCAGTTCGTCGACGTCCTTCGGCTGTTCCGGGAAGAACTCGCCGTGCCGGCGCATGAACTCGGCGAACGCGTCGGTGGTGTCCTCGGCGCGGGCGTGCCGGCCCAGCAGGTCGTTGAGGTCCCGCATCATCTCGGCGAGCTGCCGCTGGACAGCCGGGTCGCCGGCGGCTCGTGCCGCGTCCCGCAGCCCGGCGAAGCGCTGCTCCAGCACCTCGCCGCGGAGCCCGTCGAGGATCCGCTGGTACGTCTGCCGGGCCTCGTCGCTGGCCCACTGGTAGCCGGACAGCTCCTCGACCGCCCGCGCGGTGGAGCGGGGCAGGTTGTCCAGCACCGCCTCGGCGAAGCGGGCGTCGTCGCCGTCGCGACCGCGCAGCTCGTCCCGCTCGGCGGCGAGGGCCTGGTCGAGCAGGGCCTGAGCCCGGGTCACCGCGCCGTCCAGGTCGCCCCGGCGCAGCGCGTCCCGGCGCAGCCGCCGGGCCCGAGCGGCCAGCTCGTCCAGGCCACCCCGCCCCCGCGGGCCGCGGCGCAGCAGGTCGCGCAGCGCCTCCCGGAGGCTGCCGCCGTTCAGCACCTCCGCGCCGACCGCGTCCACGGCGGCGCGCACGTCGTACGACGGGGCGAGCGGGTCGGGCCCGCCACGCCACTGGCCGTACCGGAACCGGTTGCCGGCCATGGTCAGCCCCGGCCGCCGTAGACGGTGCGCCCGGACTCGGTGACGTCCTTGCCGAGCCGGCGGGTCAGATGCAGCCCCTCCAGGACGAACTCGACGCCGGCGGCGGCCTCCTCGGGGGTGGGCGCGTCGCCCAGCCCGAGCCGGTCGAGCACCTTGGCCAGCCCGTCCACCGGGCCGACCTGGCGCAACAGCTCGGCCGACGAGACCAGTTCCCCGGTCTCGATCACCGCGCCCTCGGCGACCAGCCCGGTGAACCCGGACAGGTCCAGCCCGGCCAGCCGGGCCCGGAACGTCTCGGCGGTGGCGGTCCGCAGCAGGTGGGCCAGCACCTCGATCTCCCGCCCCTCCTCGCCGCTCTCGAACTCGACCTTGCCGCGCAGGGTGGAGGTGACGGAGACGGCGTCGCCGACCCGGGCGACGGGCGCCTCGGGGCGTACCCCCTCGGGTGCGGGAGCGGCGGCGAGCAGGCCGGCCCGGCGCAGCGCCGCGGCCGCGACCGTCTCGGCGGCGGCGATGGGGAACCGGGCGGAGACCCCGGAGCGCGGATCCACCGACGGTGACTCGCGGACCGCGCGGGCGAACCGGGCCAGCACCTCCAGCACGTGCTCCGGCACCTCGGCGACCAGGTCGGCCTCCTGCCGGATCAGGGCCAGCTCCAGCTCCAGGTCGACCGGGTAGTGGGTGCGGATCTCCGCGCCGAACCGGTCCTTGAGCGGGGTGATGATCCGACCCCGGTTGGTGTAGTCCTCCGGGTTGGCGCTGGCCACCAGGAGCAGGTCCAGCGGCAGGCGGAGCTGGTAGCCGCGGACCTGGATGTCCCGCTCCTCCAGCACGTTGAGCAGCGCCACCTGGATGCGTTCGGCCAGGTCGGGCAGCTCGTTGACGGCGAAGATGCCGCGGTTGGTACGCGGCACCAGCCCGAAGTGGATCGTCTCCGGGTCGCCGAGGCTACGCCCCTGGGCGATCCGGATCGGGTCGACGTCGCCGATCAGGTCGCCGACACTGGTGTCCGGGGTGGCCAGCTTCTCGCCGTACCGCATCGAGCGGTGCAGCCAGCCGATCGGCAGGTCGTCGCCGGCCTCGGCGACCAGCGCGCGGGAGGCCGGGGTGAGCGGGTGCAGCGGGTGCTCGTTGAGCACCGAGCCTCCGATGACCGGGGTCCACTCGTCGAGCAGCGCGCCGAGCGAGCGGATCAGCCGGGTCTTGCCCTGGCCGCGTTCGCCGAGCAGCACCATGTCGTGGCCGGCGAGCAGGGCCCGCTCGACCTCGGGCAGCACGGTGTCCTCGTACCCGACGATGCCGGGGAAGCGGTCCTCGCCGGAGCGCATCCGGGCGAGGAGGTTGTCGCGGATCTCAGCCTTGACCGTGCGGTAGTGGTGGCCGGACGTCCGCAGCTCGCCGAGCGTGCCGGGCAGGTCGGCGGGCGGGACCGGGGGAACCTGGTTTGGCGCAGTCACCCGACCCACGCTAGCGCGCCCCGGCACCGGACCGCCCGGTTCGGACCTGATCGCCCGAAGTCGGTACGGCCGGGCGGACACCGGCGCCCGCGGGACCAGCGGTCAGCGGTGCTCGTCGACGTACTTCCGCGGGTCCTTGTCGGCGAAGCGGAGGTTACGGCCGTTCTTGTGCTCGCCGTAGAACTTCAGCCAGCGGGAGCCCAGCTCGGCCCGCAGTTCGACGCCGACGTGCCGGCGGAAGTCCGGCAGCGCCTCGTCCTCCTCCTCGGCCAGGTGCTCGCTGTTCTCCCGGCGGGCCCGCCACACCGCCGCCCACCACTGGTCCGAGCCGACCGGGTGCAGCTTGGACTCGGCGATCGCGTCGCGGATCTTGTTGTGGTCGCCGACCGCGTCCTCGGTCTCCTCCTCGCCGTCGTCGCCGCGGCGCACCAGGTGCGGGTAGAGGATGGTCTCCTCCGCCTCGGCGTGGATGTCCAGGTGCAGCGCGAGCGCCTCCCAGATCGCCAGCAGCTCGGCGTCGTCGCGGGCGTCGTCGAGCCGGGCGAAGCCGCGCCGGAAGGCGGCGTGGTCGTCGAGGATGAGGGCGGTGATGTCATCCATGGTGGTCACCTTCCGGTACGGGCGCGGACCAGTTTCGGCACCGCCGCGAGCCCGGTGATCGGGCGGAACTGGCGGGCCTCGGTGGACAGGGCGGCGTACTCGTCGTCGGTCAGGTCGATCTCGGCGGCGGCCGCGTTGCGTTCCAACTGCTCCACGCTGGACGCGCCGGGGATGGCCACCACGTTGGGGTGGCGCAGCAGGTAGGCCAGGGCGATCTGGCTGGGGGTGGCGTCGTGGGCGCCGGCGACCTCGCGCAGCGTGGCGATCAGCGCGCTGCCGCGGTCCAGGTTCTCCGGCAGGAAGTACGGGTTGGCCCGGCGTACCGCCCCGCCCGGCGGGTTCCTCGCGTCGTACCGCCCGGAGAGGAAGCCCTGTGCCAGCGGGCTGTACGCGATGACGATCCGGCCGGCCTGCTCCGCGTACGGGATCAGGTCCTCCTCGGGACCGCGGTCGACCAGGCTGTAGCGGACCTGGTTGCTCAGCACCCGGCGGCCCAGCGCGGCCTCGGCGAACCGCCAGCGGCGCAGGTTGTAGTTGCTCACCCCGACCTCGCCGACCAGCCCGACGTCCTGGAGCGCGCGCATGCCGCGCATGGTGGTGGTGTCGGCGACCACCGGGTTGGGCTGGTGCACCTGGTAGAGGTCGATGCTGCTGACCCCGAGCCGGGCGGCGGAGGCCACCGCGCGCTGCTGGACCACCGGGGCGATCGGCAGCACCGGGAAGATCTTGCTGGCCACCACGACCTTGGCCCGGTCGTCGCCGAGCGCCGCGCCGAGGATGCGTTCGCTGCGGCCGAAGCCGTACAGCTCGGCGGTGTCGAAGAGGGTGACCCCCAGGTCGAGCGCCCGCCGGACGATGTCCCCGGCCCGGCGCTCGTAGTCGGCCCCGTAGCCCCACTCCTTCGACCCGAACTGCCAGGTGCCGAGACCGATCTTGGAAATGGACTTGGGGGTGTCGAGCGGGACGAAGCGCATGGCCTCGAAGCTACCCGGCGGGGCCGGTCGGCACGCCCGTTCCGACGCCCGGGCGCTGCGCACTTCCGCCACCACCTCTGGGCGTGGAGCCCGGTAGGGGCGGGGCTAGGGTCCTTGGCGTGACCTACCTTGCCGCCGATGAGCGCTACGACACCATGACCTACCGGCGCAGCGGACGCAGCGGGCTCCGGCTGCCCGCCATCTCGCTAGGGCTGTGGCACAACTTCGGGCCGGACCGCCCGTTCGAACGGCAGCGGGACATCGTCCGCCGCGCCGTCGACCTGGGGATCACCCACTTCGACCTGGCCAACAACTACGGCCCGCCGCCCGGCTCGGCGGAGGAGAACTTCGGCCGGATGCTCGCCACCGACCTCAAGCCGTACCGGGACGAGCTGGTCGTCTCCAGCAAGGCCGGCTATCTGATGTGGCCCGGCCCGTACGGCGAGTGGGGCTCCCGCAAGTACCTGATCTCCTCGCTCGACCAGTCGCTGCGCCGGATGGGGCTGGACTACGTCGACATCTTCTACTCCCACCGGTTCGACCCGGACACCCCGCTGGAGGAGACGATGGGCGCGCTGGACGCCGTCGTCCGCTCCGGCAAGGCGCTCTACGTCGGCGTCTCCAACTACAACTCGGAGCAGACCGCCCGGGCCGCGGCGATCCTGCGCGACCTGGGTACGCCGCTGCTGATCAACCAGCCGTCGTACTCGATGTTCAACCGGTGGACCGAGGACGACGGGCTGCTCGACACGCTGGAAAAGGTGGGCGCCGGCTGCATCGCGTACAGCCCGCTCGCGCAGGGTCTGCTCACCGACCGCTACCTGGGCGGCATCCCCGCGGACTCCCGGGTCCGCACCAGCGTCTTCCTCAACGAGAGCGACCTCACCGCGGAGAAGATGGCCACCATCCGGGCACTCGGCGGGATCGCCGAGCGGCGCGGCCAGTCGCTGGCCCAGCTGGCGCTGGCCTGGGCGCTGCGCGACCCGCGGATGACCAGCCTGATCATCGGCGCGAGCAGCGTGGCCCAGCTGGAGGGGAACGTGGCCGCGCTGGACAACCTCGACTTCACCGCCGAGGAGCTGGCCGAGATCGACCACCGCCTGGGCTGACCGCGTTGTCGGACCGCGCCGCAATGGTCCGTCGCCAGACGGCCGCGGCGGTGCGGTCCGACCAGCGAAGGGTGGCCCGATGGGCGCCTCCCGTTGGAGCTGGGGACTGAGCGGGTTCACCAGATCCGGCGGCGGCCGGCGCGGTGGTTGCGTACCTCGCAGGCACGGCCGACCGGCACGCTGCCGGCCCGGCGCAGCCGCATCCCGACGATGGCCGCCAGCAGCACGGTGACCACCGCGGCGGCCCCGGCCACCAGCGGCCAGCGGACGCCGCCGAGGTCGGTCACCGAGGCCACCGGTACCCCGGCCTCCGCCGCCGGCACGCCGGCCGCGCCGCCCGGTGGAACTGCCGGTGGGACGGTACGCGGGGCGGCCCGCTTCGTGGTGGCGGTCGGACTGGCCGACGGGCCGCCACGGGCACCCGACGCGGTGTCGGAGGACGACCGGAACACCACGTCGGAGCAGGAGTAGTAGGTGTCCTGGGTGTCGGAGTTCTGCCAGATGATGTAGATCAGGTGCCGGCCGCTGCGGCCCGCGGGCAGGCGGCCTGGCAGCTGGTACGCGCCGTCGCGCAGCGGCGGGTCGGTGACCGTCAGGAACGGCCGCGGCTCGAGGTCGGCCCAGGTCAACCGCCGGCTCGGGTCGTAGGAGGGGGTGGTGGCGTAGAGCCGGAACGTGCCCCGATGCGGGATCGTGGTCCGGTACCGGAAGGTGAACCGGCCGCCGGAGGTCAGCGTCGTCGCCGGCCAGTCGGTGTGCGGCAGGTCCAGCCCCCGGTACGCGGACAGCCCGCCGCTGCACAGCTCACCGTCGGGGATCCGCTCCCGGTCCCGGCCGTCGACCCGGGCGACCCGGACGTTGTCCCACTCCCGTACCGCGGCACCGGCCGTGATCGCCGCGCGACAGGCCGGTGTCGCCGCCCGGCCGCCCTCCGGGCCGCAGGCCGCCGCCCGGCTGAGCGGGTTGATCGGTGCGCCGTGCGCGGCGGCGGGGGCGGCGGTGAGCAACAGAGTCGCGGCGACGACCGCGACGGCGGCGAGGATTCGGCGTACGGCCATGTGATCGACCTCCGCCCACTGGTACGGCCGTGCGACGTCAACAGTTCGACGGGGCGACAAGCGGCCTGGCGCAGCGGTACATTTCCCTGACTGGATTCCTCCGGAAGTCCTCGTCATCGAGGGCTGGGAAGAGGAGATGCGGATGTCCCGCCTCGCCCGTACCCGTCTCCTGCCCGCGCTCCTGGTCGGTCTCGTCTCCCTCGTCGTCCCCGCCGGCCCGGCGCGCGCGGCGGAGCGGGTGGACCTGTTCGTCTCGGACGTCAGCGACAGTCCGGACCCGGTCTTCGCCGGATCGACCGTCCCCTACGCCGTCTCCGTGGGAAACCGTGGCCCCGGTACGGCGACCGGTACGCGGGTCACCGCACCGCTGCCCGCAGGGGTGTCCTTCCACCCCCTCGACTGGGACGACCGGTGCAGCGCGACAACGACCCTGGTCACCTGCGACCTGGGGACGTTGGGTGCGAGCGGGATGGCGTCCCTGTTGATCATCCAGGTCACGCCCGCCGAAGCCGGCACGCTCTCGATGACCTTCACCGTGTCCGCCGCGGAGCCCGACAGGGATCCGTCCGACAATGCCCGCACGGCGACCACGACGGTGACGACGCCGACCGAGGCCGACGTCGCACTGCAGCTGAGCGGGCCGTACGGTCCCGTCCACGCGGGGACGTCGTTCTTCATCTCCGCGCAGATGTCCAACGCGGGCCCGGCCACCGCGACCGGCGTCGCCGCACGACTGCGAATTCCGGCCGGCCTTTCGATCGACTCCAGCGCGTCCTGCGTCCCGGACGGGTCCGACTCCGTCTGCACCTTCGGGCCGACGGAACTGCCTCCGTCAACCGGGGCCATAGCGCCGATCGCGGTGACCGCGTCCGCGTCGGGGACCCACACGATCTCCGGCTCGATCGGCGCGGACCAGCCGGACCCGCAGCCGGCGAACAACGCCGCGTCCGTCACGGTCACCGTCCTGCCCGCCGCGGACCTGGCGGTGACGATCGGCGAATCCGCCGACCCCACCCCGCCCGGACGGCCGCTCACCTACACCGTGACCGTCAGCAACCAGGGCGCATCGCCGTCCGCCGCCCACCTCGCGCAGGAGTGGTCCGCGACGGTGTCGGGTGGGCTCACGCTGCTCGCCGTGCAGGCGTCGCAGGGCGCATGCGGGTCGGCAACCGCCGGCCGGGTGGAGTGCGACCTCGGCACGCTCGCCGGCGGAGCGACCGCGACCGTGGTGGTCGAGCTGCGGCCCCAAGGCCTGGGCACGGTGACCAGCCAGGCCCGGGTGACCGGCACCGAGTACGACGGAAACCCGACCAACGACTTGGCCAGCGAGACCACCGTCGTGGGGTGAGCGACCCGCCCGACTGCGGGGAGCCGCTCGGCGTGCCCGGCGCCGGCCCCTGACGTGACCACCATGCGGGTGGCCGTCTTCAGCCCCAAGCCGTACGACCGGGATTCCCTGAGCCAGGCAAACGCCGAGGCGGGTCACGACCTGGCCCTGCTGACCGGACGTCCGCCGAGGACGGTCCGGTCGCGGGGCGGCGGGCGGCGAGGGCTTGCCCCTACAGTGACGGCACCCTGTGACCAAGGAGCGTCCTGTGTCCGAGCCGCCTTCGGCGCCAGATTCACCCCCGACCGCTGCGGCGGCCGGGCAGACGGCGGGCACGATCCCCGCCGACGCCACGCCCTACCTGCTCGTCATGCCCACCGCCGAGGGGACACCACCGGGGCTGGTGTGGCCGGGTCCGGAGGACCAGCCCGCCTGGGCGATTCCGGTCACCGTCCCGGCCGGCACCCGCGGGTACGCCATCTTCCTGCCGTTGGTCCCGCCTCTCGCAGGCGAGCGACCGGCCGCCCCGGCGCCGGTCGAGGACTCGACGCCCGCCACCGGTGCATCCGCGCAGCCGACCCCCGCCGCGGCGGCGACGGCTGAGGGCGACGCCGCACCGACCGGCGAGGAGACCGCCGCCACTTCGGCCTCGCCCGTGACCGCACCAGCCGGGACGCCGCAGCCCGCGACCGCGCCGACGGCCGCCGGCGCGACACCGTCCGGGCCCGCGCCGACCGTGCCGCAGCAGCGTCCCGTCCCGGGCGGGGCCGCGCCGCAGCCGAACGTCGCCTCCGGGGCCCCGATGCCGCCGTACGCCGCGCATCCGGCGCCGCCCGGGACGGGACGCTGCTGCGGCA
>NZ_QGKS01000337.1 GCF_003172935.1 Micromonospora sicca | reverse complement strand
ACCGCGCTCACCACCCGCGCCCTCCCCGACTAGCCCCCACCGGTTATCGATGGACGCTCGCACCGCACCCGTGATCAGCGTGGCGGCGCAGATCGAGTTCAAGGAGATGTTCCCGGTCTGGATGCCCGGCCGGCCCCGGCGGGCCAAGGACGCCGCCGACGTCGCCCGCCTTCGGGCCGGCCTCCTCGGCCGGGCGGGCAGCTGAGACGACAGCTCAGGCACCGGACGATCGGTCACGCTCCGTTCGATGTCGGGCCGGCGATCCGGCGGCGCGAGGCACAATCGTCTTCATGTCCCGTCGCCGTACCTCCGTCCTGGTCGCCGCCGCCCTGCTCACCGTGGGCCTGGCCGGCTGCTCGAACGGTGCCGCACCGGCCGTGCGCAGCGTGCCGACCGCCCCGCCGAAGGCGACCACCCCGGCACCACGGGTGCCCGCCGGGCACGCGCCCACCGAGACCTTCGCGGTCGGCGTACGACAGCTGAAGCTGAACCGGGACGGCGACCGGCCCCTGCCGGTGACCCTCTGGTACCCGGCCCTGGGGGCGGCCGGCGGCACGCCGGAGCGCTCGGCGCCGGCCGCGACCGGCCGGTTCCCGGTGGTCATGTTCAGCCACGGCCTGGGCGCCCGCCCGGAGGACTACCAGCTGCTGCTGAGCCGCTGGGCGGCGGCGGGTTTCGTGGTGGCCGCGCCGCGGTTCCCGCACACCGGCACGGGCGGCGACGGCAACGTGCTCGACGTGCTGAACCAGCCGGCCGACGTGTCGTACGCGCTGACCCAGGTGCTCGCCCTCGACACGAAGGCCGACGATCCGCTGCGCGGGCGGCTGGACGCCGAGCGGGTGGCCGCGGCCGGGCACAGCGCCGGCGGGGTGACCACGATCGGGCTCTTCACCGCCGGCCGCGACGAGCGGCTCGACGCCGGAATCGTCTTCGCCGGGACGGCGCTCGGGGTGGGCACCGCCTTCGCCGGCGCCGCCGCGCCGCAGCTCTTCGTGCACGGCGAGGCGGACGAGGTGGTGAACTACGCCGCCGGCAAGGCGGTGTACGACGCGGTGCCCTGGCCGAAGGCCATGCTCAGCCTGCCGAAGGGCGACCACGGCCGGGCCCTGCTCACCGACGGCAAGGCGCTGCGGGTGGTCTCCGACACCACCGTCGAGTTCCTCCGCTGGACCCTCTACGGCGACGCGGAGGCCAAGGACCGCCTCCCCACCGACGCCACCCGCGGCGACCTGGCCACCCTCGACGACCACCTCTGAGCGGCCGCCGGGGGCGGGGCGGCTCAGGCGGTGTGGTCGACGACGACCTTGCCGAAGACCTCGCCGGAGGCGAGGCGGGCGAAGGCTTCCTCGATCCGGCCGAACGGCACCACGCTGTCGACCACCGGGCGCACCTCGTGCTCGGCGCAGAACGCGAGCAGCTCGGTCAGCTCGTCCGGGGTGCCCATCGAGGTGCCCAGGATCTCCAGCTGCATGGCGAAGACCCGACGCAGGTTGACCTTGGGCTCGTACCCGGCGGTGGCGCCGGAGACGACGATCCGGGCCATCGGCGCGGCCGACTTCAGGGAGTGGTCGAAGGTCGCCGCGCCGACCGTCTCGATCACCACGTCGACCCGCTCGGGCAGCCGGGCGCCGGGTTCCAGCGCGGTCGCCCCCAGTTCGGTGATCCGCTCCCGCTTGGCGGCGTCCCGGCTGGTGGCGTACACCCGCTTGCCGAGCGCGACGCCGAGCGCGACGGCCGCGGTGGCCACGCCGCCGCCCGCCCCCTGGACCAGCACCGACTCGCCCTCGTCGACCCGGCCCCTGGTGGTGAGCATCCGCCACGCGGTCAGCCAGGCCGTGGGCAGGCACGCCGCGTCGGTCGCCGCCAGGCCGGTGGGCAGTGGCAGCAGGTTCATCCGGGGTACGGCCACCCGCTCGGCGAAGGTGCCGGCGAAGTGCTCGGAGAGGATGGACACGCCGCGGGGGTCGCCGGGGGTGGGCACCACCGGGTAGATGACCACCTCGTTGCCGTCCGGGTCGGTGCCGACCGCGTCGCAGCCGAGGATCATCGGCAGCTGGTCCGGGCCGAGCCCCACCCCGCGCAGCGACCAGAGGTCGTGGTGGTTGAGCGAGCTGGCCCGCACCTGCACGGTGATCCAGTCGTCCTGCGGGTGGGTCGGCTCGGGGCGGTCGCCGACGCTGAGCGCGGCGAGCGGGTTGTCGGCGTCGAAGCTAGAAGCAAAGGCGGCACGCATGATCGGCACGGTAACAAGCTGAGCGCCCGTTAAGAAGGGGCCCTTCCCACCAAAAGGCGATAGAAAGGGCTCCCGGTACGGCTCGGTGCCGCTCAGCGGCGGGCGACCCCGTCGCGGCGGGCCGCCTCGGCCACCGCCTCGGCGACCGCGGGGGCGACCCGCGGGTCCAGCGGGGAGGGCACGATCGCCTCGGCGGTCAGCGACTCGGCGACCACACCGGCGATCGCGTCGGCGGCGGCCACCTTCATCCCCTCGGTGATCCGGGTGGCCCGGGCGTCCAGCGCGCCCCGGAACACGCCGGGGAAGGCGAGCACGTTGTTGATCTGGTTCGGGTAGTCGCTGCGCCCGGTGGCGACCACCGCCACGTGCCGGGCGGCCACCTCCGGGTGCACCTCGGGGGTGGGGTTGGCCAGCGCGAAGACGATGCCACCGGGCGCCATCCCGGCCACCGCCGCCTCGGGGATCTGCCCGCCGGAGACGCCGACCAGGACGTCCGCGCCGCGCAGCGCCTCGGTGATGTCCCCCTGGCGGCCCTCGGCGTTCGTGATCTCCGCCAGCTCCGCCTTGGTCCCGGTCAGCTCGCGGTGCCGGCCGATGATCCCCTTGGAGTCGCAGACCACGACCTGGTCCGGGTTCACTCCCCCGGCGATCAGCATCTTGGTCACCGCCACCCCGGCCGCGCCGGCGCCGCTGACCGCCACCCGCAGGTCGCCGAGCTTCCGGTTGAGCAGGGCGGCGGCGTTGCGCAGCGCGGCCAGCACCACGATCGCGGTGCCGTGCTGGTCGTCGTGGAAGACCGGGATCGGCAGCGCCTCGTCGAGCCGGCGTTCCACCTCGAAGCAGCGCGGCGCGCTGATGTCCTCCAGGTTGATCCCGCCGAACGACGGGGCGATCGCCTTCACCGTCGCCACGATCTCGTCCACGTCCTGGGTGTCCAGGCAGATCGGCACCGCGTCCACGCCGGCGAACTGCTTGAACAGCACCGCCTTGCCCTCCATCACCGGCAGCGCCGCGCGCGGGCCGATGTTGCCCAGGCCGAGTACGGCGGAACCGTCGGTGACCACGGCGACGGTGTGCGACACCCAGGTGTAGTCGTCGGCGAGGGCGGGGTCGGCGGCGATCGCCTCGCACACCCGGGCCACCCCGGGGGTGTACGCGAGGGAGAGGTCCTCCCGGCTGGTGAGCGGCACCGTCGAGGCGACGGCCATCTTGCCGCCGACGTGCAGCCGGAAGACGGGATCAGCGGGGTCCACGGTGGACGAAGACATTGGTGACTCCAGGATCTGTCGAGCAGACGGACCAGCCGGCTCGGGCGCGAGGTCAGCGGCGAGCGGGGCGGGCGGTGCAGGGGGTCACCCGGGCACTTTCCGAGCATAGTGGCGCACGCGGAGCGCCGATGTGAGCGGGGTCATATCCGCCGGCGGCCCACCCGGCCCGGCCGGGGCCAGTACCGGGCCACCACCCGGCCCCGGACGTCGGCCACCCCGTACGCCCGGGAGTCGTCGGCGACCAGGTCGTTGTCGCCGCGTAACCACCAACCGCCGTCCTGCGGACGGACCGCGCGCTTGACGACCAGCAGGTCGGGGCGGCTGCGGAAGACCGCGATCACCACGTCGCCGGCACGCACGGCCCGACCGCCCGTGCGTACCAGTACCGAGTCCCCGTGCCGCAGCGTCGGGACCATGGAGGGGCCGGTGACCAGGACGGTCACCAACGGGCCGCGCAGCTCGGGCGCGGCGGAGTCGCCTGTGGGGCGCATCGGGTTTCACCTCCCGCCCGCCGGGGAGCATGTCCAGGAGTAATGTCGGCTTGGATCATCGCAAACATCCCATGGAGGACCCTGATGCGCCTTCCCCGCATCCTTTCGCCCCGTGTGACCGCCAGCGCGCACTGCGACCTGCCGTGTGGCGTGTACGACCCGGCGCAGGCCCGGATCGAAGCCGAGTCGGTCAAGAAGATCTCCGAGAAGTACCAGGCGAACACCGACCCGGAGTACCGCACCCGCGCCATCATCATCAAGGAGCAGCGGGCCGAGCTGGTCAAGCACCACCTCTGGGTGCTGTGGACCGACTACTTCAAGCCGGAGCACTTCGAGAAGTACCCGAACCTGCACACGCTCTTCAACGAGGCCACCAAGCTCGCCGGCGGCAGCGGCGCCAAGGGCAGCGTGGACCCGGCCGTGGCCGACAAGCTGCTGCAGAAGATCGACGAGATCTCCAAGATCTTCTGGGAGACCAAGAAGGCGTGACCCTGGCCGCCCAGGCACCGACGATCCGGCCGGCGCGTCCCGAGGACGTGCCGGCCGTCGTCGCGATGGTGCACGAACTCGCCGAGTACGAGCGCGCCCCCGAGCAGTGCCACCTGACCGCCGAGCAGTTGACCGCCGCCCTGTTCGCGACTGCTCCAGGTCGCGGCGCGGCGTCAGACGCGCCGAGCTGGAGCAGTCGTAGCCCGGCGCCGGCGCTCTTCGGCCACGTCGCGGTGGACGACCGGGACACTCCGCTCGGCTTCGCGCTCTGGTTCCTCAACTTCTCCACCTGGGAAGGTGTGCACGGCATCTACCTGGAGGACCTCTACGTCCGCCCGGCCGCCCGGGGCACCGGGGCGGGGCGGCTGCTGCTCGCCACCCTCGCCGCGATCTGCGTCGAACGGGGCTACCGCCGGCTCGAGTGGTGGATGATCAAGTGGAATCCGGCGGCCGGCTTCTACGCGTCCATCGGGGCGGTGCAGATGGACGAGTGGGTGCCGTACCGGCTGGCCGGCCCGGCGCTGCACGGCCTCGCGGCGCAGGCCACGGCCGTGCCCCCGCAGTCGCACACCTGACCGGGTAGAGTCCCGCACCGGGGGGATGAGGCGTGACTCAACTGACCGGCCAGCCGACGACCGACGACGACGTGGTGCACCTCACCGTGCCCGCCGACGGCAGTTACCTCGGTGTGCTCCGTACCGCCACGGCAGGTCTCGCGGCCCGGCTCCAGTTCGCCCTCGACGAGATCGAGGATCTGCGCATCGCGGTGGACGAGGCGTGCGCCATGCTGCTCGCCATCGCCACCCGGAACGCCGAACTGGAGTGCCGCTTCACGGTCACCGACGACGCGCTGACCGTCGAGGTGACCGTGCCGACCGTCCGGGGCGCCACGCTCCCGTCCGAGTCGTCCTTCGCCTGGAAGGTGCTCACCGCGCTGACCACGTCGGCGGCCGCGAAGGCGGCCGACGGCCGGGCCACCATCTCGCTGCTCACCCGCCGGGCCTCCGGCTACTGACCGCGCGTCCCGCACCGCCCCCGAGGGGGTGTGAGCGGCCGGGTCACTGGAAGCCGAGCGCCCGGTTGGTCGGCGGGCTGACCAGCAGGCCGGTGACGCCCAGGCCAAGGGCCATCAGCGGCAGGCCCAGCCAGCCCAGCCCGCCCTGGATCATGTACCAGCCGATCGGCAGCAGCATGAGCTGAAGCACGATGGCCGGGGCCCGGGCGCCGCTCTTCCGGCGGCCCAACGCGCCGCCGAGGGCCCAGAGCGCCACCGCGCCGGCGAGCGCGAACGCCGTGACCAGCAACGCCGAGGTGAGGTGGGTCGTGGTGGCGGTGAGGTCGGACCAGATCAGCCAGACCGCGACCAGGCCGAGCGCCACCGCCTCGGCGCGCAGCAGGCGTACCGCCCAACGGAGCGTGTCGGGGATCGGCTCGGAGTCGATGGTCACGCGCGACACGATACCCGCCGGTAGGCGCGGTACAGTGCCGCCCATGCGGGCCGTCCTGGTGGTCAATCCGAAGGCCACCACCACCAGCGAACGCAGCCGGGACGTGCTGGTCCGGGCGCTGCGCAGCGAAGTCGACCTGTCGGTGCGGTACACCCGCCGACGGGGTCACGCCATGGACCTGGCCCGGGAGGCCGCCGAGGAGGGCGTCGACCTGGTGGTCACGCTGGGTGGCGACGGCACGGTCAACGAGGTGGTGAACGGCCTGATGGCGGCCGAGCCGCCGACGTTCCGGACCGGCGACACGCCGGCGGAGCGGCTGCCCGCCCTGGCCACCGTCCCCGGCGGCTCGACGAACGTCTTCGCCCGGGCGCTGGGGCTGCCCCGGGAATGGCCGGAGGGGACCAGCATGATCCTGGAGGGGCTGCGCCTGGGCCGCTCCCGGACGATCGGCCTGGGCCGGGCGGACGACCGGTACTTCACGTTCTGCGCCGGCTTCGGCGTCGACGCCGCGGTGATCCACCGGGTCGAGCGGGCCCGGCGGAAGGGACGGGTCTCCTCGCCCGGGCTCTATGTGCGGTCGACCCTCGGCCAGTACTTCTTCGGCTCCGACCGCCGGCACCCGGCGATCAGCCTGGAACGCCCCGGCGAGCAGCCCGAGGCCGAGCTGGCGACCGTCATCATCCAGAACACCGCACCGTGGACGTATCTGGGCGAGCGCGAGATCAACCCGAACCCGGACGCCTCGTTCGACCTCGGCCTGGACGTGCTGGCGATGCGTCAGCTCCGGGTCGCCAGTACGGCACGGATCGTGACCCAGTCCTTCTCCCGGAAGCCCGATCCGCGCGGCCGTCAGGTGCTACGGCTGCACGACGTGGCGGAGTTCACCCTGCTCTCGGCCCGTCCCCAGGCTTTTCAGCTCGACGGGGACTACCTGGGAGAGCGGGAGAAAGTTAGATTCACATCCGTTCCGGCCGCACTGAGAGTAATCTGCTAGGTCTCGGGTACTCCCGTCGGTTGACGCGGTCGCCCACCGCCAGCCGCGCGGTGACCGCCACACCCGAGGGGCAGGTGCCGGAAATGTCAGCAATGTCACGCGCACTGTACTATATTGATCCTCGACTGTGGCACGCCGGGTAACCAGAGCGCTCTGAAACCCGGACAAAAGGGTGGTGAGCTCGCTCACTGCTCGGAGTTTTTCCGAGTGGCACCCTTGACATCGCAGCAGTTCGTGAAAGTATTCACAAGCGAACTTGAGTTACCGGGACATTGCCTGGATATGCTCGGCAGGTTGAGCTGTTCCAGCAGGTCCAGGGGCCCGCAGCCTGCTCACGCAGTGCCGAATTGATGGACGCTGACCGTCACCAATCGGCAATGCGGATGCATATAGGAAAAGCACGAAGCGATATCTGCCACCCATCCAGAATGAGGAGTGTTGCCGCCATGGACTGGCGTCACCATGCTGTCTGCCGCGACGAGGACCCGGAGCTGTTCTTCCCGATCGGGACGTCCGGTCCGGCTCTCCTGCAGGTCGAGCAGGCCAAGGCCGTCTGCCGGCGCTGCTCCGTGACCGACGAGTGCCTGAAGTGGGCGCTCGAGTCCGGTCAGGATGCCGGCGTCTGGGGCGGGATGAGCGAAGAGGAGCGCCGTGCGGTCAAGCGCCGCGGCGGTCTCCGGGTGCTGCGCGCTCACTCCGCCTGACCACACCGCACAAGCTGAACGCCCCGGCAGGGTCACCCGCCGGGGCGTTGTGCTGTTCGGGTCCGGCGGCGCGACTCGTCGACCACGTGGCGTCGACCCGACGAAGCACCAGATCGGCGAGGTCGGGGGCGTCGGTGAGCGGGGCGGCCACCGCCGTCGCGCCGGCGTGCCGGGCCGCCGCCAGCACCGCGTCGTGGAACAGGCCCGGAGCCAGGAAGTAGACGGCCACCGCGACCCGCCGGGCGCCCGCCGCGCGCAACTTCGCCACCGCGACGCCGGCCGCCGGGGACGCCGCCGAGGCGTACGACACCCGGCAGGGCACCCCCAGCCGCGCCCCGAGGGCCGCCGCCACCCGGCCCACCGAGCCACGCGCCCGCGCGTCCCGGGTGCCCGCCGCGGCCAGCACCAGGGCGTCCACCGGTCCGGGCTCGACCTCGGCCAGCCGTCGCCGCAGCCCGGTCAGCAGCGCGGCGTCCACCACCCCGTCCGCCGGTCCCAGCACGTCGGTGATCCGGACGTCCATCGGCGGCCCCGGCTCCCGCGCGGCGGCGACCGCCGCCGGGATGTCGACCTTCCGGTGGTAGGCGGCGGTCAGCAGCAGCGGGACCAGCACCGCCCGGGGATGTCCCGCCGCGGCGAGCTCACGCAGCACGCCGGTCGGCCCGGGCTCGGTGTGGTCCAGCCAGCTCGGCAGCACCGTCGTCCCGGGACGGGCCGCCTCGACGGCCCGGGCCAGCGCACGGGTCGCCTCGGCGGCGCGCGGATCGCGACTGCCGTGCGCGACCAGGACCACCGGGGCGGACCCGACGGCCGCCCCGGCGCCCGCCGAGGTCACACGTGCAGGCCGCACTCGGTCTTCTCGAACATGGCCCACCGGCCGGCCCGTGGGTCCTCCCCCGCCTTCGTGCGCCGGGTGCAGGGCCAGCAGCCGATCGAGCCGTAGCCGCGGCTGAGCAGCTCGTTGACGGGGATGTCGTAGCGGGAGATGTAGGCGTCCACGTCGCGCTGGGTCCAGGTCGCGATCGGGTTCACCTTGACCTTGCCGCGCCGGGCGTCGAAGGTCACCACCGGCGTGTTCGCCCGGGTCGGGGACTCGTCCCGCCGCAGCCCCGCGGCCCAGGCGTCGTACCCGGTCAGGGCCCGCTCCAGCGGCTCGACCTTGCGCAGCTGGCAGCAGTCGTCCGGGGACCGGTTGAACAGCCGGGGGCCGTACTGGCCGTCCTGCTGCCCGACGGTCATCCGGGGACGGATCGAGCGGACGTTCACCGGCAGCCGGCGGGCCACCTCGTCGCGGACCCGCAGCGTCTCCGGGAAGTGCAGCCCGGTGTCCAGGAAGACCACGTCCACCCCGGGCGCGACCCGGGAGACCAGGTGCGCGAGCACCCCGTCCGCCATCGAGCTGGTCACGCAGAAGCGGTCGCCGAAGGTCTCGGCGGCCCAACGGGCGATCTCCAGCGCCGGAGCACCCTCCAGCTCCCGCCCGGCCGACTCGGCCAGCGCGCGCAGCTCCTCCGGGTCGCGGCGCCGCGGGTCGGCCGGTGCCGGGCCGCCGACGCCGACCAGGCCCAGGTTGGTGGCGGAGACCAGACTCATCGGGCCACCGCCCTGCCGAGCAGGCCGGTGAACTTCACGGTGAAGACCCGGGCGCAGGCGTGGCACTCCCAGGCGCCGTGCCCGGCCTCGCTCGGCCGCAGGTCCTCCTCACCGCAGTACGGGCAGTAGAGAGGCGCGGAACGGGCGTCACTCATCGCAACTCCTCCTCGTCGACCCTGATCACCCAGTTGGCGAACGTCTCACCCTCGATCCGGCCGGCCAGGTAGCGGCGGGCCAGCCGTTCCACGTACTCCGGAAGCTCCTCGGCGGTGGTCTTCAGGCCGCGCAGCTTGCGGCCGAAGCCGGCGGTCTGCCCCTCGGCCATGCCGAGGCCACCGCCCAGGTGCACCTGGAAGCCCTCCACCTGGCGGCCGTCCGGCCCGACCACCAGCTGGCCCTTCAGCCCGATGTCGGCGACCTGGGTCCGGGCACAGGCGTTCGGGCAGCCGTTGAGGTGGATGGAGATGTCGGCGTCGAAGTCGCGCAGCCGCTCCTCCAGCTGGGCCACCAGCTCCTCGCCGCGGGCCTTCGTCTCGACGATGGCCAGCTTGCAGAACTCGATCCCCGTGCAGGCCATGGTGCCGCGCCGCCAGGCCGACGGCCGGGCCTCCAGGCCGATCCGGCGCAGCGCCGCGACCAGCGACTCCGTCCGCTCCGGCGCCACGTCAAGGACCAGCAGCTTCTGGTACGGGGTGAGCCGAACCCGGTCGCTGCCGTGCGCCTCGACCACGTCGGCCAGCTCGGCGAGCTGCCCGCCGGAGACCCGCCCGACCACCGGGGCGGCCCCCACGTAGTGCCGCCCGTCGCGCTGCCGGTGCACGCCGATGTGGTCGACCGGCTTGCTCGGCAGCTCCGGCGCCGGGCCGTCCAGCAGGGTCCGGCCCAGGTACTCCTTCTCCAGCACCTCGCGGAACTTCGCCACGCCCCAGTCGGCGACCAGGAACTTCAGCCGGGCCCGGTTGCGCAGCCGGCGGTAGCCGTAGTCGCGGAAGATGCCGACCACGCCGGCCCAGACGTCCGGCACCTCGGCCAGCGGCACCCACACGCCGAGCCGCTTGGCCAGCATCGGGTTGGTGGACAGGCCGCCGCCGACCCAGACGTCGAAACCGGGGCCGTGCTCCGGGTGGTCCACGCCGAGGAAGGCGACGTCGTTCGCCTCGTACGGGGTGTCGACCAGCCAGGAGATCGAGGTCTTGAACTTGCGGGGCAGGTTGGAGAACTGCTTGTCGCCGACGTACCGGCTCACGATCTCGTCGATCGCCGGGGTCGGGTCGACCAGCTCGGCCTCCGCCACCCCGGCGACCGGGCTGCCGAGCACGATGCGCGGGCAGTCGCCGCACGCCTCGGTGGTCTGCAGGCCGACCGCCTCCAGCCGGCGCCAGATCTCCGGCATGTCCTCGACCCGGATCCAGTGGAACTGGACGTTCTGCCGGTCGGTGATGTCGGCGGTGTCCCGGGCGAACTCCCGGGAGATGCCGGCGATGACCCGGAGCTGGGCCAGGGTCAGCTGGCCGCCGTCGACCCGGACCCGGAGCATGAAGAACTCGTCCTCCAGCTCGTGCGGCTCCAGCACCGCCGTACGGCCGCCGTCGATGCCGGCCTTGCGCTGGGTGTAGAGGCCCCACCAGCGGAACCGGCCGCGCAGGTCCTGCGGGTCGATGGAGGCGAAGCCCCGGTGGGCGTAGATGGTCTCGATCCGGGCCCGGACGTTCAGCGGGTCGTCGTCCTTCTTGATCCGCTCGTTGGCGTTGAGCGGCTCGCGGTGACCGAGCGCCCACTGCCCCTCCCCGCGCGGACGGCGGGCGGCCCGGGCGGCGGGGGCCGCCGGGGTCTCGGGCCGG
>NZ_QGKS01000336.1 GCF_003172935.1 Micromonospora sicca | reverse complement strand
CACCCCGACCGCCCGCCGCACGCCACCGACCCGGCCGAACCCCGCAACGGCGTCCGCACCCGCGGCACCGACGACCGCTTCCGCACCGTCCGCCCCCCGGAGGAGACCCCGCCCGGGGACCCCGGCTCGCCCGGCGCCGACACCGCGGCGGCCTCCGCCGGGCTGGAGGAGGTGCTCGACCCGGTCACCGGTCCGGAGCAGCGCCCGACCGCCGGCGCCGACGAGGAGCCGCCCCCGGCGCCGCCGCTGCCCGAGGACCGCTTCCTCAACCGGGAGCTCTCCTGGCTCGACTTCAACGCCCGGGTGCTGGCGTTGGCCGAGGACCCGCGCACCCCGCTGCTGGAGCGGGCCAAGTTCCTGGCCATCTTCGCCAGCAACCTGGACGAGTTCTACATGGTGCGGGTGGCCGGGCTGAAGCGCCGGCTCTCCGCCGGCCTGCCGGTCCGCGGCGGGGACCGGTTGCCGCTGCGGACCCAGTTGGAGCTGATCGCGGAGCGGACCGCCGACCTGGTGGCCCGGCACGCCGCCTGTTTCGTCGACGACGTGCTGCCGAAGCTGGCCGCCGAGGACATCCGGATCCTGCGCTGGAGCGAGCTGGACGACGCCGAACGGGAGCGGCTGCGCACCTGGTTCCGGGAGCACATCTTCCCGGTGCTCACCCCGCTCGCCGTCGACCCGGCGCACCCGTTCCCGTACATCTCCGGGCGGTCGCTCAACCTGGCCGTGTCGGTCCGCGACCCGGACGGCGGGTCGGAACTCTTCGCCCGGGTGAAGGTGCCGAACAACGTGCCCCGGTTCGTCCGGGTGGCCCGGGATCAGCCCGGCGTGCGGTTCCTGCCGATGGAGGACCTCATCTCGGTGCACCTCGGGCAGCTCTTCTCCGGCATGCAGGTGGTGGAGTGCCACCTGTTCCGGGTCACCCGCAACGCCGAGGTGGAGGTCGACGAGGACCGCGACGAGGACCTGCTCCAGGCCCTGGAGCGGGAACTGGCCCGGCGCCGGTTCGGCCCGCCGGTCCGCCTGGAGGTCGCCGCCTCGATCTCCGACCACATGCTGGAGCTGCTCGTCCGCGAGCTGGACATGGACGGCCAGGACGTGCTGCGGGTCCGTGGCCTGCTCGACCTCTCCGCGCTCTGGCAGGTGTACGGCGAGGCCGACCGACCCGACCTGAAGGACCCGCCGTTCGTGCCGGCCACCCATCCCCGGCTCACCGAGGGCGAGGTGCCACGCAGCGTCTTCGCCACGCTGCGGGACGGGGACGTGCTGGTGCACCACCCGTACCACTCGTTCGCCACCAGCGTGCAGCGCTTCATCGAGCAGGCCGCGGCCGACCCGAACGTGCTCGCCATCAAGCAGACCCTGTACCGCACCAGCGGCGACTCCCCGATCGTGGACGCGCTGGTCGACGCGGCCGCCGCCGGCAAGCAGGTGGTGGTGCTGGTCGAGCTGAAGGCACGCTTCGACGAGGTGGCCAACATCGGGTGGGCCCGGACCCTGGAACGCGCCGGCTGCCACGTCGTCTACGGCCTGGTCGGCCTGAAGACGCACTGCAAGACCGCCCTGGTGGTACGCCAGGAGGGCAACCAGATCCGCCGCTACTGCCACATCGGCACCGGCAACTACCACCCGAAGACGGCCCGGCTCTACGAGGACTTCGGCATGCTCACCGCCGACCCGGAGATCGGCGCCGACCTGACCGACCTGTTCAACGTGCTGACCGGGTACAGCCGGCAGACCGCGTACCGGCGGCTGCTGGTGGCCCCGCAGGGCATCCGCAGCGGCCTGGTCGAGCGGATCGAGCGGGAGATCGCGCACGTCCGGCTCGGCATGCCGGGCGTGGTGCAGTTCAAGGTGAACTCGCTGGTCGACGAGGAGATCACCGACGCGCTCTATCGGGCGTCGCGGGCCGGCGTGCACGTGGACCTGCTGATCCGGGGCATGTGCACGCTGCGCCCCGGGGTGCCGGGGCTGTCGGAGAACATCCGGGTCCGCTCGATCCTCGGCCGGTTCCTGGAGCACTCGCGGGTCTTCCGGTTCGGCAACAACGGCGACGCCGAGTTCTGGATGGGCTCGGCCGACCTGATGCACCGCAACCTGGACCGCCGGGTGGAGGCGCTGGTGCAGGTGAGCGACCCGGTCGCCCGGGCCGAGCTGGACCACGTGCTGACCGCCGCGATGAGCCCCGAGGTGGACGCGTTCGAGCTGGCCGGGGACGGGACCTGGACCCGGCGTACCGGCACCGAGGAGGGGCCGCTGACGCATCTGCAGGAGTTGCTGCTGCGACGGGTGGGCGGGACGGCCGGCTGAGCGGGCCACGGCGCACCGCGGCCGGGCTTACGGTGAGCGGATGACGGGCGAGGAGCCGGCGAGCATCCGGGCGGCGGGCGGGGTCGCCTGGCGGCCGGGTGCCGCCGGTGTCGACGTCTGCCTGGTGCACCGGCCCCGGTACGGCGACTGGTCGCTGCCCAAGGGCAAGCTGGAGCCCGGTGAGCACCCACTGCGGGCGGCGGTTCGGGAGATGGCCGAGGAGACCGACGTCCGGGCGGTGCCACAGGTCCGGCTGCCCGCCGTCCACTATCGCAGCGAGGGCCGTCCGAAGCGGGTGGACTACTGGTCGATGCGGGCGGTGGCCGAGGGGGGTTTCCAGCCGGACACCGAGGTCGACGAGGTGCGCTGGCTCCCGGCCGACGAGGCGGTACGCCTGGTCAGCTACCCCCACGACGCCGAGGTGCTCGGCGCGTTCGCGGCGCTGCCGCCGGTCACCGCCACGGTGCTGCTGATCCGGCACGGGCACGCCGGCAAGCGGGGCACCTGGTCCGGGCCGGACACCGGCCGGCCGCTGGACGCCACCGGATGGGCCCAGGCGCAGGCGCTGGCCGAACTGGTCGCCCTGGTGCGCCCGGCGCGCCTGCTGTCCGCCTCGGCCCGCCGCTGCGTGCAGACCCTGGACCCGGCCGCCGCCCTGCTGGACCTGCCGATCGAGGTGGTCGGCGACTTCGACGAGCCGAAACCCGGCCAGCAGGTGGACGAGTGCGCGCTGGCCGCGGCCGCGCACCTCGCCGCGCTGGCCGCCGCCGGGGAGCCGGTGGCGGTGTGCAGTCAGGGCAAGGTGCTGCCGGGCGCCCTGGAGCGGCTGGCCGGCCGGGCCGACGACTTCACCACCCCGAAGGGCGGTGGCTGGCTGCTCGCCTTCTCCGGCGACCGCCTGGTCGCCGCCGACCGGCTTTAGCGCGTCGGCACCGCGGCGGGCGGGCCGCCGCCGACCTCCCCAGCCCAGCGCCGTCCGCCCCGTCCCGGCCGACCCGCACCGACGCACGGCGATGCCGCACCGCCGGGACGCCGGGGCGGGCGGAACGCGGACCGGTCAGGGCAGGGTGAGGGTGACCGTGACCGGCAGGTGGTCGCTGGCGGTGCTGCGCGGCGCCACCACGTCGGCGGCGGTGACGCCCGGGGAGACGAAGACGTGGTCGATCTGCTCGCGGGGGTCGTCGGCCGGGCTGGTCGGCACCGGCCGGGCCGACGCCAGCGCGTCCACCAGGCCGGCACCGGTTAACTCCAGGAACGCCGGATCGCCCGGCTCGGTGTTCAGGTCGCCGGCCAGCACCAGCGGACGGCCGGCCGCGTACCGGGTGGCGAAGGCGGCGACCTGGCGGGCCTGGGTCACCGGGCCCCGGCCGGGCGGAGGTTGCAGGTGGGTGGCGACCACGGCCAGCCGGGCACCGCCACCGAGGTCGAGCGTCACGCCGAGGGCCTGCGCCCCGGTGGGCGCCCCGACGGTCGGCAGCGGCCGGGTCTCGCCGGAGCGCACCGGCCAGCGGCTGAGCACCGCGTCGCCCCACACCGGATCGGCGGCCGGCGCGAAGACGTACGGCATGCGCATCCGCCGGGCCAGCAGCGCGAGGGTGTCGTGGCCGCCGTTGAGCAGCCAGCCGCGGTCCACCTCGCTGAGCAGCACCACGTCCGGCCGGCTCCCGGTGACCGCCCGGGCCAGGCCGTCCAGGTCGAGCCGTCCGTCCAGCCCGAAGCCCATCCGGACGTTGTACGCCACCACGCGTACGTTGCCCGCCGCCACGGCACGCCGTTCGGTGGCGGGCACCGGACGGTGGATCCCGGCGGCCACCGCGGTCAGCAGCATGAGCCCGACGGCCGTCCACGCCGGCGCGGTTCCCGGGAGGACGGTTGCGGCGGCGGGGCGCCCGGTGACCGCGACCACTCCGACGAGCACCGCCAACGCGACGGGCACCCAGCCGTTCGGGTACCCGAGGTCGTAGGCCGCGTAGTAGGCGACGGCCGCGACGGCGAAGACCAGCATCCCGCCGACGGCCGCGTGGCCACGCCGGCCGGAGCCAACCGAGCCGGCGCCCGTGCCGCCGCCGGACCTGGTGTCCGCACCGGCGTCCGGGCGGGTGTCGATGCCGCCACCGGTGTGGGCGTCGTCGGTGTCGCCGCCGGTGTCCGTGCGGGCGTCGGTGTTCGTGTCGGTCTCGGTGTGGGTGTCCGTGGGAGCGTCGGCGAGGGCGAGGCAGCCGCCGAGGCCACCGGCGGCGAGCAGGAACGCCGGTCCCAACCAGTCGGCCCGGTCGGCGGCGAAGAGCACCGCCCCCGCCAGCAGCGCGGCCGGCCAGAGCACCCGGGCGAGCCACCTCGGCGGCCGGGTGAACGCCGCCACCACGAACAGCCCCACCGTGAGGATGGGCAGGGCCGGCACGTGTGCCGGCGGAAGACCCAGCCCGGGCAGGTCGGGCGACCCGTGCCGGTAGGAGGCGGCGGCGTTCCACACCGCCGGGGAGAGCGCCAGCTGACCGGCCAGCAGCGTCGCCGGCCCCGCGAGCAGCCAGGCCCGCGCGCCGCCGGAGCCGCCCGTTGACACGACCGCCCGGGTCCGGCCGGCGCCTGCCTGCACGGCCAGGAACGCCCCGGCCAGCAGGGCACTGAGCGTCCACCCCGGCCAGCCGCCCCGCCAGACCAGGTCCTCCGTGCCGAGCAGGGCGTGCCCCACGGCGGCGACGACCAGGCCGAGCGCCAGTCCGGGTACCGGGCGGGCCACGACGGCGGCCGTCGCGGCGAGCCAGACCAGGCCGGCGAGCAGACCGGCGCAGGCCAGCCAGAGCTGGAGCCGCCCGCCCGGCGCCGCGGTGAGGGCGAGCCGCGCGCCGGCCAGCGCCCCGGCGGCGACGAGGCCGACCGGGCGGGCGCCGAGCCGGCGTACCAGGGCGGGCGCGGCGAGGGCGAGGAGGAACCAGGAGACGGCGAAGGCCCCGAGCAGTTCGGCGGGGGTGGCGGCGGCCTGCCCGAAGATGGTGATGATCGACGGCAGCCAGACCCGCAGCACGTCCAGCAGGAGCATCACGCCGAGGGCGAGCATGGCGGTGGTGAGGTGGCGGTGGCGCACCGGCGCCTCTCTTCGTGACCGACGGGGTGTTCGGCACGGCGATTGTCCGCGCGGCCCGGGTCGCCGGTCAACGGCGGCGACGCTGTGGTCGTACGCGAAAAGGGCGCCCACCACGACGGTGGGCACCCTTTTCGTCGAGCCGGTCAGCGCCGGGGGCTCGCCTTCTTGGCCGGCGCCCTCTTCGCCGGCGCCTTCTTGGCCGCCGTGGTCTTGGCGGCGGCGGTCTTCTTCGCCGGCGCGGTCTTCTTGGCCGCGGTGGTCTTCTTCGCCGGCGCGGTCTTCTTCGCCGCCGTGGCCCTGGTCGCCGCGGCGGTCTTCTTCGCCGGGGCGGCCTTCTTCGCCGGGGCGGCCTTCTTGGTCGCCGCGGTGGTCTTGGCGGCCTTCGCCGCGGTGGTCTTGGCGGCCTTCGCCGCGGTGGTCTTCTTGGCGGCGCCGGCCGCGGTGGTCTTCTTGGCCGCGGCAGCCTTGGCCCCGGCCGCCTTGGCCCCGGCCGCCTTCGCGCCGGTGGTCTTCGCGGCGGCCGCGGCGGTCTTCTTGGCGGCGGCCGTGGCCTTCGGCACCTTGCCGCTGGCCACCATCTCCTTGAAACCGGCGCCCGGGCGGAAGGTCGGGACAGAGGTCTTCTTGACCTTCACCGCCTCGCCGGTCCGCGGGTTGCGCGCTGTTCGGGCGCCCCGGATGCGCTTTTCGAATGCTCCGAATCCGGTGATCGCCACCTTCTCGCCCTTGGTGACCGCCGCCTGGACCTCAGTGAGGACCGCGTCGAGCGCGGCCGTCGCCATCTTCCGGTCCCCCAGGCGAACGGCGAGCGCCTCGATGAGCTCGGCCTTGTTCACGACTTCCTCCCGATTGTGCTACTGACTCGACGCGAGCCATTCTGCGCGCACCGTATGCCCTGTGCTGCCGGGACACAAACATTCGGTGGAAAAAAGCCCTTGTGTCGTAACGGATTCGCCCCCACCGGCCGGGCCGGTGGGGGCGAAAACCGCTGTGCGATCGGGCGTACGGCTATGCGACCGACGGCAGGAACGACGGCCGGGACGCCTCGAAGGCACTGATCTCGGTGGCATGCCGGAGGGTGAGTCCAATGTCATCCAAGCCCTCCATCAGCCGCCAGCGGCTGTGGTCGTCCAGCGGGAACGCCCAGGTGGCGTCCCCGGCCCGGACCTGACGGGCGGTGAGGTCGACGGTCACCGGGGTGGTCGGGTCGGATTCCACCAGACGCCACAGCTCCTCGACGGCTTTCAATTCCAGCTCCACCGGAAGGAGACCTTCCTTGAGCGCGTTGCCGCGGAAGATGTCACCGAAGCGAGGAGAGATCACGGCGCGGAAGCCCCAGTCCCGCAAGGCCCAGACGGCGTGCTCCCGGGAGGAGCCGGTACCGAACTCCGGGCCGGCGATGAGAATCGACGCGCCGGAATGGGCGGGATCGTTGAGAACGAATGCCGGATCCTCCCGCCAGGCGCTGAAGAGCCCGTCCGCGAAACCGGTCCGGGTCACCCGCTTGAGGTACACGGCGGGGATGATCTGATCGGTGTCCACGTTGGAACGGCGCAGCGGCACGGCGGTGCCGGTGTGGGTGGTGAACTTGTCCATCGCGAGCAGCTGCCCTTCTACAGGTCGGCGGGGGCGGCCAGCCGGCCGGCCACGGCGGTGGCGGCGGCGACCGGCGGGGACACCAGGTGGGTACGCCCGCCCCGGCCCTGGCGGCCCTCGAAGTTGCGGTTGGAGGTGGAGGCCGAGCGCTGGCCCGGCGACAGGGTGTCCGGGTTCATCCCGAGGCACATGGAGCAGCCGGCGAACCGCCACTCGGCGCCGGCGTCGGTGAAGACCTTGTCCAGCCCCTCCGCCTCGGCCGCCTCCCGCACCGCGGCCGAGCCGGGAACCACCAGCATCCGTACGCCGTCGGCGACCCGGTGCCCGCGCAGCACGTCGGCGGCGGCGCGCAGGTCCTCCAGCCGGCCGTTGGTGCAGGAGCCCACGAAGACCACGTCCACCGCCAGGTCACGCAGCCGGGTGCCCGGCTTGAGGTCCATGTACTCCAGCGCCCGGCGGGCCGCGGCCTGCTCGGACTCGGAGACGAACTCCTCCGGGTCCGGCACCGCCGAGCCGAGCGGCGCGCCCTGGCCGGGGTTGGTGCCCCAGGTGACGAACGGGGTGATCCGGCTGGCGTCGAGGGTCACCTCGGCGTCGAAGGTCGCCCCCTCGTCGGTGGGCAGCGTCCGCCAGTGGTCGACCGCCGCGTCCCAGTCCGCGCCCTGCGGCGCGTTGGGCCGCCCCTTCAGGTACGCGAAGGTGGTCTCGTCCGGCGCGATCATGCCGGCCTTGGCGCCCCACTCGATGGACATGTTGGCGATCGTCATCCGCCCCTCCATGGAGAGGTTCCGGATCGCCTCGCCCCGGTACTCGACGATGTGGCCGCGCCCGCCGCCGGTGCCGACCTGGGCGATCAGCGCGAGCACCAGGTCCTTGGCGGTGACGCCCGGGCCGAGTTCGCCGGTGACGGTGACCGCCATGGTCTTCGGCCGGGCCTGCGGCAGCGTCTGGGTGGCCAGCACGTGCTCCACCTCACTGGTGCCGATGCCGAAGGCGAGCGCGCCGAACGCGCCGTGGGTGGCGGTGTGCGAGTCGCCACAGACGATCGTCATGCCGGGCTGGGTGAGGCCGAGCTGCGGGCCGATGACGTGCACGATGCCCTGGTTCTCGTCGCCCAGCGGGTGCAACCGTACGCCGAACTCGGCGCAGTTGCGGCGCAGCGTCTCGATCTGGGTGCGGGAGGTGGGGTCCGCGATGGTGAGCAGGTCGCCGCGCCGGGAGCGGAACGCCGGGTCGGCGTACCCGGTCGGGGTGTTGTGGTCCTCGGTCGCGATCGTCAGGTCGGTACGGCGGACCCGGCGGCCGGCCAGGCGCAGCCCGTCGAAGGCCTGCGGACTGGTGACCTCGTGCAGCAGGTGCAGGTCGATGAAAAGCAGGTCCGGCTCGCCCTCGACGGATCGCACCACGTGCGCGTCCCAGACCTTCTCGGCCAGGGTCCTCGGTTGAGTGACTCCCACCATCTGGACATCCTAAATTCTGGGAGGTAAGTTTCGGCTTGTGGGACACAGTATGAGCGGTGTCGGCGTTCTCGACAAGGCGGTGGTCATCCTGGCCGCCTGTGTCGACGGCGCCAGCCTGGCCGAACTCGTTGAACGCACCAAGCTGCCCCGGGCCACCGCGCACCGGCTGGCACAGGCGCTGGAGATCCACCGGATGCTGGTCCGGGACACCCAGGGGCGCTGGCGCCCGGGTCCCCGGCTCGGCGAGCTGGCCAACGCCGCGCCGGACGTGCTGCTGACCGCGGCGGAGCCGCTGCTCGCCGCGCTGCGCGACGCCACCGGTGAGAGCGCGCAGCTCTACCTGCGCCGGGCCGACGAGCGGATCTGCGTGGCCGCCGCCGAGCGGGCCAGCGGCCTGCGGGACACCGTGCCGGTGGGCTCGGTGCTGCCGATGACGGCGGGCTCGGCGGCGCAGATCCTGCTCGCCTGGGAGCCGCCGGAGGCGGTGATGCCGCTGCTGCCCCGGTCGAAGTTCACCGGCCGCACCCTGGCCGAGGTACGCCGCCGCGGCTGGGCACAGAGCGTCGCCGAGCGCGAGGCGGGTGTGGCGAGCGTCTCGGCCCCGATCCGCGACCGCACCGGCCGGGTCATCGCCGCGATCAGCATCTCCGGCCCCATCGAGCGCCTCGGCCGCCGCCCCGGCGAACGCCACGCCATGGCCGTGGTCAGAGCCGGCCAACGCCTCTCCGGCCTCTGAGTCTGCCCAGACGGCGAACGGCCCGCCTCGCGAGACGCGAGACGGGCCGTTCGAGTGGTAGCCCCGACCGGATTCGAACCGGCGCTACCGCCTTGAGAGGGCGGCGTCCTGGGCCGCTAGACGACGGGGCCAGGCACTTTTCCTGCTTCACCGCCCAGCCGAGCGGTGCGGCAGTAGTCTAGCGGCACCGGCTCCCGGCGCCGAAGACGGGGTCGGCGCCGCCGGCCACGAAACGACCGGACGCGCCAGGGAACCTCGGCTTGCCCGGCAGCCGGTTCCGGACACGAAGAAGCCCGCCCCACCGGGGTGGGACGGGCTGTCAGCGCTGTAGCCCCGACCGGATTCGAACCGGCGCTACCGCCTTGAGAGGGCGGCGTCCTGGGCCGCTAGACGACGGGGCCAGAACTTCCTGCTTCCCCACTCTGGTGGTGAGGAAGCTGCACTCTATCAGAGCTCGCCGACCGCCCCTCGCGAAGAGGGACGGAGCAGAACTCCGCCAGAATCCAGCGACCGGGATTCTCGCGAACCCACGGCTGCGCTGGGGTACCAGGACTCGAACCTAGACTAACTGAACCAGAATCAGTCGGGCTGCCAATTACCCCATACCCCATTGGCCCCTTGCGGCGCCGGGAGTGAACTTTACCCTCCCAGTGCCGACAGGCCAAATCCAACCCCCCGAAACCGCCTGCGACCTGCGAAAACGAGGCGTCGGACGGATCAGGCGACCGGCACCACCGGGTTGGTGAGCTCGCCGATCCCGTCGATCCGCACGGTGACCGTATCCCCCTCGGTGAGCGGGCTAACCCCCGCCGGGGTGCCGGTCAGCACCACGTCGCCGGGAAGCAGCGTCATCACGTGCGAGATGTACGACACCAGGGCCGGCACGTCGAACACCATGTCCTTGGTCCGGCCGAGCTGGCGTACCTCCATCTCGTCGGGGTTGCGGCCCACCTCACACCGGATCTCCAGGTCGGAGACGTCCAGCCCGGTGGTGATCCACGGACCGATCGGGCAGAACGAGTCGAAGCCCTTGGCCCGCGTCCACTGCCCGTCGGAGCGCTGGAGGTCCCGGGCGGTGACGTCGTTGGCGCAGGTGTAGCCGAAGATCGCCCGCTCGGCAGCGGCCCGGTCGGCCCGGCGCGCGCCCGGAGCGCCGATCACCACGGCCAGCTCCGCCTCGTGCTCGACCTGCTTGGAGAAGATCGGCAGCCGGATCGCGTCGCGCGGCCCGATCACCGAGGTGGACGGCTTCAAAAAGAGCAGCGGCTCCTTGGGCACCTCGCTGCCGTGCTCGGCGGCGTGCTCGGCGTAGTTGCGACCCACACAGACCACCTTGCTGGGCAGGATCGGCGAGAGCAGTCGGACGTCGGAGAGCGCCCACCGGGCGCCGGAGAACTTGACCTGGCCGAACGGGTGGCCCTCGATCTCGGCGATGGTCAGGCCCTGCGGCCCGGCCTCCGGCTCGCCCTCGACGACCCCGAACGACATTCCCTTGGCATGAGCAAAACGAGCGATACGCACCCGGCCAATCTATCCCCGACACCGGGCGTGGCACGCCGCGTGCGACCACCGGCACGTCACCGGGCCGTCCGGCGGCCGGACGGGGCAGGGTACGCGGTCGGCCGGCCGGCGGGGCGGGAATGCCGACTTCGCACCCGCCCGGCCGTCGCCGCCCCATAGCTTCGGGTCCGGAGGTGCGTTCGTATGCCTGCATCGAGACGACACCACAGAACTCTCGCAGTGTTCGTGAACTGCCTCGGCGTGCTCGCCGCCGTACCGGCCCTGCCGGCCACGGCGCCCCGGGCCGCCGCCGCACCGGCGCCGGCGGCGGCGCAGGCCGCGCCGGCTCCCACCGCCACCGGGATGCCCGCGGCGCCGCCCGCCGTGCCGCCGACCTCGGCGGCCCTTTTCCGGCGGCCGG
>NZ_QGKS01000111.1 GCF_003172935.1 Micromonospora sicca | reverse complement strand
TTCCTAGGGTCCTCCTCGTCGATGCGACGAGGAGGACCCTAGGAACGGGCGGTTTCCCGGCGGTGCCCGTCGGGGGTCGTTCCGGAAACGGGGATCGCACGTCCGCCCCGGACCGGTGGTGAGCCGGTCAGATCTCCTGGAGGATGCGCAGCGCCCGGCCGACCCGCTGCATGGTCTCGGTGTCGGCCACGTCGACGCACTCGGTGAACCACTTCTTCATCGGTGAGGAGAGCCGGTCGGGCATCACCACCCAGCGGCCCATCGTCACCGCGAGGGGCGAGTCCCGCAGCAGCGACTCGTCGACCACCTCGACGACGATCACGATGGGCACGTCGGTGGAGTTGTAGACGTCGGAGCTGATCACCAGCCCGAGCCGTTCCCGGGCGCCCTCGATGCGCCAGACCTCCCCCCTACGCAGCACGCGGGCGTCCGCCGAAGAGCACGTCGTCGACCAGGGCGACCTCGTGGGCGTCGGCGAGGGCGTCGGACTCCAGATCCAGGCCGGCGCGACCGACGGCGGCGGCGTGCGCGGTGAAGACCTCGCGCAGCGCCTTCTCCCGGGCGGCCTGGTCCATCCAGGCGGAGAGCGACAGCCCCTCCCGCTTGGCGAACCGGCGCGCCTCCTCGATCGTCTCGTCGGAGAACGAGAGTGTCACCTTGGCAGTCATGCCGGAGAGATTACCGGCTGGTATGACCGCTGGTCATCCCGGTCGGCGCCCCTCGGCCGGGGACGCCAGAACGCCCACCACCGACATTCCCGGCGAATCGCCGCCGGGCACGTCAGCGTATCCGGAGCCGGCTCCGGATAGCAACGAGGCATCCACGCGGTCAGGCCGCCCGGCCGCCGAACACGGCGAAGCGCCACTCCTTGAAGAAGCAGTCCACGTCGACCAGCCCCGCCTCGGCCAGCCAGCCGCACTGGTCGGCCACCGTGGCCGGCCGGTCGTGCCGCATCCGCTCCCGGGCGGCGGCGATCTCCTCGGCGTCCGAGCCCAGCTCCGTGATCCGCGCGGTCCAGACCTCGTCGTAGCGGCGGTCGAGAGCCGGCGTCGGGCCGGCCACCTGCTCGGCGTTGACGAACACCCCGCCGGGGACGAGCGCCGCCGCGACCCGGCGGTAGAGGGCCCGCTTGTCGGCGTCGGCCAGGTGGTGGATGGCGAGCGCGGAGACCACGGCGT
Organism: Micromonospora sicca; assembly: GCF_003172935.1. Lineage (GTDB taxonomy): Bacteria > Actinomycetota > Actinomycetes > Mycobacteriales > Micromonosporaceae > Micromonospora > Micromonospora sicca. Next base: position 9,942 of record NZ_QGKS01000111.1, on the reverse strand, counting down.
CGTACCGGCCGGGCGGCAGCGGGTCGGCCAGGTCCGCCCGGACCACCCGGTGCGACACGCCCCGGGCGCGGAGCTGGTCGGTGGCGACGGCGAGCATCGCGGGCGCGGCGTCGACCAGGGTCAGCCGGACCTCCGGCACGGCGGCGGAGAGGAGCAGGGAGAGCAGGCCGCTGCCCGCGCCCAGGTCCAGCACCTCCGGGGTACGTCCCGCCGCCAGCGCCGCCCGCAGCGGCGGGGCGGCGACCTCGACGGCGGTCCCGTAGAAGGCGTCGAAGCAGGGCACCAGCCGTCGCCGGGCCTCGTCGTACGTCCCCGCCACGGCGTCGAACGCGTCCGCCACGGTCATCCGGTCTCCCAAGATGCAGGATTTTTGTCTCACATTCTAAACCCGGAGGTCCGGCCCGGTGACCCCGTGCGGTGTGAGGCGCTCTTGACAGGACCGAAACAGAAGGGACCCGGACCGGAAACCGCCCGGCGGCACGCTTTGCCGACATGACAGACGGTGCACGGGTGGCGACGCGACCGGGGGCGACATCCCGGGAGGCGGCCACCCACTGCCCGTACTGCGCGCTCCAGTGCGGGATGACGCTGCGCGAGACCGACGGGCGGACCGAGGTGCTCCCCCGGCAGTTCCCCACCAATCGCGGCGGGCTCTGCCAGAAGGGCTGGACCGCCGCCGAACTGCTGGACCACCCCGAACGGCTCACCACCCCCCTGGTGCGCGACCCGGTTACCGGCGAGCAGCGCCCGGCGAGCTGGGACGAGGCGCTGGACCGGGTCGCCGCCGGCATCCGCACCGTCCAGAGCGGACACGGCCGGGACGCCGTCGCGGTCTTCGGCGGCGGCGGGCTGACCAACGAGAAGGCGTACGCGCTCGGCAAGTTCGCCCGGGTGGCGCTGCGGACCCGGCACATCGACTACAACGGCCGCTGGTGCATGTCCTCCGCGGCGGCCGCCGGCATCCGGGCGTTCGGCGTCGACCGGGGACTCCCCTTCCCCCTCGAAGACCTCGCCCGGGCGGAGACCCTGCTGCTGGTCGGCGCCAACCCGGCGGAGACCATGCCGCCGCTGCTGCGCCACCTCACCGACCAGCGGCAACGCGGCGGGCGGCTGATCGTGATCGACCCCCGGGTGACCGCGACCGCCCGCCAGGCCGACCTGCACCTGCAACCGCTCCCCGGCACCGACCTGGCGGTCGCCAACGCGCTGCTGCACATCGCGCTCACCGAGGGCTGGCTCGACCGCGAGTACCTGGCCACCCGCACCACCGGCTTCGACGCCGTCCGCCGCACGGTGGCCGGCTACTGGCCGGCGGAGGTGGAACGGCTCTCCGGGGTGCCGGTGGCCGACCTGGAGGCGACCGCCCGGGCGCTCGCCACCGCCGGCAGCGCGATCATCCTCACCGCCCGGGGCGCCGAGCAGCACGCCAAGGGCGTCGACACCGTCACCGCCTTCGTCAACCTGGCGCTCGCCCTCGGCCTGCCCGGCCGCCCCGGCTCCGGGTACGGCTGCCTCACCGGGCAGGGCAACGGCCAGGGCGGCCGCGAGCACGGGCAGAAGGCCGACCAGCTCCCCGGCTACCGGAAGATCGACGACCCGGCGGCCCGGGCGCACGTGGCGGGGGTCTGGGGCGTACCGGCCGACGACCTGCCCGGGCCGGGGGTGCCGGCGTACCGGCTGCTGGACTCGCTCGGCACGGCCGACGGCCCCAGGGCGCTGCTGGTCTTCGGCTCCAACCCGGTGGTGTCGGCGCCCCGGGCGGCCCGGATCGAGTCCCGGCTGCGCGACCTGGACCTGCTGGTCGTCGCCGACTTCCTGCGCTCGGAGACGGCCGCCCTGGCCGACGTGGTGCTGCCGGTCGCGCAGTGGGCCGAGGAGGACGGCACGATGACCAACCTGGAGGGCCGGGTGCTCCGCCGCCGCGCGCTGCGCGAACCGCCCCCCGGCGTCCGCACCGACCTGGCGGTCCTCGCCGGCCTCGCCACCCGGCTCGACGCACCGGTCGACTTCCCGACCGACCCGCGGACGGTCTTCACCGAGCTGCGGCGGGCCTCGGCCGGCGGGCCGGCGGACTACGCCGGCGTGACCTGGGACCGGATCGACGCCGCGAGCGGCGTCTTCTGGCCCTGCCCCGACCCGGACGGCCCGGACACCCCCCGGCTCTTCGCCGACCGGTTCCCCACCCCGGACGGGCGGGCCCGGTTCCACCCGGTGACCCACCGGCCGGCCGCCGAGGAGGTCTGCGCCGACTACCCGCTGCACTTCACCACCGGGCGGGTGCTGGCCCAGTACCAGTCCGGCACCCAGACCCGGCGGGTCGCCGCGCTGCGCCGGGCCGCACCCGGCGCCTTCGTCGAGCTGCACCCGGACCTGGCCGCCCGGCTCGGCGTCACCGACGGCGAGGAGGTGCGGGTCGTCTCCCGCCGGGGCGAGCTGCGCGCCCCCGCCCGGGTCAGCCCCACGATCCGGCCGGACACCGTCTTCGCGCCGTTCCACTGGGCCGGCGCCGCCCGCGCCAACTCGGTCACCAACGACGCGGTCGATCCGGTCTCCGGGATGCCCGAATTCAAGATCTGCGCCGTCCGCGTCGAAAGGGTCGAGTCGTGAGTCAGCGGGTGGTCGTCGTCGGGTACGGGATGGCCGGGTCCCGGCTCGCCGCCGAGGTGCACGCCCGGGGCGGGGACCACAAGGTCACCGTGCTCGGGGCGGAGCCGCACCGGGCGTACAACCGGATCATGCTCTCCACCCTGCTGGCCGGGAAGATCGCCGAGCCGGAGGTGGAGCTGGCCGAGGTCGCCGGGCAGGGCGTGGACGTGCGGACCGGAGTGGCGGTCACCGCGATCGACCGGGCCGCCCGCGAGGTGCACACCGACGACGGCGACCGGTACGGCTACGACCACCTGGTCCTCGCCACCGGCAGCCGGGCCCTGGTGCCGCCGCTGCCCGGCCTCGACCCGCTGCCCGAGCGGGTGGTGCCGTTCCGCACGCTGGACGACTGCCGGCGCATCCTCGCCGCCGCCGAGGGCGCCCGGAGCGCCCTGGTGCTCGGCGGCGGCCTGCTCGGGCTGGAGGCGGCCCGCGGGCTCACCGCCCGGGGGCTGGACGTGACGGTGGTGCACCCCATGGGCCACCTGATGGAACGGCAGCTCGACCCGACCGCCGGCGCGGTGCTCGTCGGCACCCTCGCCGGACTCGGCGTGCGCACCGTGCTGGCGGTGTCGGCGACCGGGGTGGCCGCGGACGCCGACGGAGTCCGCCTCGACCTCGCCGACGGCCGGTCCCTCACCGCCGACCTGCTGGTCCTCTCCTGCGGGGTACGCCCCGACACCGCCCTCGCCGCCGCGGCCGGACTGACCGTCGAGCGCGGCGTGGTGGTGGACGACCGGATGCGGACCAGCGACCGGCGGATCTCGGCGATCGGCGACTGCGCCCAGCACGACGGCGCGCTGACCGGACTGGTCGCCCCGGCCTGGGCGCAGGCCCGGGTGGTGGCGCAGGTGCTGGCCGGGGACGACCCGCTGGCCCGCTACCGGCCCCGGCCGGTGGTGACCCGGCTCAAGGCCGCCGGCATCGACCTGGCCGCGATGGGCGACGCCACCGACGGCCCGGGGACCGGCGAGCCGGTGGAGGAACTGACCTTCGCCGACCCGGCCCGGGGGACGTACGCCCGGCTGCGGATCCGCGACGAGCGGCTGACCGGGGCGATCCTGCTCGGCGACAACCCGGCGGTCGGCACCGTGGTGCAGCTGTTCGACCGGGGCGCCCCGGTGCCGGCGGACCGCCGGTCGCTGCTGCTCGGCCGGGCCTTCGGCGCGGTGCCGGCCGCGCCCGCCGCGTCCCCCGCGCTGATGCCGGACGTGGCCACGGTCTGCCAGTGCAACGACGTCAGCAAGGGGACGCTGGTGGCCTGCTGGCGGTCCGGTGCCCGGACGGTCGACGCGCTGTCCGGGGCGACCCGGGCCGGCACCGGCTGCGGCGGCTGCCGGGACGCCCTCGCCGGCATCGTCGACTGGCTCGCCGGCGCCGAACCGGCGGAGGTGACGGGATGGGACCGCGAGGCGATGGAGGTGACGCGATGAGTGGCGGCGATCTGGTCGTCATCGGCAACGGCATGGTGGGGCAGCGCTTCGTCGAGGCGCTGCGCGCCCGGGACCACGACCGGCGCTGGCGGGTGACGGTGCTCGCCGAGGAGCCTCGGCCCGCGTACGACCGGGTGCGGCTCTCGGCCTTCTTCGACGGGGTGAGCGCCGAGGAGTTGAACCTGCACACCCCCGACGACGGCGTGACGCTGCGCCTCGGCGAGCCGGCCACCGGGGTCGACCGGGCGCGGCGGGTGGTGACCACGGCGGCCGGCGAGCATCCGTACGACGCGCTGGTGCTGGCCACCGGGTCGTCCGCCTTCGTGCCGCCGGTCGACGGCACGGACCTGCCGGGGGTCTTCGTCTACCGGACGCTGGACGACCTGGCGGCGATCCGGGCGCACGCCGCGGGGCGGCGGACCGGCGCGGTGATCGGCGGCGGCCTGCTCGGCCTGGAGGCGGCGAACGCGCTGCGGCTGCTCGGCCTGGCGACCAGCGTCGTCGAGTTCGCGCCCCGGCTGATGCCGGTCCAGGTGGACGAGGCGGGCGGCGCGATGCTCCGCCGCTACGTCGAGGAGCTGGGCGTCACCACCCATCTCGGGGTGGCCACCACCGCGCTCCGCCCCGGCCCGGACGGCGCGGTCGCGGCGCTGGAGCTCTCCGACGGCGGCACGGTCGACGCCGACCTGGTCGTCGTCGCCGCCGGCATCCGGCCCCGCGACGAGCTGGCCCGGACGGCCGGGCTGGCGGTCGGCCCGCGCGGCGGGGTGCTGGTCGACGCGACGTGCCGGACGGAGGACGAGTGGATCTGGGCGGTGGGCGAGTGCGCCGCCGTGGACGGCACCTGCCACGGCCTGGTCGCCCCCGGGTACGCGACGGCGGAGGTGGTCGCCGACCGGCTGCTGGGCGGGGCGGCCACCTTCCCCGGGGCGGACACCGCCACCAAGCTCAAGCTGCTGGGCGTGGACGTGGCGTCGTTCGGCGACGCGCACGGCACCACCCCGGGCTGCCTCGACGTCACCTTCACCGACCCGGCCACCCGGTCGTACGCGAAGCTGGTCCTCTCCGACGACGCGCGGACGCTGCTCGGCGGCGTGCTGGTCGGGGACGCGACCGCCTACCCGACGCTGCGGGCCAGCGTCGGCGGGCCGCTGCCCGCTCCCCCGCTGGCGCTGCTGGCCCCGGCCGGCGAGACCGGCGGCGGGGTGGCCGCGCTGCCCGGCGCGGCGCAGGTCTGCTCCTGCAACGCGGTGACCCGCGAGCAGATCGACGCGGCGATCGCCGACGGCTGCGCGGACGTGCCCGCGCTGAAGGCGTGCACCCGGGCCGGCACGAGCTGCGGCTCCTGCGTACCGATGCTGAAGCAGCTCCTCGACGCGGCCGGGGTGCAGCAGTCGACGGCCCTCTGCGAGCACTTCGACGCCAGCCGGCAGGAGCTGTTCGAGATCGTCCAGGTGCGGGGCATCCGCACCTTCTCGCAGCTCATCGCCGAGCACGGGCGGGGGCGCGGCTGCGACATCTGCAAGCCGGTGGTGGCCTCGATCCTCGCCTCGTTGGGCACCGGGCACGTGCTCGACGGCGAGCAGGCGTCGTTGCAGGACACCAACGACCACTTCCTGGCCAACCTGCAACGCGACGGCAGCTACTCGGTGGTGCCCCGGATCCCCGGCGGCGAGATCACCCCGGAGAAGCTCATCGTGATCGGCGAGGTGGCCCGGGACTTCGGGCTCTACACGAAGATCACCGGTGGTCAGCGGATCGACCTGTTCGGGGCCCGGGTCGACCAGCTGCCGCAGATCTGGCGCCGGCTGGTCGACGCCGGCTTCGAGTCCGGCCACGCGTACGGCAAGGCGCTGCGCACGGTGAAGTCCTGCGTCGGCGAGACCTGGTGCCGGTACGGGGTGCAGGACTCGGTCGGGCTGGCCATCGCCCTGGAGCTGCGCTACCGGGGCCTGCGTGCCCCGCACAAGATCAAGTCGGCGGTCTCCGGCTGCGCCCGGGAGTGCGCCGAGGCGCGCAGCAAGGACTTCGGGATCATCGCCACCGAGACCGGCTGGAACCTCTACGTCGGCGGCAACGGCGGCTTCCGGCCCCGGCACGCCGACCTCTTCGCCACTGACCTATCCACAGAAGCGCTGATTCCGCTGATCGATAGATTCCTGATGTATTACATCCGCACCGCCGACCGGCTGCAACGCACCGCAGCCTGGATCGAGGCGATGGAGGGCGGCCTCGACCACCTGCGCGCGGTCATCGTGGACGACTCCCTCGGGCTCTGCGCCGACCTCGACGCGGCGATGGCCCGGCACGTGGCGTCCTACTCCGACGAGTGGCGGGACGTCCTCGACGACCCGGACCGGCTGCGCCGGTTCACCTCCTTCGTCAACGCCCCGGACGTGCCCGACCCGTCCATCACCTTCGCCGTGGAACGCGGCCAACCCGTACCGGCGCGCGGGGCCCCGCCGGCGGCCGGCGCGGACCGCCGCCGCCAGCCGGTCGCGCTCGGCCTTCCGGAGGTACGCCGATGAACCCGACGAGCACGCTGGACTGGACGGCGGTCTGCCCGCTCGACCGGCTGGACCCCGACCGGGGTGTCGCCGCGCTGGTCGACGGCGTGCAGGTGGCGCTCTTCCGCACCGGCGGCGAACTGTACGCGGTCGACAACCTCGACCCGGTCGGCGGCGCGTACGTGATGTCCCGGGGCATCGTGGGCAGCCGCGGCGGCGTGCCGACGCTCGCCTCCCCGCTGCACAAGCAGGTCTACGACCTGCGGACCGGGCGTTGCCTGGACCTGCCGGAGGTGACGCTGCGGCGGCACCGGGCGCGCTGCCGGGACGGGATGGTCGAGGTGCGGTTGCGACAGGAGGAGTGATGGCCGACGAACTGGCCGGCTTCACGATCGGGGTCACCGCGGACCGGCGGCGGGACGAGTTGGCCGCGCTGCTCCAGCGGCGGGGCGCCCGGGTGGTGCTCGCCCCGGCACTGCGGATCGTGCCGCTGGCCGACGACACCGACCTGCGCGAGGCCACCCGGGCCTGCCTCGACCGGCCGCCGGACATCCTGATGGCGAACACCGGCATCGGGATGCGCGGCTGGCTGGAGGCGGCCGAGGGCTGGGGGCTGGCCGAACCGCTGCGCTCGGTGCTCGCCGAGTCGTACGTGGTGGCCCGCGGGCCCAAGGCGCGCGGCGCGATCCGGGCCGCCGGCCTGCACGACCAGTGGTCGCCGGCCTCGGAGAGCTGCGAGGAGGTGGTGGAGCACCTGCGCCGGCGCGGCGTGGCCGGGCAGGTCATCGCCATGCAGCTGCACGGCGACCGGCAGCCGGAGTGCACCGCCGCGCTGGAGGATGCCGGGGCCACGGTGATCGAGGTGCCGGTCTACCGGTGGGCCGCGCCGACCGACCCGGCGCCGCTGCACCGGCTGATCGACCTGGTCGCCAACCGGCTGGTGGACGCGGTCACGTTCACCTCGGCCCCGGCGGCGGAGGCCCTGCTGCGGGCCGCCGGGGACCGGACCGAGACGGTGCTGGAGGCGCTCCGCGGTGACGTGCTGGCCGGCTGCGTCGGCGCGGTCACCGCGGAGCCGCTGGTCCGGCGGGGGGTGCCGGTGAGCGCGCCGAGCCGGGCCCGGCTCGGCGCGCTGGTCCGCACGATCGTCGACGAGCTGCCGCGCCGGACGGTCACCGTGAAGGCCGCCGGTCACCTGCTCACCCTGCGCGGGCACGCGGCCGTGGTCGACGGGGAACTGCGCCCGCTGGCCCCGGCCCCGATGGCGGTGCTGCGGGCGCTGGCCCGGACCCCGGGCCGGGTGCTGCCGCGGGCCGCCCTGCTGCGGGCGCTCCCCCGGGGCGCCGACGAGCACGCGGTGGAGATGGCCGTGGCCCGGCTGCGGGCCGGCCTGCGCGCCCCGCGCGTGGTGCAGACCGTCGTCAAGCGCGGCTACCGGCTCCGGGTCGACTGAGCCGGGACACCCGGGGGGACTCAGCCCACTGGAGTCGGGAAGCCGCGGCCGTGCTCGGCCTGGAGGCGGAGCATGGCGTGCTCGACGACCGTCACCAGCACCTGCTTGACCGACTCCCGCTGCCGCGCGTCGCACATCACCAGCGGCACGTCCGGCGGGATGGCCAGCGCCTCGCGGACCTCCTCCACCTCGTACTGCGGCGCGCCGTCGAACCGGTTCAGCGCCACCACGTACGGCAGATTGCGGTTCTCGAAGTAGTCCAGCGGGGCGAAGGCGTCGGTGATCCGCCGGGTGTCGACGAGCACCGCCGCACCCACCGCCCCCCGGATGATCTCGTCCCACATGAACCAGAAGCGGGTCTGGCCCGGCGTGCCGAAGAGGTAGAGGATCAGGTCCTCGGCCATGGTGATCCGGCCGAAGTCCATGGCGACCGTGGTGGTCTCCTTGCCGGGCACCTTCGACGGATCGTCGATGCCCACCCCGGCGGCCGTCATCAACGCCTCGGTGGTCAGCGGAGTGATCTCGGAGATCGCTCCGACCAGGGTCGTCTTGCCCACGCCGAAGCCACCCGCGACCACGATCTTCGCGGAGATGATCTCCCGGCTGCGGCGCGCCCCGGCGGGGTCATAGTTCGCGAAGTCCACTTAGCACCCTTCCAAGCAGGTTCATCCGCTCCTCGAATCCCTCGGCGGGAGCGGCGGTGTGTAGCGTCAGCAGGCCCTCGGCCACCAGGTCGGCGACCAGCACCCGGGCGACACCCAGCGGCATCCGGGTGTACGCGGCGATCTCCGCCAGTGACTGCGCCCGGCCCTCGCAGACCGACGCGATGCGGTACTTGTCGTGCCCGGCGAACCGCGCCTCGGCCACCTGGGTGGCAGTGCAGGACAGCACCGCCTCCAGGGCGATGTTCTGCAGCGGCTCGGTACGGCCCCGGGTGACCGCGTACGGCCGCACCAGCGCGCCGCGCGGGTCCCGCCGTGGTTCCATATCGCCATCACCTCCCTCCGTACGGAGCCGGGTCGGCTCCGGATCACCTGGTCACGCGGGTTCCGGTCAGGACCGCACGGCGTCCCGGGGCAGCGGCACCAGGGCCGCACCCACCCGCTCCACCAGCAGCGCCATCTCGTAGCCCACCTGCCCGACGTCGCAGCTGCGCGCCGCGAGCACCGCCATCGACGAGCCGTCACTGATCGACATCAGGAACAGGTATCCGCTGTCCATCTCGATCACGGTCTGGAGCACGCCGCCCGCGCTGAACATCCGCGCCGCGCCCTCGGTCAGGCTCACCACGCCGGAGGTGATCGCGGCGAGCTGGTCCGCCCGGTCCCCGGGCAGATCCCGGGAGGAGGCGAGCAGCAGCCCGTCCGCGGACACCGCCACCACGTGGGCGATGCCCGCCACGCTGTCGGCGAAGTTGGTGAGCAGCCAACCCATGTCCTGCATGGCCGCTGGCCTGTTCATCGGTTCGTCTCCTTGATCGAGGTGCTGTTCAGGTCCGCGCCGGCCGTCCGACCCCGCTGCACACCGCGGTGGTAGGCCGACAGCAGGCCGCGTACTTCATCGGGCGTGCGCCGGCTCTGGGACCGGCCCCCCTTCGGCTCGATGCCGCCGGGGACGAGCTGGGCCTGCGGCACCCGCTTCGGCAGACCGGAGCGGGTGGTGCCGCCGGTGGTCGGCTCGGCAGCTCGGGTCGCCCGCGACCAGCCCTCGTCGGCCGCCGTCCGCCAGGCGCCCGCGTCCGCCTCGGGCGGCGCCGACGCCGGCGCGGCGACCGGTGGCACGGGCGGGGGTACGGCCGCAGCGGGCGGCACGGACGGCGCCGACGGCGCGGTGTACGGCGGGGGCGACGTCACGCCCGACGCCTGCGCGCCCGGGGTGCGGGCCGGCAGCGGCGGGCGCGACG
>NZ_QGKS01000450.1 GCF_003172935.1 Micromonospora sicca | reverse complement strand
CGGCCGGGGCCGGGTGGGCTCCTACTACGCCCTCACCGACCAGGTCGGCACCGCCCTGGTGTTCAGCATCGCGCCGGACGGCGTCGTGGCCGAACGCGTCGACGCCCGAGGCGACACGGTCACGAGAACGCGGCAGGAGATCACTCGGCCGGCGCGACCCGCCCAGGTCGCCGCGGCGCTGCGAACCGCCGCCGAACATGCCCGGCACGACGCCGCGCCGACCACCCGGCTGGCGGTGGTCAGCGCCGCGGACCCGGTGGACCGCACCACCGGTCGACTGATCCAGCTACCCGACGCCCCGTTCCTGCTCGGCGAACTCGACCCCGTCGAGGTGCTCACGCCGTACGTCGCCGGGCCGGTCATCGTCGACAACGACGTGAACTGGGCGGCGCAGGCCGAACGCGACAGCAACCCCGCCGCCCCGCGCGACTTCGCCTACCTGCACCTCGGCGAAGGGCTCGGTTGCGCGGTAGTCAGCGACGGCGAGATCCGGCGGGGGCACACCGGCATCGCCGGCGAGATCGCCCACCTGATCACCCTCGGGCCGCACGGCCAGGCGACCCGTCTCATCGAGGTGTTCGGCGAACTCGGACTGCGCCGAGCCGACTCGACCGCGATCGACGTCGACCGCCTCCTGAGCAGCGCCACCGGCCACGGAGCACAGGCCGCCGCCACCCGGCACACCCTGGGCCAGGCCATCAGCGGCGTGCTCGCCGCCATCGTCGCGCTCGCCGACCCGGAACTGGTCGTCATCGGCGGTTCCTGGGGCACCCGACCCGCCATGGTGGACGCCATCTCCTCGGCCTTCGCACGCTTCCCCCGGCACGTGCCGGTCCAGGTTGCCGAGGTGACGGAGCAACCGTCCCTGGCCGGCGCCCGAAGCGACGCGATCAACCGCCTGCGCTCAGCCATCGTCGCCGCGCCCCGCACCGCGGCCACCCAGGCGACGGCCGGACCAGGGGCCGCTTCCACCGCCGACGCCGGCGGCTGACCAGACCTCGCCTTTCCACGCCTCGGCAGGAGGGGCCAGTTTCCCCCGGATCGTGGCGGACCGCGTCATGCAGGTTGAGGACCGGCTCGCCGTCGAGATCCGTACGCCTCAGCCCGCCGAAGCCGAGCATCAGCTCCCCCGCGAGGTCGCAGACCGTCCAGTAGCCGAAGCCGTGCCGGGACCAGTGGTCGAGCCAACGGGCCAGCTCCATCCGGCTGCCTTCGTGCGGTCGCCTCACCCGGGCCGGTCGACGTGGCCACCGTGGCCGACACCGCCGCCTGCTGGCGGCGGGCCGAGGCGGGCCGTCGATTCGACGGCCGTGTGGATTGCTCAAATGGCCCGTGATCACGGGAAAGGCCTTCTAGGCTCGGGCAGAAGGACCGCGTGCCTCTGCCGAACTGGCACAAGTCCCGGCAGCGCCTTACCCAAGGCCCTCGCGAAAGCTCCGCTCGACCGCCAATGAGCTCAAGACGAAAGGGAGGCCCACGTGGCTGTCAAGACCGAAGCGCGAGCGCCCGTCAGCGAGATCCGGCCGTTCAACATAGAAATCCCCGAGGCGGACCTCAAGGCGCTGCGTGCGCGCATCGCGGCAACGCGCTGGCCCGAAAAGCAGACCGTCGACGATCAGTCGCAGGGCGTGCCGCTCGAGACGAGCCAGGCGCTCGCGCGCTATTGGGAGAAGGAGTACGACTGGCGCAAGGTCGAGGCGAGACTGAACGCCCTACCGAACTTCATCACCGAGATCGACGGGCTCGACATCCACTTCATTCACGTTCGTTCGAAACACGACGACGCGTTGCCGCTCATCGTCACGCACGGCTGGCCCGGCTCGATCATCGAGCAGTTGAAGATTGTCGGACCGCTCACCGATCCCACGGCACATGGCGCGAGCGCGTCGGACGCGTTCCACCTGGTGATTCCATCGATGCCCGGCTACGGCTTCTCGGGCAAGCCGACCAAGCCCGGCTGGGGTCCCGAGCGCATAGCCCGCGCCTGGATCGAGCTGATGAAGCGCCTCGACTACACCCGGTTCGTGGCCCAGGGCGGCGACTGGGGCGCGCTCATCACGGAAGTCATGGGTCTGCAGGCGCCTCCGGGACTCATCGGCATCCACACCAACATGCCTGGCATCTTCCCGCCCGACATCGACGCGCTGCTCCAGTCCGACATCACCGGAGCGAACAAGGCACTCGGCTCACTGCCATCCAATCTCTCAGCCGACGAAAAACGCGCGTGCGAGCAGGCGGACTTCTTCTGGAAGCATTCCGGCTACGCCCTCATGATGGGGCGCGCAGAGACGCTGACCGGATTGGCGGATTCGCCCATCGCGTTGGCGAGTTACATGCTCGACCACGACGCAGCAAGCCTGGACCTGATCTGCCAGACCTTCGCCGGACAACCCCGCGGCCTCACGCGAGACGACATCCTCGACAACATCACGCTCTTCTGGCTGACGAACACGGGGGTCTCCGCGGCTCGTCTCTATGCGGAGAACAAGCTCTCCTTCTTCGCCGCCAAGGGCGTCTCCATCCCGGTTGCCGTGAGCGTCTTCCCTGATGAGCTCTACCAGGCGCCGAAGAGTTGGGCAGAACAGGCGTTCCCCAATCTCATCCACTACAACAGGCTCGACAAGGGCGGGCACTTCGCGGCCTGGGAACAGCCGCAACTCTTTTCGGAAGAGGTACGCGCCAGCTTCCGGTCGCTTCGCTAGACCACGGTGCCCGAACGTCTGCACATGCCCTCACTCGGCGGGGCGACCGAGTGGCTCAACACCGAGCCACTCGGCCCCGCCGAGCTGCGCGGCCACGTCGCCCTCGTCAACTTCTGGACGCTGACGTGCATCAACTGGCTGCGCCAGGAGCCGTACGTCCGGGCGTGGTCGCAGGCCTACCGGAACGACGGGTTGGTCGTCATCGGAGTCCACACGCCGGAGTTCTCGTTCGAGCACGAGATCGACCAGGTGCGACATGCGATCACGGCGCGCGGGATCGACTACCCGGTCGCGGTCGACAACGACTACGGGATCTGGGGCGCATTCGACAACCACTACTGGCCGGCGCTCTACTTCGTCGACACGGACGGCATCATCCGCGACCACCACTTCGGCGAAGGACGCTACGAGCAATCGGAGCGCGTCATCCAGCGGCTACTCGGCGTCGAGCGCGAGCTCGTCCCTGTCGAACGGCTCGGCGTGGAGGCCGAGGCCGACTGGGACCACCTGCGTACGCCCGAGACGTATCTCGGCTACGCGCGCAGCGAGCACTTCGCGTCGCCGAACGGCGCCGCATTCGACGAACGCCGGGCCTACGAGCTCCCCGAGAGCCTGCCCTTCAACCACTGGGCCCTCGCCGGCGAGTGGACAATCGGGTCTGAGGACGTCGTGCTCGACCAGGCCGGCGGAGGCATCGCCTACCGGTTCCACGCGCGCGACGTGCATCTCGTGCTGTCTGCCGGAGCGCGAGAGCCGATCCCGTTCCGCGTGCTCGTCGACGGCGAAGCTCCGGGCCCGTCACACGGCGTCGACGTGGACGAAGATGGGAACGGCTTGCTCCGGGAGGGCCGCCTGTACCAGCTCGTGCGCCAGCACGACGCGGTCCGCGAACGGACCCTGGAGATTACGTTCCTCGAGCCCGGCGCCGAGGCGTACGTATTTACGTTCGGGTAAGCCGGGCCGACACGAGCACGTCGATGACCTGTCCGTACTGGTCAACTGCCCGGTACACGTACCGCCAGACCCCGTTGACTCTGACGTACGTTTCGTCTACGAACCAGCCAGAACTGTTATCAATCTCGCCACGCCGTCCGGGCCGCTGTGAAGGCCTCATGGCGCTGGCGTGCTGGCCTCTGTCAGGCGCAAGGCGGCGGAGAGCAGGCCGATGTGTGAGAACGCCTGCGGGAAGTTCCCCAACTGTTCACCCGTACGCAGGTCGATCTGCTCGGCGAAGAGGCCGAGGTCGTTGGCCCGCCCGGCGAGGCGTTCGAACAGCGCGGCGGCCCGATCCCGCTCGCCGGCCAGCGCAAGGCACTCGACCAGCCAGAAAGAGCAGATGACGAAGCCCGCCGACTCGTCGGGCCAGCGGCGGACCAGCCCATCGGTGGTCAGCTCCTGTTCAATCCGTTCGATAGTCGCGCGCATCCGCGGGTCGGCTGCGGGAATGAACCCGATGATGGGCAGGACGAGTATCGATGCGTCGAGCACGTCGGATCCAAAGGCTCTGGTAAAGGCGCCAACGCTGGGATTCCAGCCCTGTTGCAGGATCGCGGCACGGATCTCGTCGCGGGCCGCCGCCCAACGCTCCAGGTCCGCCGCACTGCCGAGGACGGTGCCGAACCGCACGGCTCGGTCCAACGCCATCCAACATCCCACCTTGGACGTGACGTAATGCCGCTCCTCGCCCCGTGCCTCCCACATTCCCGAATCTGGCAGCCGCCAGGTTTCGGCCGCCTGCTCGGCCAGGGAACGCAGCAACCGCCGTACGTCGTCGGGCATGGGTTCGAGGCTGTCACGCAGCACCCACGCGGCGTCGATCACCTGGCCGAGTGCGTCCTGTTGCCGCTGGCGCCAGGCATCATTGCCGATCCGCACTGGACCCCTGACAAGGTGCCCGGTTAGCACGTCGAGCTGACGTTCGGCCAGGTCGTGCTCGCCCTCGACCCCGAGCATGATCGGTACGGGCTGCCGGCCCACATCGCCGATCGCCTCGGCCAACCAGCGGAAGAGCCGTTCCGCCTCTAACGAGCAGGCCGCCTGGTACAGGGCCCGCATGGCGAGGCTGAAGTCGCGCAACCACACGTAGCGGTAGTCGTAGTTGTCGTGGCCCTCCGGCCGCACCGGCAGCGAGGTGCTTGCCGCGGCGACGTACGCACCACTTGACTGATAGGTCAACCCCCCCAGGATCATCACATTCTGGCGCACCAACTCCGGATATTGCCCTGGGTAGTTGTGCTCCGATATCCAGGAGCGCCACCCCTCGGCTGTCTCGGCGAGGGTCCCTGGTACGTCGACCGGCATTGGCTCGCGTTCGTGATAGGTCGACGAGTAGGACAGGGAGAAGGATTCCCGCTGTCCCGGGTCGACCGTGAACGACGCTGACGCTTCGGTCCGCTGGTGGTGCACCGGCACCGTCGCGGTCATCCCGAGCGTGGTGCCCGTGGCTCTCGCGACGAGAGTCTCGCCGCGCAGATCGAGATGGGCCCGCACGCGGCCGTACTCGAAGCGGGGCGCGTAGGACATCACCATTGGAACGTGTCCGGAGAGCCCTTCCACCAGCCGCAGGAGGAGGCCGGGCGGATTCCGGCCGATCTCGTGTCCGCGGACATTCGAGTCCATGGCCAGGGCGTCGGTGACCGCTACGGATCCGTCCCGGGTGGTGAATACCGTCCGCAGCACCAGCGTGTTTGTCAGGTAGCTCCGCTCGACCTGGAAGTCTCCGGCAGGCCGGATCCACCAATGTCCGCCGTCCTCGTCGAGCAGGCGGGCGAATATCGACGGCGCGTCGAACCGAGACGGGCACCACCAGTCCACGGAACCGTCGCGGCCGACCAGGGCTCCGGATCGGCCGTCGGCGAGGTAGCCGTAGTCTTCAATCCGACCGGCGCACACGGCGTGCAACCCCGGACTGGTCGGTTTCCAGTAGCTGAGCCACCTAGCGATCATCCTTGCCATGTTGGCTGATAGCCGTGTTAGCTGACGGGGCGGATCCTGAGTAGTTCGACCCGAGACGCCCTGAATTGCGCTTGCGCCTACTTACCCCTGTCCGGTTGATTTAACCGGGCGGAAACCGATGCGCGGGCTACGGACCGACCGAACAGCGCAGCTGATCATCGCCGGACACGCCTTCATGTAGAACCTACGACGCGGCCACCACGAACTCGGACTCGACGCCACCGTGCCGTTCGCGGTCGGCGAGGACCAGGACACCTACGTTCGCACACCGAAGGGTTGGCGGTTCACCTCGCGTGTCTGGGTGTGCAACTGTTCACCCGTTGGCCCAGTAGTTCGCGAGACGAGCCGGTTGGTGGCCAGCAGGTCGTTGATAACGGCGGCCGCCTCCGCTAGGTCTGCGGCCGAGGCCTTGCTGATGACGAACCCCCTAATGCTGGCGTCACGTGTGTACGGCGCGCCCATCGGCAGCACCGGCCGGGCCGCCATCCCGGCCAGCGCGATGGTCCGTCCACCCCGCTTGAGCGCCGGGAAGGCCTGGTCGCGGTAGTCGATCAGCAGGTGAGCGCCGCACCGGCGGCACCAGTCGAAGTCCTCTGGCGCCGTGGCAAAGACGCGAGCACCCCCCGCCACCGCAAGCTGTACGGCCGCACTCCCGACCCCGCCCGCCGCCCCGGCGACGACGACCGTCTCACCGGGCCGCAAGGAGCCGGTCCGGAACAGGCCGAGGTACGCGGTCGCCGCGGTGTGCAGTACGGAGGCGGCGATCGCCGGGTCGGCCTGCGCCGCAGGCGGTAGAGACGCTCCCGGGGCACCACGGCGAACTCCGCGAATGACCCTTGACGCCCCCGGTGCCCCAGACTGTTGCACCAGACCTTCTCTCCGATCGCGAATTCATCCACCCCTTCGCCGGCTCGTACTACGGAGCCGACCAGGTCGCGACCGATCACGAACGGGAACGGTGTGTGCGTGGCGTACCCGCCGGAGCGTACGAACGTGTCGACATGGTTGACCGCGATCAGCTCCGTTCGCACCAGGACGTCGGTGGGTCCCGGAACCGGCACCGAGAGGGGGCCGATCCGGATGCGTTCTGGGCCCCCGAGTTCGGTGAGGTACGCCTCCAACATCGTGTCAGGCAGACCCGCCATCGGTGTCCCTTCCCACCGGACCGGCCGGGTCCTGGCGCACGGCGTAGCGCGCACTCCAGGACTCGACGAGGTCGGTGTCCTCGCGATGCCGAATGTGTAGGCGGGCAACATGATCGGCAACACCCGCTCCGCCCTTCTGCCTGGTCAACGACGGCCAGAGTGTGCATTCTCGTGGGAAACATCGGTGGTAACTGCTCGGGCGTGAGGGCGGTCGGCCCGAAGAGCCAGTCGACGTAGCTGTATGAACCGCCCTAATCCTCACCCCCATCGGTATGTTTTGGGCCGCCGTCAACGGGTAGTACGCGCCATGTCTGGCCTGTCACTGGTGACCGTCGGCGTCAGCTTCGTGCTCGCCGATCCGGCGCAGCTGCTGCCGGCGCGCGAGCAGATGGCCTTCACGCTCGGCTTCCACATCATCCTGGTGCCGTTCGGGGTGGCCTTCACATTCCTGATGCTGATCGCGAACGCCCGCGGCATTCGCCGGAACGACGAGACTGCGCTGCTGCTGGCCCGGCGCTGGTCACAGGTGGCGGCGGTGCTGTTCGCCGTCGGCGCGGTGTCCGGCACGATGCTGTCGTTCGAGCTCGGCCTGCTCTGGCCACGACTGATGGGCAACTACGGCGCGGCGTTCGGCATCCCGTTCGCGATCGAGGGTCTGTTCTTCTTCTTGGAGGCGATCTTCGTCGCCATCTACGTCTACGGGTGGCGGCGGATGCGCCCATGGCCACACTTCTGGACCGGGGTGCCGGTGGTGCTCTCCGGGATCGGCGGCACGCTGTCGGTGGTCGCGGCGAATGCCTGGATGAACCAGCCGGGCGGATTCACCATGCGGGACGGCAAGATCGTGGAGGTCCGCCCACTCGAGGTGATCTTCAACGACGCGTTCTGGTACGAGGCCATCCACATGCTGCTGGCCGCGTACGTGGTCGCCGGGTTCGTCGTCGCCGGCGTGTACGCGGCCGGGATGCTGCGCGGCCGCCGCGACCGGTACCACCGGCTCGGCCTGCTGATACCGCTGACCGTCGCGGCGCTGGCCACCCCGCTGCAGGTCTTCGTCGGCGACATCGCCGCGCGCGAGGTCTACCGGAACGAGCCGGCGAAGTTCGCCACGATCGAGGCCCTCCCGACCACGGGCACCCACGTGCCGGAGGTGCTGGGCGGCTACTACGCGAACGGGAAGGTGCACGGCGGCCTCAAGGTTCCCTCGGGGGCCTCGCTGCTGTCCGGCTACTCACCGTCGACCCGCATCCAGGGCCTGGACGCCATACCCGCCGAGGTGCGGCCGCCGGACCGCCTGGTCACGATCGTTCACCTGAGCTTCGACGTCATGGTCGGTATCGGTTCCGCGCTGCTGGCCCTCTCCGCCTGGTACGCGCTGGCCTGGTGGCGCCGCCGTGATCTGCCGCGCAGCAGATGGTTCCTACGGGCGACCACGGTCAGCGGTTTGCTCGCGGTGGTGGCGCTGGAGGCGGGCTGGGTGGTCACCGAGGTCGGCCGGCAGCCGTGGACGGTCGTCGGTCACCTCCTCACCCGGGACGCGGTCGCCACGTCCGGCAATCTGTGGCTGTTCTTCGCCGCCACCGTCGCGCTGTATGCCGCGGTCGGCGCCACCACCGTGTACGTCCTGCGGCTGCTGCGCCGCCGCTGGCGCGACCAGGGCGGGGCTACCGAGACGGACGTGCCCTACGGGCCGCCCCGGGCCTCGGAGTCCGCGCCTGCGGGAGGGCAGGCGTGAGTACGGTCGCCGCCGTCGTGTTGTTCATCGGCGTCACCGCCTACGCCGTGCTCGGCGGCGCGGACTACGGTGCGGGCTTCTGGGACCTCACCGCCGGTGGTGCGCGGCGCGGGCGGGCCCCGCGGCACCTGATCGACCACACGCTGGCACCGGTGTGGGAGGCCAACCACGTGTGGCTGATCTTCTGCCTGGTGATGCTCTGGACCGGCTTCCCTTCCGCCTTCGCCGCGATCATGACCACGCTCTACATCCCGCTGGGCCTCGCCGCGCTGGGCATCGTGGTCCGCGGAAGCGGGTTCGCCTTCCGGAAGGTGGTGGTGAAGACCGACCATCAGCGGGCGACCGGGGCGGCGTTCGCCACCTCGTCGGTGATCACGCCGTTCTTCCTCGGCACGGTCGCCGGCGGAATCGCCTCCGGGCGGGTGCCCGCCGACGGACACGGCAACCCCGTGACCAGCTGGGTCAACCCGACGTCGCTGCTCGGCGGGGTGCTCGCGGTCGGGGTGTGCGCGTTCGTCGCCGCGGTGTTCCTCACCGCCGAGGGCCGTACCCACGCCGACGCCCGCCTGGAGCGCTGGTTCCGCCGTCGAGCCCAGGCCAGCGCCGTGGCGACCGGCGCCGTGGCACTGGCGGGCATCGCCATCCTGCACGCTGACGCCGGGCGCCTGTTCTCCGGGCTGACCGGCCGCGGCCTGCCCCTGGTGCTGGTCTCCGCGGCATGCGGGCTGGCCAGCATCGCCCTGCTTCACCGGGCCGCGCCCCGGTTGCTGCAGGCGCTCGCCGTCAGCGCGGCCGGCACGGTGGTGGTCGGCTGGGGCGTCGCGCAGTACCCGTACCTACTAGGCACCCACCTACGCATCGACGAGGCCGCGGCTCCCGACGCCACCCTGGCGTCGCTCACCCTCGTCGCCGCCGCGGCGCTCCTGCTCGTCGTGCCGGCCATGGCGCTGCTGTTCGTCCTGCACCAGCGCGGTCGCCTGGACACCGCCTGACTCCGTTCACGCTGGCGCCGCGCTGGACCGCGGCCGGTTCAAGATTCGTTGGTGGTCTCGTTTCGGACCACCACAGCCACACCGGCTTCGGGATCGCGCCGCTGGGCAGGTGATTCACCTCCAGCCGGATCACGGTGCCTTCGATGAGCGGCAGGTCGCCGGTCTGGTCGAGCCAGGCGTTGCGGTGCGTCAGCCGGGGATGCAGTCGGTTCCAGCTGCGGGCGGTGGCAGTGCCGTAGAGGCGGGTGTCGGTCACCGTGGTCACGTCGGGCCTGCCCCAGCTGGCGGGGTCGCCGAAGGTGAACTCGCCGCCGTGGCGGGGTGGTCGGGCGTTCGTGCCCGGCCGTTGGGGCGGGGCCGCGCGGCGCAGCACCCGATCGGAGCGCATCCGGCCCAGCACCTGCACCGGCAGGTCGCGCAGAAGGTACGCCAGTCGGGGTGTGTCGTAGCCGGCGTCGGCGACGATGAGGACCTCGGGATCATCAGCCGGGCGGCGACGGGACCTCCGGTGGCTTGCCCGCGGCGTTGCGCCAGTCCAGCACGGCGATGAGCAGCAGCACTGCGGCGGCGGTGGTCGCGGTGGCCAGCGGCGACACCCGCCCCATCAGCGGGGCTACCGCGGCCAGCAGGGCGATGCCGACGATCCTGCGCCGCGAGACCCGGGCGAACACCAGATGCTCCAGGCGGGCCCGGCCGACGAGGAACAGCGCCGGCCCGCCCAGGATTGTCGCCCGCCACGACGGGTGTGTCACCTGGGTGTGGCTGTGCTGCACGATCTCGTGTCCGATTGCGGTGGTGACGATGCCCAGCACCATCAGCGCATGCGCGAACCCGACCCGTCGACCCCACCCCGCGGGATCGCCTGCCGCGTCGAGGGCCTCGGGCAGCAGCTCACCGGCCTTTTGGAAGTACACCCGCCACAGCATCGTCGTGGTGGCGAAAGCGATCACCAGGCCAGCAGTCTTGTAGAGGTCGTGCGGGTGGGTGCTATAGCTGATCCCGACGGCGAGGATGCTCTCACCGAGGGCGATCATCAACAGCTGTTGGTTCCGGTTCGCCAGGTAGTGCCCGGCGAGCTGCCAGATGGTGTTCTGACGCCGACCCAGCCCGGGCAGCGGCCAGCCCAACCTCGCCGATCCCAGATCCACCACCACCGCCACCGCCCACCACACCAGCTGGGCGGCGCCGACGGCCACCCCGCCGCCTACCCAAAACAACCCGGCCAGGCATAACCACGCCGTTACCCGCCAGTACAACCGGCGCAACCGGTGCGACCGCAGACCCAGCGATATCACGGCCGGGCGCGCCACCCGCGCCGTCACGAACACCACCGCGAACACCAGACCTTCACCGGCGAACGCCCCCGGCACAGCCGTCCCCATGATCATCATGGCGAAGGTGCTGAACAGCAGCATCACCCGGGTGCCCGCGCGGCGTGGCTCGAACCGGCCGGTGAGGTACGCGGTGGTGGTCCACAGGTACAACACCGGTATGAACAGCAACACCGTCCGGCCGGCATTGCCCCACCGCCGCGCCGGGTTGTCGTTGAGGAAGCCGGGCAACGACCCCGCGACTACACGGTCGAGCGCGAACACCACCGCCAGATCGAAGAACAACTCCACGAACGTCGCCTGCTGCGCGCTGCCGCTCCGCCGCAGCAAGCCCACCGCCCGACCCGCGGCCCGCCGCCGCCCCGCAAACCGGCTGCCCATCTGACCCATTCAACTGCCCGGCAGGCCCGAACACACCCGATACCGCCAAGGCAACCGCGGCGGCCCGCGACTCCAGGCGACGCCTCGAGCGCGGGCATCACCTGTGCACATCAGGCACCAGGTCGAGCCCGACGCCCCGCCGCGGCCGAGGCGACCGCACTGTGCGCCACCGCCTGCCATACCACCCTGGACTGGCCCAGGTCCTATCTGATCCGTACGCTACGAACCGTGTCTGGGAAGAGACTCAAGTTAAGGGGGCCGAGGGCGCCCGACGCGCGAAGCTATGGCTTGAGTCGACGACCCGCGTAAGCGTCCAGTGGGTAAATCCTCATCCCGTCGCTGTGCCGAAGCTGACGTTCAAATGGCATGGTGGGTCGACATTTTCCTTTGACCTTGGCGGAGTGCTTCTTGGCGAGGACCTCCATGGTCAGGAATTCCTTGCCGAATGCAAGAAGTATGCAAAGCCGTCCGACCAGGGCACCCTGTACGTTAAGTATCTCGCGCAATGCTACCGCGCTGCTGTTCCGCCACCAGCCCGGCGTCGTGTCCACGCGGGTCGGCTACAGCGGCGGCGACGTCCCGAACGCCACCTACCGCAACCACGGCACCCACGCGGAGTCCATCGAGGTCGTCTACGACACCGAGAAGACCGACTTCCCCGCGCTGCTCGAGTTCTTCTTCCAGATCCATGACCCCTCGACGAAGAACCGCCAGGGCAACGACATCGGCACCAGCTACCGCTCGGCGATCTTCTACACCAGCGACGAGCAGAAGCGGGTCGCCGAGGACACGATCGCCGACGTCGACGCCTCGGGCCTGTGGCCCGGTAAGGTCGTCACCGAGGTCACCCCGGCAGGCGACTTCTGGGAGGCTGAGCCCGAGCACCAGAACTACCTGCAGACCTACCCCAACGGTTACACCTGCCACTTCCCCCGCCCCGGGTGGAAGCTCCCGAAGCGGGCGACGGCCTGACACCCCCGGCCTGGGGCCGAGGTGGTCGGCCTGGACGAGGATTCAGCCGGATGGGTGCAGGCTCTCTCCGGCACCGGTGCCGATCGAGACGTGGCATTCGACCGGCTGCACGAGATGCTGGTGCGCGCGGCATTGCCCGACTTGGCTCAAATTAGTGCGCACCTTGGGTGATCGCGGCGCCGGCGGTGCGGAGGTCGTCGGGTAGTAGGTCGGTGGCGGTGATGGTGTGATTGCCGGCCTGAATTTCGATGACGCGGTAGCAGCCGGCGGTGCGGACGAGTCGTCTGATCGACCAGTCATTACGGTCTTCGATCAAGCGGCGGGATACCCTACCTGCGGTGCCTCGAACCGCGTGACCGGAGGAGTCGATGCTGGGATGACGGCAGGGCGACCGATGCCGACACAGGACGACGTGCTCGGGTACTTCAACACGCTGTCGAACTGGGGACGGTGGGGCGACGAAGACGAGCTCGGAACTCTGAACCACATCACCGACGACGTCCGGCTGGCGGCGGCGCGGGCCGTGCGCCACGGCAGGAGCGTGTCCTGCGCATGGGAGGTTGCCGTACCGGAAGACATGGAGCGGTCGACGACGACGTGCCCGTGCGCCGCCGACATGCCGGGTGCCGACAACATGCCGGTGCCCGGCTTCCACGCCGACCGGCGCTGGGGCTTTTCGTCCGAGCGGCTCGGCATCACGTTCCACGGCAACACCCTCACCCACGTCGACTCGCCGTGCCACATCTTCTGGGACGGCACGATGTACAACGGGCGGTCGCACTCGTTGGTCGACGCCGCAACGGGATCGGCGTGGGCGGCCGTCACGGCGGCGGCGAACGGGATCATCACGCGTGGTGTCCTGCTGGACATTGCGAGGGCCCGGGATGTGCCGTGGTTGGAACCGGGGCAGGGTGTGTTTCCCGACGATCTCGAGGAGGCCGAGCGTCGCCAGGGTGTACGGGTGCGATCCGGCGATGCGGTACTCCTGCGGACCGGCTATGGCCGCGTCCGGCACGAGGCCGGTGAGGCCAGCGGTTTCACGCAGGCCGGCTGGCACGCGTCCTGCCTGCCGTGGCTACATGAACGCGACGTCGCGCTGATCGGCGCTGACACCCCCCAGGACGTTCAACCGTCGGGGTACGAAGACGTGTTGATGCCGGTTCACGCCGTGAGTCTTGTCGCGATGGGTCTGTGGCTGCTCGACAACTGCGACCTGGAGGTGTGCGCGACAACGGCTGCCGAGCTCGGCCAGTGGGACTTCCACCTCGCAGTCGCGCCGGTCCGCTTCGCCGGTACGTCCGGCAGCCCGGTCAACCCGATCGCCACATTCTGACCGCGGTTCACGAGGGGGTGCGATGCCATGAACGGCCCGACCCGCACCTGGAGCGTGGTCGGTGAGGACACGCCGTGCTGGTCGGGAACCAGGCGGCACGAGCGCCTCAAGGCGTGCGCGGCGCAGGCCACGGCGAGGTGCTGCCGCCACGATTCCTTCGCGAACCTCGGCAGGGCCAGCACCAACTGACCGAACACCGCGTCCCCGGTCACGGCCTGCTCAAACCCGAGCACCCGGTAGGCATGGATCAGGACATCCACCAGATAGCGGGACGGGAGGTGCAGACCTGGCTCAACAAGGTCGCGAAGACGTGCCAGTGCTGCGCTCAGGGAAAGGGCTGGGACAAGCCGTGCACCACGCATGGCGAACCATTCTGCGAGGGCTGCCGCGACCACCACGACATCAACCTCGTCATCGACAAGCAGCTCCAGCGGGTACGCGGCCGGCTGCTGCACCGGGCCACCAAGACGGAGGAGTCCGACGCCCCCCTCCCGCTGCCGACCATCTGCGTCACCGCACTGCGGCACCGCCACAGGCAACAGGAGACCGCAAAGGAGAAAGCCGGCGACGCCTGGCACGACACAGGAAGCTCGGCGAGAGCCTCGATCAATGAGGGTTCCTGTACTTCGCTGCTGTACAAGACCAGAAAGGCCATCCGGAAGATCCCGAATGGCCTCTGACCTGGGTCGGGACGGCCAGATTCGAACCGACGAGCCCTTGATCCCCAGTAGTCCGGCGGCCCAGCGGCATGCTCACGGCACGTTTGCCCAGGTCGCCTCGCAAGCGTCCCGAGGCTAAGCGATGCTTGCGAGCGGAAAGTTCAGGGACATCGGGCTGGTCACCGCCACCGGGTTCCGGTGGCGTATACGTAGTTCCGCCACACGTACCGCCACGGGGTGACGGCGAGGATGACGACAACCAGGGAGCAACTGACCACGGTCTCGGTCGTGGCCGCGTCGAGGTCACCGGTGATGGCTTGGGGGAGGGCGACCAGTGCGAGCCAGAAGAGCTTCCAGAGCGACTCGAAGAGCAGCACGGGAAGCAGCTTGACCGGGTAGCGCAGGCCGAGGAACGCCAAGAGGGACATGGCGGTCAACATGCAGAGCGTCACGCCCTCGTAGAGCGGCAGGGTGGCGACGTCGGGCAGGAGCGGCCACTTCACCAGGGCGAGTCCGACACCCATCAGGAGGTAGCCGGCGCGCATCAGGTGCAGGCGGGTCAGCGACAGATCGGGATGGATAGCGGGTGCGGCGGCAGTGATGGTAGCCATGGGATTCACTCCTGGTCGAGGCGGGATGGTGGCGGTCGCGCCGGAGTAGGTGATCGGGGCGTGGGTCAGCCCCGTCGCCTGGACCCGGGCGGTCCATTGGTGTTGCTGTTCCTGGGAATCGGGGTCGCGCGCGGCGTCGATGGAAGTGAGGGAGATGAGGGTAACGCCGAGGTCGCGGACCTTGGTGAGCAGGCCGTGCAGCTCGGCCTGGTGCCTCACGGCAGCGCGAAGTGTGGTGGTGCCGTCGTCCTCGCCGGTGAGGGCGAGGCCGCCGAACCAGGTCACCGGTGGTCGACCTGGACGTCCATCCCCGGATCGCGATAGCGATCCTGAGACACGCGAGCTTTTCGATCACGATGGAGATCTACAGCCAGGTCTCGTCCAAGGCTACCCGCCAAGCCCTGCGGGAAATCGGCCGAGAGCCTGGATCAATGAACCATTGCTGTACTTCGCTGCCGTACAAGATCAGAAAGGGCCACCCGGAGAATCCCGGATGGCCTCTGACCTGCGTCGGGACGGCCGGATTCGAACCGACGACCCCTTGACCCCCAGGACGTTGGGGTAGGAGATCCACCAGCTCACAGCCACGTTGTACCTCCGATCGACGCTCAGCGGCGAGCGGTCTGTTCGGCATCGCGCATGCCATGTGGTCCCCACCTGGTCCCCCGGATCCGAGACGGCAAGGGCCAGCAACATGGCGTGAGCAACTCGGCATCCGGGTCCCGGTACACCGGGCCCAACTCGCGATGGGCCTGGATTGCATGGTGGGTCAGATGGGCGGGGCGGGTGGCTCGGGTTCTCGGCCGCGGGCGTGCCACGCGTCGGAGCCGGCGATTACGGCCAGTACCACGGCGGTGGCGGCGCCGGCGGCCAGCGGTGACGCATATCACGTGGCACTGCGTCCGGCTGTGCATCCAGTGGTGGCACACCCAGGTGGCCATGCTCCTGCTCGTCAGCGTGGCGGTCACCCCGGTCGGCCTCGCGGAATGGTGGCGCTGTGACCCGGATCAGCCGAGGAACGTGACGTACAGCAGGTACACGTTCAACACGATGATCACTGCGGCGATGCCGCCCGCGATCGCGGTGGTGACCCGGTTGTTGACGAACGAACCCATGATGTCCGCACGCCGGGTGAGCAGCAGCAACGGCACCAACGCGAAGGGGATGCCGAAGGACAGCACCACCTGGGAGATCACCAGGCTGTCCGTGGCCGGCAGGCCCAGCCCGAGCACCAGCAGCGCCGGGAGCATCGTCAGGCCGCGCCGCACGAACAGCGGGATGCGTCGGCGGATGAAGCCCTGCATGACTACCTGGCCGGCGTACGTGCCCACGCTCGACGACGACAGCCCCGAGGCGAGCAGCGCCGCGGCGAACGCGAGTGCCGCGCCGCCGCCGACCAGCTGGCCGAGCCCGGCGTGGGCGGCCTCGATCGAGTCGACGTCGGCGTGCCCGGTGCGGTTGAACATCGAGGCCGCGATCACCAGCATCGACAGGTTGATCACGCCGGCCGCGCCGAGCCCGATCACCACGTCGAGCCGCTGGAAGCGCAGCAGTTCGTGGCGTTCGGCGTCGTCGCGGCAGGCCACCCGCGCCTTCGTCAACGCCGAGTGCAGGTACACCACGTGCGGCATCACCGTCGCTCCGATGATGCCGGCCACGACCAGGAGGCTGTCGTTGCCGGCGAGCCCGGGAACCATCCCGCCGGCCACGCCGACCGGGTCGGCGCCGACCACGGCCAGGTCGTAGAGGAAGCCGAGGAACACAATGCAGAGCAGCCCGACGATGGCAAGCTCGAAGCGGCGGTAACCGCGCTGCTCCAGGGCGAGGATCCCGAACGCCACGACCGCGGTGATCAACCCGGCCGGGAACAGCGGCACGTGGAACAGCAGGTTCAGCCCGACCGCGGCGCCCACGAACTCGGCCAGGTCGGTCGCCATCGCGATGACCTCCGCCTGGACCCACAGGCCGCGGGACACCGGCCGCGGCAGGTGCTCGCGGCAGAGCTCCGGCAGGTCCCGCCCGGTCGCCACGCCGGCCTTGGCCGACAGGTACTGCACCAGCATGGCCATCAGGTTGGCGACCACGATCACCCAGGCCAGGGTGTAGCCGAACCTTGCGCCGGCGGTGAAGTTGGTGGCGAAGTTGCCCGGGTCGATGTAGGCGACGGCGGCGACGAACGCCGGACCGAGCAGCGCCAGCACGCCGCGCAGCCGCCCCCGGGAGAGGAGCAGCTGCAGGGCGCTCAGCTCGGCGACGGGTGCGGCGGGCTCGGCGACGGCCGGTGGCCGGCCGTCACCGAGTACGGGGCCCATGGCTCACCCGACCGACGGACCGAGCCGGAGCGGCTGCGGCGTGCTGGAGTCCGGCGACGGCTGGTGCAGGCCCTGGTCGAGCGGCCCGAACTGGGTCATCAGCGCCGGGCTGCCACCCCACGGCGTCTGCTCCTCGGCGACCAGCGTGTTCGTGGTCAGCAGCAGGCCGGCGACCGAGGCGCCGTTCTGCAGCGCCGACCGGGCCACCCGCAGCGGATCGACGATGCCCATCTCGAACATGTTGCCGAACCTGCCCCGCAACGCGTCGAACCCGTCGTCCGTGGATCGGGTCGAGTTCGAGGTGCATCATGTGCTTCCTGTCGGGTCGTTGCCCTTTGGGGCGAAGGAGGCGATCCGGTGCCGCTTGGGGTGGAGTCGTGGCGCTGGCTGTGTGCCGGGCGCAGGGCCGTCCGGTACCGGCCCGGGAACACGCACCGCAGTGCGCCGGGACCGCGGCGATGGCCGTGATTAGGCGGCAGACCCGCCGCTCATCGCGATGTCGCCGTTGACGCCGGAGGGATAGAAGCCGCCGGAGTTCGCCGGACTCGCGTTGAGGTACACGATATTCAGGACCGACTGGGCGGAGCGACCGTAGGCGATGCCGTTGGCGTCGGTGGGAATGAGGTTCGCCTCGGTGTTGCTGCCGATACCCTGGTCGTCGTCGACCGGTCCGTCGAGACTGTTGCGGGCGTCGGAGAGCTTCTGCACGCCCGCGAAGACGGCGTCGTCGATCATGCCTTCGTTGTAGAGCGCGGAGCGGACGATCCCGGCGTGGTACGCCTCCGTGGCGAGCAGACCCGCGGCAGCGTCCAGGTATGTCTTGTTGGACAGCAGCGGTGCCGCTCCTTTGAAAGCGGAGACGCCGACGTCCTCGAACAGAAACGCGGCGAACAGGAAGTTGAGATCGTTGGCGTACGGGTCGAACATCTCGCCCGACTTGATGAGCCCGGCCGCGATGGCCGCTGCGGTGAAGCTCGTGTCAAGAGAGATCGCCGGACGGGAAACGGCATGCTCCCCGAGGGCGGACCGCAGGAAGGCCACATGCTGCCGCTCGTCCGACGCGATCTCCCGTGCGAACTTGCGCACTACCGAGTTGCTGAAGTTGACCATGCCCCCACCGGTCACCTCACCCCGGGTGCCGGTACCGGTGGTCATCTCGTCGGGCAGTCCCTGCCCGGTCGTCGCGCGAAGGTAGAACTCGGCTTCGAGGTATTCGAGGTTGAGGGCGAAGTTCAGGATCGTCGCGTCACTCGGCCCCGAGCCGTCCGGCGATTGCGCGGCGGGGTTCGTCGGGTCCGTCATCGACGCGAGCTTCCGTCGATCGTCATCCGACTCCGCGCTGCGCGACACCGCCTCTTTGATGAACTTCTTTACCATCGAAAGTCGACTCCCGTTTCGATGCACGACACGCCGGGTACTCCATCGATGTGGTCGCCGGTGCGCCGCGCGCTACTGCCATCGGCGCTGACGCTAATGCGTGGCTATTTCGGTCGTACTCCTTTCCCGACACTTCACCCGCAGGAGGTGCGCCGGCGGGGATGGCCGCACCACGGCGCGGGCCAACCAAGAGTGATGGCAGATAGAACCGACGACGATCGCGAACTTGTCCTACGACGAGTGGATCCACCGTGCCGTGACATCGTCCGGACGATCTTCGACCAGCCCGACGCGGATGCCGTCCACGCCCAGTTCCAGCGAGTCCTGGCCACGATCGAAGAGAAATTCCCGACCGCAGCCCAGCACCTCGACGCAGCCCGCGACGACCTGCTCGCCTTCACCGGCTTCCCGCGGGAGATCTGGCGCCAGATCTGGTCCAACAACCCACAAGAGCGGCTGAACCAGGAGATCCGCCGACGCACTGACGTCGTCGGCATCTTCCCCAACCGGGCGGCGATCATCCGCCTCGTCGGCGCTGTCCTGGCCGAGCAGACCGACGAATGGACCGAAGGCCGCCGCTACATGGGCCTGGAACTGCTCAACAAAGCCCGCCTCATCCCTGCCCACCCCAACCAACACGACAGCGACCTGGGCGACCCCACCCCGATCGCCGCACAACATCAGAACCGATCCCGCGATGGCCGTCTCCTACACCACCAGCGCGGACGTGACCCCATCCTGGAGCCGGAGCGCCCCCGCCGGAGGCGCAGTAGCCGCAACCCCGCGACCGCCGCCAGGGCGCCGACGCGGCCGGCGTGCGCTCTCCTACGCCGCGGGTCCTGGGCCGCGTGACCCGGCCGGCTGCGGGCCCACCACCCCAACCATCAATGGTCTGTCGTTCTGCGGCGGCCGTCCGGGCTTCCCGCTCTTCGCGCCAGCCGCCGGGCGTCAGGCGTGACGGCCGCAGAGCGGCAGCGGCAGCGGCCGGCGCGCGCCCAGGCGGCGGCGCGTGCGGCCCGTTGCGGGCCGCCTTGAACCCGTACAGAAAGCTGGCACAACGTGCCGGCGGACAGCCGGCGGCCGGCCGGGATTCTGTGTGGATCGGACCGGGGGGGTAGCTGCCCGCGACATGTCACGATGGTGCGCCTGGTGGCGACGGTGGTTCGGCTGGATGTGCTCGAGCGCGAGTGGCGTCGGAGATGGCGACCCCGGCGAGGACTGCGGTGGCGGCGAGGGCGACCAGCAGCGGCGGCAGGAGGAGCATCGCCGGTGTCAGGGCGGCCAGCACGACCAGGCCGATCGGCCGATCCCGGGATACGCGGGCGAAGACCGCGTACTCGAAGCCGGCACGCCCGGCGAGGAAGAGCGCGGGTCCGCCGAGGATGACGGCGATCCAGGCCGGTTGCGTATGTCCGAACGGGTGGGTGATGACGAGTTCGTCGCCGACGGCGGTGACGACGATGCCGGCCACCATGACCAGGTGGGCGTATGACGTCGATCCGGCAAGGCGGGCCGGTTCGGGGGCCGCTTTGATGGCTACGGCCGCCAGTTCCCCGGCGCGGTAGATGTAGATCCGCCACAGCAGCACGGTGGTGGCAATCGCCACGAGGAACGCGGCGGTCCGGTCGGGCGTGAAGGCGGTGCCGCGAAGCGCCAGTCCGGTGACCAGGATCAACTCGCCGAGCGCGATGATGTAGAACTGCCGGTAGCGCTCGGACAGGTGTTCGGCCACGGTCGGCAAATCCGACGGGGGCGTGCGGCCGATGCCCGGCGTGGGGTAGTAAAACGCGTATGCGGCGTAGTCCAGGGCCACCGCGAGTGTCCACAGCGCCACACGCGCCGTCCCATGCGAGAGCGCCCCGGCGATCCACGGCACCGCGGCCACGCCGTACCAGAACAGTATCCGCCCCGAGGTGCGCCGCGGTGCGTGGCCCCGCAGGGCGATCACAAGGAAGATGTTGGTGCCGATGAATAGGGCGACGAATACCCCTGCGAAGACCAGGCCTTGCCTGCCGAACGCGTCGGGCAGCGCGATCGCGATCACCAGGCTGCCCACCAAAGTCGCGATGACCAGCAGCTGTATCGCCGGTTGTTGCGGGTCGAACCTGTCGGTTATCCACGCCGTGTTGAACCAGACCCGCCATACTGTCAGCAGCAGCAACAGCGTCTGGAAGGCGCCGCTCCAGGTGAGATCCTGGATCAGCGCTTGCGAGAGTTGGGTGAGCGCGAAGACAAACGCCAGGTCGAAGAACAGTTCCAGGAACGTTGCCATCTGCGGATCCCCAGGCATGCGCAGCAGCTCGCCCGCCCTGTTCGTCGTCATCGGCTCGCCCGTTCTGTCGCCTTCGTGGCAGCGTTGAAGCAGTCGTACCACGCTGCCGCGCCTCCCGGTGCCGACAAGACGATGCCCAGGGTTCTCGCAACGAGTGATGAGCTGACGCGGCGTGGCGGGTGGCCAAGCAGTTTGGGTGAGTCTGAATCGAGAGTCATGCCCGCTCAGGGCCCCGGTAAAGTCGTCAGGTGATGCCGAGTAGGGCCAGGGGCCGGGTGCTGTCGCGGGCGTGATGTCGGTTGGCGGCGGCGATGTTGGCGATTCCGGCGGTGCGGAGGGCGCCGATGGCGGCGTTGCGTAGGGCGGCCATGACCTCGGGCCCGGTTCCGGTGCGAATCTGGCAGCGGTCTTCGTCGTAGGTGACGTCCCGCACCCAGTGGATCTTGTTTTCGATGGTGCCCCTGCCGAAAACCCCATCCGCCCTGGTGAGGACCGGTGCGTGGGTGTCGGAGCCGTTGGCCCGGTCGCTGGGCGCTGAGCCTGGGCGTAGCTGGTGATCGATGCGGCATGGGCTGCCGTGCTGCTGCGACTGGCGTACCTGGGCATGACGAACGCGTTCGCGGTGCTGCGACTGCTGCCGATGAGCGACTGAGACAAGGACGTGGAGATCCTTGCCCTGCGCCATCAGATCACGGTGCTGGAGCGCCAACTGGGCAAGGATAAGGTGCGCTTCGACGCCCAGGTGCGCCTGGCCGACGTCGCCGACGTGAGGGTCGTGGCGAAGCCGGAGGTCATCACCCACGACCAGGTCTCCCGCAGCATGGACGTCGTCGCGAACGTGCGCGGGCGTGGTCTGGGCACCGTCACGAGTGAGGTCACGGATCGGCTCGCGCAGGTGACCTTCCCCCGTGAGCACCATCTGGAAGTGCTCGGAGAGGCCCAGGCGAAGGCAACGTCCGACTTCCGCGTCTGGACCTTCGTGATCGGCGCCGTGATCCTGATCTTTCTCCTGCTGCAGGCCGGTTTCGGTAGCTGGCGGGTGGCATCGCTGTACTTCCTGCTCCTACCGACGGCACTGGCGGGCGGGCTGCTGCTGGCGGCTCTCGACCGGTCGGCCGTCTCGGTGGTCGCGCTGCTGGGGCTGCTCACCGTGCTGGCGATGGCCGTACGGGGCGGCACCCTGCAAATTAGGCGGTACCAGCGGCTGGCCGACGAGGGTTACCCCCACGGTGCCGAGCTGGTCGAGCTCGGGTCGCGGCAGCAGGTCATCCCGGCCGTGACGGGCATGCTGGCGGCGGGGTTGGCGGTGGTCCCGATGGTGGTCTACGGCAGCGTCTCCGGCCTCGAGATCGTGAGCCCGCTCGCCCTGATCATCCTTGGTGGCCTGGTCACGACGGCGCTGTTGAACCTGCTCGTGCTGCCCGTGCTGTACCTGCGGTTTGCCGTCCGAGCGCAATCACTGGAGCCGTCCGGACCGGTGCCCGCGCACAGGCCGCGCCGCGCTTGTCGGGCCGGAAAGCTGGTCGACCCCGGCTCCGGCCTGAGCGGATTCAGGAAGGTCCCATGCACAGACAGGTAGGCGACGACACAGTGGTCGGTGGACGGCAGCGATCCTGCTCACGTTGGCCTCGGCGGCAGCTTGCAACGCGCCCGCCTCGACCACCGCAGCAGGCTCGCTGCCGGTTGCCATCGTCGTTCCGGTCGTGCTCGGTCTGGTGGCCGCAGGTGCCAGATACCGCATTCGGCGCATGGGTTGACGGGAGGAACTCACACTCGAATTCAGAGTTGCCGACGAACAGCTGAGGGCGCCCGACCCAGACCTGCGGTACGTCGTCAACGCGGCCGTGCAGCACGAAGCGTGACGCTCGCCGCCGCGCGGACCATCGAGCCGGTCAGGCGAAGTCGGTGAGCTTCGGCAGGAGCCGCTCGCCGACCTGCTCGGTGAACTCGACCGGGTGCCGGTCCGGGGTCACCTGGACCTCGGTCACACCGAGTGCGGCGTACTCCTGAGCAGCGGCGAGGAAGGCATCCGGCTCGTCCAGGGGCGGCACCCGCATCACGACGGTCTTTTCGATGCTGTCGTAGTCACGCCCCTCGGCCTCGCAGTGCGACCGGAGCACGTCGAGCTTGTGGCGCAACTCGTCCGTACCGAAAAGGTTGCACGAGTCGGCGTACCGGGCGACCAGGAGGAGAGTCTTCTTCTCCCCGCCGCCGCCGATCATGATCGGCGGGCGGGGCCGACGGATCGGGGCCGGGACGCTGAGGGTCTCGGCCAACCGGTAGTGCCGGCCCTCGAAGGGACCGTTGTTCTCACTCCACATCTGCAGACAGATCTGCAGCGTCTCCTCGAGCCGCTCGAACCTCTCGCCCACGGGCACCACCGGCACGCCCAGACCACGCTGTTCCCGCTCGTACCAGGAGGCGCCGATGCCCATTCGGGCACGACCGCCGGGGAGCACGTCCAGGGTGGTGACGATCTTCGCCAGCAGCCCCGGGTACCGGTACATCAAGCCGGTGACCAGCACACCGAGCGTCATCCGCTCCGTCTGACCGGCGACGAAGCCGAGCGTGGTGTACGCCTCCAGCATCGGCTCGTCGGCCGGTGCCACGGCCTCCATCTGGAAGTAGTGGTCCATCACGTGAACGAGGCGAAGCCGGCATCATCGGCGATCCGCACGGTCCGGGCCAGGGTGGGTGTGATCAGGTCCGGCTCCGGCGGGGTGGTGAAGCTCCAGTAGTGCCCCCGCCGTGAGCGTCACCTCGTGCAGGAAACCGTCCCAGCACCGCGGCTCGGGCGACCGGATCTCCGGCGCGGCCCTGGGTAGGTTCGCCGCGCAGACTGTCACAACCCGGGAAGCCGTCTTGTCGTTCCTCTAGACAGTCGCTGTTTGGAGGAATAGATGAGCGCTGAACACACACACCTGCCCCCAGGCGTTGAGGTGATCACGACCCTGCCGGAGGCGACGTCCCGGATCCCGGCTGGCGCCGAGGCCAGGACCATCCGGGTCACCCTGTCGCCCGGTGACCCCGGCGCACCGCCGCACCGGCACCCCGGGCCGCTCTTCGGCTACGTGACCCAGGGCGAGATCCTCTTCGAACTGGAGGGGCAACCGCCCCGGGTGCTCAAGGCCGGTGACGCCCTGTTCGAGCCCGGGGGCGACGTGATCCACTACCAGGGCGCCAACAACCTTCCGGACGCGCAGTCGCAGCTGGTGGTGACCATGTTCGCGCCGCCGGGTACCCCGGTTCTGACCGTGGTCAGCGCGGAGGAGCTGGCCGCACGCCGACACCTACGAGTTACCCAGCCATGATGACCACCAGTATCCCGGATCTCTCACGCCTCAGGGGCCTTGATCAACACTTAGCGAGAGACCGAGGCTAATCCTTGGGCCGGCGGCGGATGGACCTTCGCCGGGCGTCATGAGCGTTCTGCCCGGCGGGCAACTACTTGGGCGGTAGGGCCACGCATCGACCCGGCGACGTCGGCAACGCACTGATGCCGATTACGGCTGCTCGAGAATCCCATAAGTGCAGTTCGACCGCCGGCTCGCGGAGGCCGTCAGCCGCGTCGACGTCGACAACAAGGGACTCACCGCGATGCGGACCCGCTTGATCGAACTCCAGACGGAGAAGGCCAAGCTCTGCGTGTCGTTGACCTTGGCGACCGCGCCGAGCAGTTCAAAGTCCTGATCCGGGACCGGGCCGGGCAGTTCACGGCCGGCTTTGACGCCGTGCTGGCCGACGCTGGCATCACCGTATGCAAGATCCCACCGCGCAGCCCCCGAGCGAACGCCTATGCCGAACGGTTCGTCCTCACCGCCCGCAACGAGGTCACCGACCGCATGCTCGTCTTCGGTGAGCGACATCTACGCCGAACACTCGATGAATACGCCCGCCACTACAACAACCGACGTCCGCACCGCGCGCTGGCGCTGCAGCCTCCACAATCCGACCGCCCCATCATTGACCTGACCCACGAACGGATCAAGCGCCGCCCGATCCTCGGCGGGCTGATCAACGAGTACGAACGAGCCGCGTAGAAGGCCAGGTCACCATCGGCTCAGGGTTTTGGAACCCCACGGGCCAAACTGCGCCGCTGCCCCCGCCGCGCGACTGCAATCGTGTAGGCCATCCTCGTCCTGCACTGCGTCGAGAGGAGTCGCTACTCAGGGTGAAAACCGCTCAGTCCGGTGCCGAGCAACGCCTTCACCGAGTTCGAGACGTCCCTTCCCACGGTCGCCTGGTACGACGCCCCGAAACGCCTACGCATCCGATGGGAGCGCCGCGACGACATCCAATGAGGCCTTCCTCGCCCTCGCCACCTGCATCAAGTACCGGCATGTCGCGCGACTTCGTTAGGACCATCAAGACGCGCCACCCCGATACATCTGTCGGCCATGCCATAAAAGGCGTAGCGCTTCCCGCCCACCTCCTCCATGGCGGTGGGAAAGACGACGTTGTCGACGGTGCCGAGACGCTCCGCCGGCGTTTCCGGCACGAGGAGCGGCTGCGGTGTACGGGCCAGGACCTGTGTCACGTCGTCGGGGTTGAGTAGCATTGCTCCAGCCGCGTACCTGACCTTGGTCTGCGGCTCCCACCCGGAGGTGAGCTCTCCACTGACGCCGTGGTGGATCAGCAGCCAGCCCTCGTCCACCCGAATCGGCGGCGGCCCGGCCCCGATCTTGAGCGATTCGTAGTCATAGGCGGGAAGTGCCACCAGGCGGTGCTGCCGTAACGCGACCAGGGCGGCCAGCTCCCGATCCACGGCCTCGGCCGCGGCGAACGACACCCAGATGCCAGGGCGCTCGTCGGTGACGTTGGCGGGCAGATGCGTCCCCTCGCCATCCCGGATCCAGGACAGGTCCCACATGGGGCGGTGCAGGAAGGCGTAGCTCGGGGTGCCGTCGGGGGCCGCGACGGGCTCCGGGAACAGCACCACGTCCTTGTTCGGGAACAGGTTGAGGTCGGTGTTCAAGTCCGACTGGTACGCGAAATGCATCGGACCGAGCCGCTGCCAGTGGACCAGGTCCTCGGAGACCGCCAGGGCGGGCCGAGGCCCGAGAGGGCCCAGAGCCACGTACGTCATCACGTGCCGGCCCAGCCGCGGCACCCAGGTGATCCGAGGATCTTCCACGCCCGAACCGGTCTTGCCACGCTCCCAGCCCTCGTCCGGTGCGAGCACCACGCCTCGGCGGCGGACCCCTACCGGTATGCCGTCGTCGAGCATCACCTCGGCCAGGCCGACCCGAGACATGTTGCCCTTCGCGACCAGCCGCGGCAGCAAATGCAGCCGCCCGTCCGGGGTACGTCCGGCGGCCGGGTTGAGCACACCCTCCCGCTCGTACGGCTCGGACGGCTCCGGCGTCATCACCGTGCCGAGCCGGGTAAGCGTGTACGGAACGGTGCTCATCGGGTCACCGTCCACTCGCGGGTCAGCGGAATCCGCACCTGTTGCCCGGCGGCCACGTCGTAGACGTAGCCCTTCGTGAAGTCTGCCGGGTCACGGTAGCGGCGGACGGTGGTGGCGTCGCCGATGTCGAGCACCAGTCGGGTGTCGTCGTCCAAATGGGCGGCCACGATTTGATAGCTGGCGTTACGCTCGCCGTCGTTGTCGACGTAGATGTAGATGTAGCAGCCTTCTAACTCGGCGGGTTGTTCGCCGTGGGACAACGTCCGATCGAGCGTCACCACCAACTGATTGGATGTCGACAGCTCCCGGGTGAAGTCGGCGAGCTTTCCAATGATCGCGCCGTGACCGGCGGACAGCTGCGGCAGTGGACCGAGCATGGTCCCGTCGTGATGGCAGGCGTATTCCGGTTCGCCGTCCCGCAATGAGTAGACGCCGAACGATCCGCGGAACAGGAAACGGTCGTCCACGCGCAGCAGCACGTCCGGCTCAGCACAGCTCACCACGTAGTCGATCCGCCCGTTGACCAGCTCCACGCGGACCGCGACCGCCTCGTGCTCGGCGACGGCGCCGGTCATCGCCGTCACCGGTACGAGACGCACCGACCGTACCGACCGAGTCCCGACGTACGGTTCCAGCAGGGACACGAACTGGGTGGCCAATTTCGTACCGGAACGGTGGGCGATCAGATAGCGCAGCTTCTTCGGATTGCCGGGCTGGTTGCGCGCCGGTATGCCGTCGGCCAGCGCCACGTCGTCCACGGCGGTGAGCATGGTGAGCCGTAGGTGCAGATCGGGATCGGTCTCGTGGACGTCCCAGGTGTCCCGCACCGCCCAGTCGACGCTGAACACGGGACTCGGCGACCCGTCGCGCTCCACGTTGAACAGCCAGTCGAACCCGTTGGCGTTCGGACGGGCCCGCGAGTTGTCGGGTGGCGGCTGCACGTCCGCGCCGGCGTAGGTTCCGGTCGACTGTGGCGTCAGCGACAGACCCTGGACGCTCGCGGGGCCATCCGCGCCATGGAAGGAAAAGTGGTGCTGCTCGCCGCCAACGACGCGGAATACATCGACGTAGTACGAGTTCGTCTCATCGATGTCGACCATCGCGGTCATTCGCCGGTAGCTGCTGGTCTGCGGATACACCTCGGGCGCGGCGATATCGAACATCCTGACCCGATCCGTGACGGCGAGGCCCTGCGGACGCCCGACCCAGTGTTGCTGCTGGCGGCTCGCGTCGACCACCACCGTGTTGTGGGCGATGGTGTTGTGCTGCCACTCCACCTCGCGGGCGCTGCCGTCGGCGGTTTCCGGGTAACCGAGGTCCGGGGCGAGGTCTACCCCAACGCCGTACAAGCCGAGGTTCAGCGCGTCGGAATGTCCGTGGCCGTGGTTGCGGCCGTAGTACGACCACGCACCCCGCATCGTGCCTGCTCGCCCGGTCCGCAAGGCGGCGAACCCGAATCCGGTCAGGTTTTCGCTTGGCAGGTTCAGCTCGCCTCGATCATGGACGATTTGACGAATCAGATCCTGGGCGCCCGCGACGTCTAGACTGAACTGGCTGCCGTAGCTGGAGTCGATGTCGCCCTTGCTGAGCAGATGTGTGATCTGCGCGTATTCCGGGTTGCCGTAGCGCTCGAAGTAGGCGAAGTACTCGTTCGGCCCGGCGAAGAGATCCGGTTGGCCGGTACGGCCGGTGTCGCCGATGCCCGGCGTGTAGCGGTTGAGCATCCAAATTCGGTGTCGGCTACCCACGAGTTTCCGCATCTTGGGGTGCGCGTACAGGTTCGCCCGGTCATAGCCGTCGTAGTCGGACAGGATGTCGGCGACGCCGCGGAGTTGACTGAGCCAGAGCTGGTCGTACTGCGCGGACCCTTCGTTGCCGAAGCCGTCGCGGTCGACGTCGTCCACCAGTGTGGCGTAGACGTTGCCGCCGGTGAGCCGGATGTCGGGGTCGTATACGACGCCACCGCTGGCGAAAATCCAGTCGATCCACTCCCTCGACGCCTGCGGGTCGTCGAGCACCACCGCGGCCGTCGCCAGGGCACTCTGGTGCATCCCGAAGTTGCCGCGGATCTGCGCGTCCTTGACCGCCGGGAAGATCACCCGGTAGAGACCGTTCTCGATGTTGCGGCGGACGGCCGCCGGGGAGTCCTTGGGCGGCAGCCCGTACCGCTGCGCCTGCTCGGACAGGAACGGCACCACGCCCGCCTCGTCGGTCTCGGCGATCGCCGGAAAGAACGCGTCGTAGACGCTGAGCAACTCGCGGGTCAGGTCGCAGTCCCAGATCGAGCCGACCACCTTGCCCTTCCCGCTCAGCCCGTCGGAGACCAGATACCCGTCCTGGCGACGGTATGCGCCGGTGTCCATCGCCGGGAACACGTCGGCGACCCGGTCGAGCAGGATCAGGCCGGCGTGCGCGTAGCGCAGGTCACCGGTGCACAGGAACGCGTCCCGCAGATAGATCAGCCCGGCCCAGATCAGCGAGGGCGCCGTGGTCACCGCGAACCAGACGACAAAGAAGTTGTAGTATGCGACGAACGTCCACTTGTCGCCGTTGTCGTCCACCCAACCGAAGCCGTCGTCGACGCCCCAGTTCGGGCCACGCTCCGGGTACAGTTCGTTGATCAGCAGGTTACGGTCAGCCCGCTCCCGGTGGAACTGGCCCTGTTCGTCCAGGCCCGAGGCATAGAACTTGGCGAAGTCGTTGGTGGGGAACACATCACCGCTGATCGGGTCGACCAGCTTCCAGGGGCGGTTGAACGGGTCGACGCGCCAGGGCTGGCGGCCGTACTTGTAGATGGCGGTGCCGCTGGTGGGCGAGCCGAGCGGCTCGTTGACCGCGTAGCTGCGTGGCAGGCCCTGACCGGTCACGCTGTTCCACAGCCACTCGTCGCTCTTGTCGAGCCAGGGTGCGGCCTGCTTGACCCGCTCGTCGCGCAGCGCCCGCGCCCAGCCGTACTGCTCGATGTTTCGGCGCAGCGCGGCGACCTTCTGCGGCGTGTACAAGCTCGGCTTGGTTTTCACCGGGTCGACCACGGCGGCCGAGGCGGGACGCGCCCCGCTGAACGTTCCCAGCGTCCCGGCCGCGACGACCAGTCCGGAATAGCGCAGCAGGTCGCGACGGCTCAGGGTGGGCGCGAGCAGGCGCCCCGGCCAAAGGTGGTGGCCAGCCGGACCGGAGGGGAAATTACTCCTGTTCACCATGGTGGTGCTCCTGTCTTGCGGTGCGGTAACGGCGGGTCAGGGACAGCAGGACGTCTCGGCGTGCTCGTCGAGTCGGTCCTGGCGCAGCGCGGCCGCGATGCCTTGATCGGCTGGAACCCGGGCCACCAGGGTGGCCTGAAGCGCGTGGTATAGGTCGGGCTTCCCCTGCCACACGTCGTCCATCAGGTGGTGGTTCCGGTCGAGCTGGTGATGCCATCCCCCGAGGTCGTGGTCGATGAAACGGTGGTGCGCGTACTCCCAGAACCGGCGGTACCACCGCTCGTACGATCGGTCTCCGGTGACCCGGTGCAGGTATGCCGCCGCACCGATCGCCTCCGTGGTCACCCAGTGATAGCGGTCGAGGTTGGCCGGCTGGCCATGCCAGTCCACGGTGAACACAAATCCCCCGTCGGCGGGATCGAAGCCCT
This sequence comes from Micromonospora sicca, assembly GCF_003172935.1. Lineage (GTDB taxonomy): Bacteria > Actinomycetota > Actinomycetes > Mycobacteriales > Micromonosporaceae > Micromonospora > Micromonospora sicca. The sequence continues at coordinate 22,034 of NZ_QGKS01000450.1, read as the reverse complement.
CAATGGTCGCCTGGTCGAACAGCCGGGCGGCAGACTCGGTCATCCAGCTCCGCCCCGCCGGGTACACGGCGGAGAGCTGCACCAGCAGCTTCGCCCACTCCAGCCAGTGCCCGATCGTGGAGCCGTACGGGCGGAACTGGTTGCCCGGCTGGTCCCGGTTGTAGTCCGGGAGCATGTTCCATGCGGTGTCGTAGTGTTCCGGAAGCCGCCACTCGTTGTGGGGCGCGAACTCGCCGATGAGGCGCTGCACCACGGATGTCGCCCGGTCGACGAAGATCCCATCGCCGGTGGCCTCGGCGGCGGCGAGGTGCGCCTCGGTCATGTGCATGTTGCTGTTCGCGCCCCGGTACGGCTCGGGGTTGCTCCAGTCCCGGTGATAGCGCTCGGCGAACAGGCCGTGTTTCTGCTCCCAGAAGCGAGAGTCGATCACGGCGGCGACGTCGTCGAGCAGTTCCATTGCCCGGGCGTGCCCGGCCTGCACGGCACTGCTCGCCGCCAGCAGGACGAACGCGTGGCCGTAGCCGTCCTTGGCATCGTCGAGCGGGCCGCCCGGCCCGATGGACCACAACCACCCGCCGTGCCGCCGGTCGCGCAGGTTTTCATCGAGGAAAGCGAGGCCGTGCTCGACGATGTGGTGCGCACCTGGACGACCGAGCAGTTCGGCGATGGCGAAGCAGTGCACCATCCGGGCGGTCAGCCAGAGGTACTTGGGTTGACCCGGCAGCGGTTGGCCGTCGGAGCCGAGCCAGTGGTAGCCACCGGACGGGTCGATCAATGTGCGCTCGTAGAAGCGCAACAAGCGGTCCGTCTCACTCTGCAGCCACCGCCAGTGGCTGCGACTGGTCAGCCAGCAGGGTCCGTCGTCGGTCAGGTCTGCCACGTTCCCTCCGGGTTTGTGTCGAGGCTGCAGAGCGAGACGCCGGTACGGTCAGTTCCGCCCGGTCAGGGCTTCGCTGGTGACGACGGTGAACCCGCCTGGTGGGACCGGCGCGTCGACGCTGCCCGAGCGCCCGTACGCGGTCCGGACGAGTCGGCCGGCGGTGTCGTACGCCCGCGCGGTCACCGGGCCGTCGTCGGGCAGGGACACCGGGCGCGTCTCCCAGCTGTGGGAAAAGCTACGCAGCAGGGCTTGGGCGGCGTTTGTGTCGCCCGCGACATGCCACTCCACCGCGGGCTGGACCAGAACGCCGTCCAGTCGGATCTCGTGGCCCGCCTGCCCGGCGTATCCGATGTCGATGGTGAGCTGGCGCTGGGTCGCGTTGACCGGCTTGTCGAGCGTGACGACGTCGGGGTAGCCGGGCTGTGGGGTGACGCCCTTGTCGCCCGCACCACCGACGTCTACCGACGCCAGCCGTTCGTTGTTCGCCGACACCGTCAGCGCGGCCGCACCAGTGGGTATCTGCATCCGGGTGAAGGCCGGCATCAACAGGTAACGGCCGTCCCGGGGCACCTGGACGGTGAGCCGCACCGTGCCGCCGGGCCGCAGAATCACCTCTTTGCCACTGCACCAGCCCTCGGCGACCACGAACTGGCAGGACTCGCTCAATGTGGTGTCGCCGGAGCGGGTTCCGTCTTCCGCCTCGGCCTGTTGCCAGGTGTACCGCTCACCGGGACGCCAGGCGAGCGCGCGGCGCGCCAGGTCGGGGTTGGCGTCGAGCAGCAGCATCGACATCACGGCGTGTGCGGTCTCGGCGCCCGCGTTGGTGTTCACCCGGCCGTTGCCTTCCAGACCGTCGAACAGCCGCCCGGTCTGCGGGCTGTACATCTGCGCCGAGCCGTAGTTGTCCCCGAAGTACCAGGCGGCGGCAAGGCCGGCGAGGTCACGAAGGCTGTCCCGGTGCGCGAGGGTCCCGACCTTGTAGAGGTTCTGGACCAAGCTGTCCACCGAAAATCCCCACTGGACCCTGAGTGCCGGAGTGGGTGCCCAGAAGGCGTCGGGGCCGCCCTGCGCGAGGACGTGAGGCGCGAAGCGGGCCATCGACGTCGCGGCGGCCTCGACCCAGTCCCGCCGCTGCAGCACCGCCCCGGCCTCGGCCAGTACGCCGGGCATCATCGAGCCCCAGCCGTGCCAAACCGCGCGGTAGCCGGGGTTGGGCATGATAGCTCCGAACGGCCAGGTGTACGCATCGCCCAGCGCCATCTGCGTGAGCCCCTCGGCGAACTGGGTGGTGATCCTCTCGGCCCGGGCCCGCAGCCGCCGGGTCCCGGCGTCGGATGCTCCTACGGTGGCCTTCAGGTAGGCGATCAGGCCCTGCATCGCGTCGGCGGTCGCACCGGCGTCGCCGTACGGCTCGCAGTAGCAGCCCGGGATGAACCAGCGGGGCCGGCGCAGCCCGTCGACGACCTGGTACTGCCCGTACTTGTCCAGCACCTCGCGATCCAACGCGTCGAAGGACAGGGCCAGCCGGTCGGCGAGGAAAGCGGCGAAGTCCGGGTCGCTGTTCTTGAAGGCGGCGTATCCCTCGCCGTACGCCCACATCCCACGCGCCAGGGACCAGTTGGCCTGCTCGTCGTTGCCATCATGGGGCTTCTGCACGTGCTGCAGCGTGCCGTCCGGTTGCATCCAGATTTCAAAGTTGCCGCGGTTGGGTCCGGCGAGTGTCTGGAAGTACGCCGTGCCGCGCAGCAACTGATAGGCGTGCTGGCGGCTGTGGTCGTCGCCGTTCAGGCGCCAGTGCCGCAGGTAGGCGACCGCGTTGCGGGTGATGTCGTCGGTGTCGAACGTTCCCTGCCCCCAGGTTTTCGTCTGTGCGTCGTACACACCGCCGCCGAGCCGGGTGTAACTGTCGTCTGGATTGTGCTGGGTGTACACCCACACGACCCCGAGATCGGGTTCCTGCGCCAGTCGATAGGTGGTGTGGTTGGCCTGTTCCGGCGGGTCCACCGTGTCGTACAGGAAGTTCAGGTGGTCGAGGTTGGCCAGCCGCCCGGGCTGCGGGGTCTGTGCGTGGGCGGCAGGGCTGGCGGCCTGCAGCAGACCGGCCATCAGGATCATCGTGGCCGCCCAGGCGGTCCTGTTTCTTGTCGTCCTCATGTTTACTTCCCTCTTCGAAGAACGCGTGGTCGACCCGCACATCGAGGTAACGGCGGGACCAGGGTGGATCAGACGGTTCAGGCAAGTGAGTGCCATGGGGTGAATCCGATTTGTATTGCGATCGGTCATCGGTTCACCCGGGAAGTTGCTGACGACCAGCGATACAGGGCTGCGGAAGGGCGATCGTCTCGCCCACGGGCAATCGAAGTCGCTGGCACGATTCGACGGGACTGATGAGACTGCCGGACAAGCGGAGCTCGGCCGCCGCGGGAGCGATGTTTTCGTTCAGTCGCCGACCAAGGATTCTGATCCCGTCCAGACCGCCGGTCTCGCCGGGCAGAGCCACGAAGTGTGGCCAGCCCAGATCTGCACGGTACCCGTTCTTCATCCACACCGCGTCGATCACCGTCATGGCGGCAAATGACGAAGGCCGTACACCGGTTGGTCGGATGGTTCCCTCGTGGGGCACATAGCTCTCGGCGAACATGTGCGCCCGCACGATGTCGCGAAGATAGGCGTTGGCCAGGACGGCGGTCCGCTCCGGCATGCCGTGTGCGAGTAGACCATAGCTGGCGAGACTAAACTCGGGGTACCTGGTCTCGGTAAATCCCGCGAAATCGTCGGTGGGATCGTAGCTGGCGTCGAACCGGTTCGTCAGACCGGCGGCGTGCTCGCTGTCCAGCAATTCCACGTTCAGGCCGATCGCCACGTCGAGGTCATTACCACGGCAGTCGCCCCGATAGTTGCACCGCTCTTCGCCGACGAAGTGGTACTGCACCGGGTCGCTGGTCGAGGGCCAGAGCCAGCGCAGGTAGTTCTCGAACAGCTGGGTACGTTGTTGATTCCAGAACTCCACCTCGCCCGGAATCTTGAGGATGCCCGCGATTTCCCGTGCGTAGCGCATGTCAACCAGCAGCGACACGACAAAGTCCGAGTCCCGCTCGTTGGGGAAGTCGACCGCAGGATCCTCGCCGCAGCAGATCCATCGGGGATTGTCCCGTTCCCACAGCAGATGACGTTTGAGCGCTGGATAGAAACTGCGCAGCGACGCCTGATCGCCCGTGAGCCGGTACAGCACGTCAGCCGTCTGCGCCTTGCGGGAGGGCAGGCTCTCACCGCCCATCTCCCCGTCGTGGCTCACCAAGGAGAGCAACCCTTTGTACGCCTGCCATGCGAGGTCGGGATCGACGTAGGCGAAAAACTGCATCTCGAGGACGCTTTCCCACTGGGCGGAGGGCTTGGCGCCAGGAGCGCCGAAGTTCCAGAGCGACGCCTTCCCGTTGGCGATCTGCGGATAGTGGAAGCCGGTCTCGGGCATCGGCGGCAGCACATTCGACGCGATGTGAACCCACGCCGTGTAGTACTCACGGCGCACCTCGTCCGGCGTCACTCCGGACGCCGGGACGCCATGTACGGCGAAGTCGTGTGGCTGCGGGACGCCGGCGAGAAGACGGTCCCAGAAGCGGGTCTGCTCGCTTACGGCGCCTCGCCACGTCCCGTCGAGGACAGGTCGACTCGCTCGTTCCCGGGCGAGCGCGCCAGCGTTGTCGCCCGGCGCGAAGGCGATCGACATGCCCAGCTCCGCCGGACCAGATCGACGGGCCACTGGCAGCGGGATGTCGACCGACCAGAAGCCTTCGCCGTCCACCTCCTGCGAGGGGTTCTGGAGCAGGAAGTCGACGGCGGACCGATACAGGCGCGGTTCCCCCGACAGTGGCAGGGAGAAGCTGACCGCATAGCTGTAGCCCGCTGAGGTGACCGTCAGGGTGCGGCTTTTCCGATCCCATGAGGGTTTGCCGGCGAATTTGCCGGCCACGGTGACGACCGGGACGGGGTTACCCTCGCCTGACGACGGCTGGAGGTCGATCGAACGGACCACCGTGTCACGGTCGTGGAACGCATCGCTGCCACTGAGCGCCACGCCATTCGGGTACGTTGCGTGGAAGGGCAGCTCGCCGGGCAGCCACTCCGTCTCGAACGAGGCCGCAGTCTGCATCGGAGAGTCCACGCCCACGATGCGCAGGTGATCCAGGTAGGTGGGTCGCTCCTGGTAGATCGCGACGAAGCTGAGCCAAAAGCTCTTCGTTCCGTGCCACCCCGTGGCCCTTGGAAGATCGAAGGTGAAGGCGCCCGTCTGATCGGTATCGCGCTGCAGGAAGATCAATGGCGACTGCGCCCCGTCCCTCACCTGAAGCGACCACTTGCCTTCCGTTCTGGGCACCGTGATCTGCAGGAACGGGGTCTGGTCGACGTTGATCTCCAGAGAGCGGGAGATCGATGCGGCGATCGTGTCGTGGACAGTCAGCTTCGCCTGCCCGTCGATCAGTTCGGTGGAGAGTTGCGGGCTGACGTCCCACTCTCCGCTGAGGGTGCTGAAGTCGTCGTCGAGCGCGCTTCGCAGCCGCGGTGTACGTTCTCCGTCCCGCATGTACAGAGACGCTGCCTGTGGGATCTCTTCCGCTCGGTCGCCGACGTAGTAGCCGACGTTCATTGGCAGCTGGGGGCCATTGCTGTACGCGGTCGGTTTCTCCATTCCCGGTGTTCGGTTGGCCCCCAGCAGGTTGAAGTTGTAGGGGTTGACGACGACCCGGCTGCCGGGAAGGCTCATCCAACGGCGCTGGTCCGGCCCGGTGTCCCTGAGCGCTTGAACGGTGGGTGGCTCAGCGCTCGCCGACTCCCCCGTGGAGGACTGCGAAGCCGGCCCCGTGCCGGGACTGACCACTGCTCTGGCGGTCACGGGCGCCGACAGGACGACCAGCATCGCCGCCGCCGGCGAAAGGTAACGATACCTTCGTGCGCGCTTGGTTCGCGTCATACCCAACACCTCCTAGGCACCGCTGGAGACCAGGGTGAAGCCGCCCGGCGCGACGGGGGCTTCGACGGTGCCCGAGCGCCCCACCACCGTGCGGACGAGTCGGCCGGACACGTCGTACGCGCGAGCTATTACCAGCTTGTCAGTGGGCAGGCTCACCTCTCGCGTCTCGAACTGACGCGAGAAACTGCGCAGCAGCGCCTGTGCGCTGGTGGAGTCGCCGACGGTCTGCACCTCGACCAGGGGCTGGACGAGGACGGCGTCGAAAGCGATCGGATGGTCACTCGCACCTTCGTGCGTGAAGGAGAGCGCGAGACGGTTCTGCCGTACGGTCACTGCCTGGGCGGTCACGATGTCGGGATAGCCCGGGCGGCTGGTGACGCCCCGGTCTCCCGCGCCACCGAGGTCGACAGTGGCGAGCGGGGCGCCGTCTGCGGTGATCCCGAGGCCGAGTTCACCCTTCGGCACTTGTTCCCGGTTGACCACCGGCAGCACCAGGTATTCGCCGTTGGCGGGTAGCTCGACGGTCACGTCAATCCGGCCGCCGGGGTCGAGGGTCACGCTGCGCCCGCTGCACTGTCCTTCGCCGGACAGGAAGGGGCAGGGGTCGCTGACTGTCGCTGCGCCGGAAAGCTTCCCGCTTTCGGCTTCGACCATCCGCCAGGTGTGCCGCTGCATCGGCTTCGCGGTGAGCGCACGCCTGGCCAGGTCGGGATTCTGGTCGAGCAGCTCCATCGACATCAGTGCGTGGGAGACCTCGGCGCCGGAGTTGGTGTTGATGTAGCCGTCGCCGGTCAGACCGTCGAACAGCACCCCATTGTCGGGGTTGTACATCGCCCGGCCGGCGTAGTTGTTGCCGAAGTACCAGCTCGCGGCGTACCCGGCCAGGGCACGGATACCGGGACGATCAGCCGCCACAGCAACCTGGTAGAGGCTTTGGACAAGGTCATCGGCTGAGAAGCCGAACTGGATGCGCCCCACGGGTGCGGGCGACCACTGGTTGTCCGGCCCACCCTGGATCATCATGTGCGGTGTGAACGTCGACACGGACGCGACGGCCGTGTTGATCCAGTCGCGGCGGCCGAGCAGCGCGCCCGCCTCGGCGAGCGAGCCGGCCATCATGTTTCCCCAGCCCGCCCAGTGCGCCCGGTACGCGGCGTTGTTCATCATCGCCCCGAACGGCCATTGGTAGGCGTCGCCGAGACTCATTTCGTTGAGGGCCTCGCCGTACTGGGCGAGCATGTGCTGCGCCCGGTCGTGAACCTGCCTGGTGCTCGCGTCCTCGGCATCCTCGGTGCTGTGGACGTAGGCAACCAGGCCCTGCATCAGGTCGGCAGTAGAGTTCACGCCGTACTTGCCCAGGAACCAGCTGGGCCATTTGAGGCCATCGACGATGTGGTACTGCCCGTACCGGTTGAGGCTCTGGCGGTCGAGGGAATCGAAGGACAGGACCAGCCGGTCCTGCAGGAACCGCGCGAATCCCGGGTCACGGTCCTTGAAGACGTCGTACGCCTCGCCGAAGGCCCAGATGGCCCTGGCGTTGGCATAACTCTCCCTATCGGAATTTCCGTCGAAGGGCACCGACTGACGGTTGATGCGGCCGTCTGGCTGCATCCACTGCTCGAAATTGCCGAGGTTGGCGCCGCCGGCCTCCTGCATGTAGGCCGCGCCGCGGAGCAACTGGTACGCGCGGTCGAGACTGTGCTGGTCTTCGCGGATCCGCCAGTGGCGCAGGTAGGCAACAGCCGCGCGGGTCGCGTCGCCGGGATAGTAGGCGCCCTGGCCCCAGGTGTCGGAGTCGGCGTCGTACGACCCTCCACCAGCCCGGGTGTAGCCGCCGTCGGAATTGTGCTGTGCGTACACCCAGACGACGCCGAACTCGGGTTCCTCCGCCAACCGGTAGGTGGTGTGGCCCTCCTGGCTTGGCGGCTTGACGGTGTCGTACAGGAAGTCGAGGTGGTCGAGGTTGGTGAGCCCATGTGCGGCGCTTTCGGCCGCCGCCGCGGGGTTGAGGGCCGGCAGCAAGGCTCCGACCAGTAGCAGCGCGCAGATTGCGCTCACTCGTCTCAGTGTCAAAGTCCTGGTAATCATTTGGGCTCCAGCCGGAAGCGGGCGTTCGAGGTACGACGAGGGGGTTGGGGTGCTCAACCCTTCACGCCGCTGCTCAGGTTGGTGGCTGAGAAATGCCTTTGGAACAGCACGAACAGCAGTACGACAGGTGCGGCCAGAACCACCGCGCCGGCGAGGATGGCGCCGAACGGATTGTCCGCGTTGCCGGCCTGCGAGCTGATGTAGTTCGCCAGCGCGACCGCGAGCGGCTGCATGTGGCGGTCTTTGGTCACCAGGAACGGCCAGAGGAAGTCGTTCCATGGACCGATGAACGTCACCAGCACCACGGTGAGCAGCGCCGGCCGGATCAGCGGCAGGGCCACGTACCGCAGCACCTGCAACTCGCTGGCGCCATCAACGCGGGGCGCGTCGAAGAGGTCCGCCGGAATGGCCAGGAAGAACTGCCGGAAGATGAACACCCCGGTAGCGTTCACTGCGCCCGGCAGGATCATCCCGAGGTACGTGTCCCCCAACCCGTAGTCGCGCACGATAAGGATGTAGAGCGGGATCAGCGAGAGCGTGAACGGCACCAGTTGGAGCAGGATCAGCACGGTGAACAGCGCCTCGCGTCCCCGGAACCGCAACTGCGCGAGGGCGTATCCGGTCAGGGCGCCCACCACCACGCTCATGATCACTACCCCACCGGTGTAGATGGCGGAGTTGAGCAGGGCGCGCCCGAGCGGGACCGTGGCGTTGATCGCCGCGTAATTGTCCAGCGACAGATCGCCTGGATCGGGGACCGCGCCGCCGGGTGAGGAGTCCGGTTCGGTCTGTAGCGAGCCGACGACCATGTAGTAGAAGGGGAAGAGGAACATGAAGGCGCCGGCCGACAGCGCGAGCAGCCGGGCCGCCTTTCCGATCGCAGCGGGTGCGCTGGCCGTCGTCGAGCTCGCGGTTGCCGCCTCGGGCGCGACAGATTGGGGTACGTGGGTTGTGGTCATCTCGTCACTCCCGCTCGAGCAGGCGCCGGTTGAGCAGGCTCAGCGCGAGTACGGCGGCGACCAGGACGAAGCCCAGCGCAGCGGCGAAGTCGGGTTTGCCCTGCTGAATTCCCTTTTGATACATGATCAGCACCGGTGACATCGAGGCGCCGTTCGGTCCGCCGCTGCCGGTGAGCAGATACGGTTCGGTGAACAGGTTCGCGCCCCAGATCGTCGCCAGGACCACGACGAGCGTGGTCGCCGGGCGCACGCTCGGCACGGTGATCGACCACCAGATGCGTAGCCGCCCGGCACCGTCGACCGCCGCCGATTCGTACAGTTGACGGGGAATGTTCTGCAGCGCGGCGAGATAGAGCACGACGAAGAAGCCGAGCTGTTTCCAGGTCACGTACAGCGCGATCAGAGGCATCACCAACGTCTCGTTGACCAGCCACGACGGCTGCGGCGCGAGGTGGCCGAGAATGGTGTTGACCAGACCGTCCCGGCTGAACAACCACAGCCACACGGCGACCACTGCCACGCTCGCGGTCACGTACGGCAGGTAGTACGCGGTGCGGAAAAACCCGCGCAGCGGCAGCACGGCGTTGAGCACGGCCGCCAAGGCGAGCGCAGCGATCGTCGTCAGCGGTACGTTGATGGCCAGGAAGATCGCGATATTCACAAACGAGCGCCGTACCAGCGGGTCGCTGAGCACGTCGGCGTAGTTGTCCAGGCCGACGAACGGCTTGGGCACATCGACGCCGGGTGCCGTGAAGAAGAAGTCATGAAACGAAATCCACAGCGCGAGCAGGATCGGGTACGCCGCGAGCACAGCCAGGAAGACCGTGTACGGCGTGACGAAGGCGATCCCAATCGGGTGCTGACCTAGCAGCCGCCGGACCGGGCGCCGGGGGCGCGGCGGCTGTTTCTTGCCCGCCACATCGCCGAGTCGTCCGGCGGTAATCGATGCGGTATCCGGGCTCATGTCACTTCTCGCCGGCGAGTTGCTCGACCTTCTGCGCGGCCTGGTCGAAGGCCGACGTGACGTCCTGCTTGCCGAAGACCACGGATGCCACGTACGCATCGCGGAAGGTCTGCCAGATCCCGATGCTGTTGGGCACGAAAGGCACCTCGGCGACCCGGGAGGCCTGGTCGGCGAAGGTCATGTAGGACGGGTTCTTCGCGAAATAGTCCGGGTACTTGTCGGGCAGGCCCTGACGAAGCGGCATCTCCCCGGTCATCTCGAGGAACTTGCCGTCCTGCTCCTCACCAGTGGCGAACTTGAGCACATCCCACGCGGTGCCCCGGTTCTTGCATGAGCTGTAGATCGAGATGGTCTTGGCGTCGGCGAACGTCCACGTCTGGTTGGCGGGCATGCCGTTCGGCGTGGGGACCGGTACGACGCCCCAGTGGAGCTTTCCGTAGGTGCTGATCGCCCAGGGGCCGGCGGAGCGGATGGCGACCTTGCCCTCGGCGAACGGGTCGGTGGTCGTGCTCACCGGATCCTTAGGCGCCAGACCCTCCTGATAGATGGTCCGCCAGAAATTCGCGACCTGTAGGCCGGCATCCGAGTTGAACTGGGCCTTGCCGTCCTTGACGAGCAGTGTGCCGCCAGACTCGGCCACGGACAGCGGGTAGAAGTCGAAGAACGACTGGTAGAACTCGTTGGTCGGAGCGGGTGCGATGGCGTACTTGGCACCGCCCTTCGCTACTACCTTGCGTGCCGCAGAGAGGAAATCCTGGTAGGTACTCAGGGGCGGATTGTCGGGGTCCAGCCCGGCCTTCGCGAAGATGTCCTTGTTGTAGAACATCATCAACGGGTTGGCCTTCCAGGGGATTTGGTAGTACTTCCCGTCCGGCGACTTGTATTGCTGTGCCACCTTCTCGCCGCTGCGCGACTCGATGTACTCGGCGGCGCCTGGGAAGGAGTCCAGCGAGACCAGGCCGCCCATGTGCTGGTAGTCGGGGGTCGCGATCTGGGCGCCGTTGAAGATCAGGCACGGGGTGTTGCCGGCGGCGATCGCCGCGGTGACCGCCTCCTCCGAGGACTTCCCGGCGGGAACTTCCTGACCGGTGATCTTCTGGTCCGGATGTTCGGCGTTCCATGCCTCGATCATCTGCTGGGCCCATTTGATCTCGGGCTCGAAGTTGGCGTACCAGATCTTGATCGGACCACGTTGGGCGTTGGCGCTGTCACCGCCAGCGCTACCGCCACCGCCGCACGCCGTGAGCAGCAGACTTCCGACGAGCAGGCCGCTGAGGATGGTTGCCTTGCGCTTCATGAGGCTTTCTCCTCCTCAAGGCCCTCGAGCGATCGCTGTGCGATGGCAGGGAAGCTGCCTCGCCCTCGAGCCGTGTAATTGAGATAACGTTACCCGGACGCTAACATCAGCTCGACCAGAAGTCATCCCCTCGAAACGAACGTCTATCGGAGAGAAGTCACGACAGACTCCTGGAGGCGTTACGTGCCCCCCACTCCTCGAGCGTCCACGATGGCGTTGACTCACGATCTGACGCACACGCCGCCACGATCCGCAGCCCCGTCAGCGTTGGTTGGGTACGACGCGACGGCTGGCGGCGGCCCGGTATTCCCGCGGGCTCACCTCGTAGCGGTGTCTGAAGCAGCGCCCGAAGTACGAGAGGCTGTCGAAGCCGCACCGTTCCGCGATCCGGCCCACCGGCTCGGCCGTGGTCGCCAGCAGCAGGGCGGCATGCGCCAGTCGGAGCTCGGTGACGTGCTCGACCGGCGTACGCCCGTAGTGCGCTCGCATGCTGCGGGCGAGGTGGCCGTGACTCACCGCGGCCAGCTCGAGCAGCCTCGGCAGCCCCGCCCCGAGGTTTTCCTCCACATTCATCGCCGCACACGCCCGCACCAGCCAGGCCGGTCGCCCCGCGGCGCCCAACGTGCCACCCTCGCCGGCTGCCAAGGCGGGCACCACCGCCGTCCACAGCCGGATCAGGTCGATGGTGCTGGGACCACGGTGGAAGAGCTCGAGCACCCGGTGGCACTCGGTCGCGACCTCACCGTCCGGTTCATCGGCCCGCACCATTGGCGGCGTCGGGGTCCGATCCCAGTCGGCCGCCTGCTCAATGCCGGCGAGATCACTCAAGGCTCGCCACAGGCCGGCCGGGAACGCGATGTTGATGAAGCGCAACTGCTCCCGGCCGGTGACGAGGAACTGGTGCCGGTCGTGCGGTCTGGCGAGTGCGAGATCACCGGGGCGCATCGGCAGGTCTGTACCCGCGATCCGCTGCACTCCCCGGCCGGAGACCACGTACATGAGCTCGTAGAAGTCGGCGTGCGAATGAGGGAAGGAGAGTTCTCGCGGCTCGTGCCCGACGAAGGCGAGCGCTGCATGGTACGGCTCGCCGCAGGCAATCTCATCGAACTTGACTACTGCGGGCATGTCAGAAATTTACAACTTCCTGCAGAGATTCTGCTAGCCCGAGTCACTCCAGCGACGAAATGCTGGGGCCGACAGCCCCCGATGAGTGACTCGAAAGGAGCATGCCGATGGGCATCCTGACCACCGACCGCGACGTCATGCGCACCCAGTACGACAGGGACGGCTATGCCGTCTTCCGCAACGTCCTCGATCGTGAACTGATCGCCGAGGCGAGCGACCACGTGGACTGGCTCCAGGCGAAGTACCCGGACCGGCGACCCGAGGACCTGAGCCACGAGTTGGTGGCGCAGGACCCGTTCTGGGTGCGGCTGGTCAGCGACGACCGGCTGCTCGATGTCGCTGAGGTCTTCATCGGCCCGAACATCGCGCTTTTCGCCTCCCACTACATCTGCAAGCCGCCCTTGTCCAACCGGCCCGTGCTGTGGCATCAGGACGGTGCCGGTTGGCCGCTGGAGCCGATGGAGGTGGTGACGCTCTGGCTCGCCGTCGACGAGTCCACGCCTGAAAACGGCTGCCTGCGGGTCCTTCCCGGCTCGCAGCGTCAGGAGTTCCATCCACTGCGACAACGACCCGACATCGACAACGTGCTCGGCGCGGAAAGCATCGTGGACATAGACGAGTCCGACGCGGTTGACCTGGTGCTGCAGCCCGGCGACGTGGAGGTGCACCACCCGAACATCCTGCACGCGAGCGACGGCAACACCTCGCAGAAGCGGAGGTGCGGCCTGACCATCCGCTACATCCCGACGTCCACCCGGATCGTCACCGACGATCCGCCGTTCGTCAGCGCACTGCTGTTGCGCGGCGAGCCGGGCGTCAACAGCTACCAGCCGCTTCCCCGGCACGTGCCGGGGTACGACTTCCCGTTCCGTGGCTGCGAGGCGTGGACGGGCAGCTGATCTGGCGGCAACGAAGGCCATCTGAGGCACAGAAGGGCGTATTCAATGGCAGAGCTCACCAACGACTTCTTCGGCACCGGCTTCTTCGACTGGCAGCGCTCCGGCCCGGACCACCTGCGGCGGCTGTACGAGAGGACTGGCTACAACGAGGCGGAGTACTGGGGCGCTTTCTCTACCGAACCGGTCGACGAAGCGACGTACGAGCTGCCGGAATGGGCGATCGGCCCGTTTGGCAAGTATCCCGGCAACCCAGTGTTCGGCCCGGCAGAAAAGGGTTGGGACCGCGGTCGGTTCGGTGGCGGCGTCCACAACGGGGCGATCGTGCGCAAGGACGGCCTGTTCTACTACGTCTACCGTGGGGAGGAGCCACTACCGGAGGGCTTCTGGGGCCAGGGTGAGCAACAGTCGATTGAGTTCGGCGAGATCGACTACATCTGCGATATCGGCGTTGCTACCAGCCATGACGGCGTCACTTTCACCCGCCTTGAGGGGCACAACCCGTTGTTCCGGCATGGCGAGGACGCTCGGTACAGCTTCGAGGATGTCTGCGTCGTCGAGCACGACGGCCGGTACTATCTGTATTGCAACCGGTGGGACTGGAAGGACGCCGAGAACCCGGCGATCAACGGCGTCTACATCGCCGTCTCCGACAACCTCGTCGATTGGCAGAAGATCGGGCTGGCGTTCCCCGAGGCTGATGAGATCCACCGCAACGCCTGCGTTCTGCAAAACCCTGAGAACCAGGCGGTACGGGTCGACGGACGGTTCGTCATGTACCTCAACAACGGCCTGATTGCGTACTCCGAGGATCTGCTGCACTGGGAGTCCACCAAGGTCGACGAGCTTTGGCCGGGCGGCGAGGGCTGCTTCGCCCTGACCGACTACTCCCAAAGTGACCCAGATCGGATTGTGCTCTTCACCGGTGGCCACCACACCGGCCATTTCTACGCCGCAGGCGAAGTGCTGCTATCCAAGTCAGACCCCGCACGCGCTGTGGACTGGCTCCCCCGGCCCGTCCTGGTCGCCGAGGAGCGATACCCGTGGGAGAACTGCCGCGACGCCGAGGAGCCGGAACGGCTGGTCTCCTGCTTCCGCGACACAATCTTCTTCACTGGCATGACCCGCCACGAGGGGACCTGGTGGCTGTACTACGGCGGCAGCGAGGTCTACACCTGTCTGGCGCAGGCAGACGCGGACACCGACTGACGCCCAAGAAGGAGGACGAAGAGAAATGCTCAGCGACAAGCAAATCGAGTTCTACCGCGAGAACGGATACCTACTGGTCCCCGGGGTGTTCAGCAGGCATGAGGCGGCCGCCTACCGCGAGGAGAGCCACCGCATGTTCGGCCGCCTTGCCGGCGATGCCGCGGAGGACCGCACCTGGGGCAGCGCCCGCGAGTTGGCCGGGGGGCGGAAAACGACCATTCAGGGGCAGCACGACGTCCAATTCCTCGCCGCCGCATTCACCAGGCTGATCGTGGACGAACGGCTGACCGGCCCAGCAGCCCAGCTCATTGGCGGCCAGAACGTGCAACTACACCACACGAAGGTATTCATCAAGCCGCCGGAGCAGGGGTCGCCCTTCCCCATGCACCAGGACCACCCCTACTTCCCGCACCACAAGCACACCGTGCTCGCCGCGATCATTCACTTCGACGACGCGCCCGAGGAGAAAGGTTGCGTGCGCGTCGTTCCCGGAAGCCACCGGCTCGGGCCGCTCGCGCACGACACGACGGGTAGCCTCCACCTGCCGCCCGACGAGTACCCGATCGAGTCCGCGCTGCCCTGCCCGGCGACCGCCGGGGACGTGCTGTACTTCAGCTACCTGACGGTGCACGGCTCCGGGGTCAACACCAGTGACGAAGCGCGTACCACGCTGCTGGTCCAGATGCGGGACCCGGAGGACCCACCGGCCAACGACGCGCACCGGTCACCGGGCCAGGGAACGATGCTGCGCGGCATCGATCCCACGGTGGCAAGACGGTGACGATTATTCTCGCTCAACCCTCGCCGGCACCGGCCCGTACGGCCGGTGCCGGCGAGCTGGCGCGACGGCCACGCGTGATCAGGTTGGTACGGATAATGCTCGTTTGCGGCCTGCCACGATAACCGCGGATCCGCCGGAACAGCATCTCCGCGGCGCGACGGCCGAACTGCTCGACGCTGTAGCCGATGAGGGTCACCGGCATCGGGAGGAACTTGCCGAAGTCGATGTCGTCGAACCCCACGATGTCCACCTCGGCGCGGCGCCGGTCCAGCTCCTCCACCACGCCCACCGTCATACGGTTGTTGCAGCAGAAGAAACCTGTCGGTGGGTTGGGGCCGTCCAGCAGCGCCGCCGCCTCCGCCGCCGCCTGCTCCGTGGTGAACGCGCCGAAGCGCAGCAGCGACTCGTCCACCTCCAGGCCGGCCGCCTCCATCGCGGCTCGGAAGCCACGTGTCCGCTCCGCAATGGTGTACAGGTCCTGTTCGTACCCGATCACCGCGATGCGCCGGTGCCCCCGGGCGATGAGTCGTTCGGTGCCGGCCGCGGCACCGCCGACGTTGTCGATCAGGACGGTGTCCGCCTCGATCCCCTCCGGTTTCCGGTCCAGGAAGACCATCGGCGTGCCGAGGTCGATCTCAGTTCGGCAGAACACGTGGTTGCTCGCGGTCGGGACCACGATCAGGCCGTCCACGCGGCGGTGACACAGCTCGACGATCAGCTCCTGTTCGCGCGCCGGATCCTCCTCGGAGCTGCCGGTGATGAGCAGCGTGTCGTGGCTGCGCGCCACCTGCTCGATCTCCCGGGCCAGCTGAGAGTAGAACGGGTTGCGGAGATCTTCGGTGACCAGGCCGATGGTGGCGGTCTCCCGGCCGGCGCGCAGGTCGCGGGCGAGGTTGTTGCGGCGGAAGCCGAGCTGCACCGCCGCCTTCAGCACCCTGTCGATGTAGTCCGGATGGACGGTCGGCTCGTTGTTGATCACCCGAGACACCGTCATGACGCTGACCCCGGCGGCCTGCGCGACGTCGCGCATCGTGGGCCGCCTGCCGTCCTTGCGAGCCATCGGCGTCACGTCGGGGATTCCGGCCCCGCCCCCGGCCGGGTCACGCCGGTTACCGAAGCTGCCACGTCTGCTCCTTGTCGTGTCGCTCACTGCTCGACTCCGGGCGATGCGTCACCTTGCAGCGTGCGCGCGGACAGTGGTCTCCCGCGCACCACGTCCGCCGCAGCCGCTGCGGCATATCGTAGGGCGGTGTCGGGCCCGACGCCGGTGAGGATCCCGTAGATCAGCCCTGCGGCCGCGGCGTCCCCCGCCCCCGTAGTCCGCGCCCGCGGCACTGCCTCCGCCGCTACAAACAGCTCCTGCTCGGCCCAGCCGGCCCGGCCCGCGAAGCACCGCCCGGCGTCCGCCAACCGCTTCTCGTCGGCGGCGAACAGGTACATCCCGCTTGGTCCGTCCGTGAGCAACACCACACCGGCGCCTCGCCCGAGCGCCGACCGCCCCATTGTCCGGGCGACGGGTTCGCCGCCGGAGGCGACGGGGCCGAGGGCAGTCAGGTCGTCCACGCTCGGAGTGAAGACGTCGACGTACGGCAGGGCCTTCGTCAGCACCGTCTGCCAGTCAACTGCCGCGGCGTCGGACCCCGGGTCCACGGTAGATAAATCGACGGATGTGGTCACGCCACATCGGCGGGCTCGCGAGAGGAGGTCCACCAGGTGTGCGCCGTCGTCGGCGTAGAGCTTCGGGAGTGCAGTGGGGTAGCCGAGATGGAGCAGGTCAACGCCCGAGAGGTCGATCCCGCTTCCGTCGAACTGGGCATTGGTGCCCAGGTGATGATAAAACGAGCGATCGCCACCCGGTGCGTCGAACACCACGGAGTAGGACGTGGCACCGGCGACGGTGAGCACCCCGCTCAGGTCCGCCCCGCTGGCGACCAGCATGTGGCGGACCAGCCGCCCCAAGTCGTCGTCGCCGACGTCGGCGGCCAGGCGCACCGGCGCGCCGAGGGAAGCGAGCCCGCAGCCGGTGTTCGCGACGCAGCCGCCCGGTCGGATCCGGAGCGGCCCGACGTCGGTCAGCTGGCCGGGGGTCAACTCGGCGAGCCTGGTCAGCTCCGGCACGAGGTCGACGCAGACGTGTCCCGCAACCACCGCACGCTTCACCGTCGTGACCTCCGTACCTTCGCTTCTCTCTGATGGAACGTTACCTGACCGGCGCTGCCCGACTCAAAGCCGCTACCTCTTCTGGCTGCCGTGCTTCGGGTTTATGGCGAATCCTCACCGATGACACGACCGCGACTCGTTGGTATGGTCCGGATAACGTTAACCCGAAGAGGGCGAGGGTATGCAGATGTACCGACTGAACCGTCTCTTCCACCCCGGGTCCGGCCGCTGCCTAGACGTCGCCGTGGACCACGGGTTTTTCGGCGAGGCCTCGTTCATCTCCGGCATCGAGGACATGCCCGCAGCGGTCGACCAACTGGTGCGGGCCGCGCCGGACGCGATCCAGCTCACCCCGGGCCAGGCGCCGCTGCTGCAGCGGCACGCCGACCGCCGCAAACCCGCTCTGGTGCTACGGACCGACGTGGCGAACGTCTACGGCAACCCGCTGGATTCGTACCTGTTCAGCCGCCACTTCCCTGACGCAGTGGAGCAGGCGGTGCGGCTGGATGCCGCCTGCGTGGTGGCGAACCTGTTGCACCTTCCCGGCCGGCCGGAGGTCCGGGAACGCTGCATCGAGAGCATCATGGCGCTGCGTGAGCAGTGCACCCGGTACGGGATGCCGCTGATGATCGAACCTCTGGTAATGCGGGACAACACCGAAGCCGGCGGCTACCAGGTCGACGGCGACACACAACGCATAGTGGCGCTGGTGCGTCAGGCCCGCGAGCTCGGCGCCGATCTGATCAAGGCCGACCCCACCGACGACGTCGACGACTACCACCTGGTGGTGCAGACCGCGGTAGTGCCGGTGCTGGTCCGCGGCGGCGGCCGGGTCGGCGACGCGGAGTTGCTGCGCCGCACCGAGGCGCTGCTGCGGCAGGGTGCGGCGGGCATCGTCTACGGCCGCAACATCATCCAGCACCCGAACCCCGAGGCGATCACCCGGGCCCTCTTGGCGCTGCTCCACGATGAAGCCACGGCCGAAGAGGCCCTGGCGATCGTCGAGAAGGGCTAGCGATGTCGACTCAACAGCGGGTCAACTTGGGCATTATCGGCGGTGGCCTGATGGGGCGGGAGACCGCCATGGCGATCGCGCGCTGGGGTGCCCTGACCGATCACCCGGTCCGCCCCGTCCTCACCGCAGTGTGCGACGTCAACCCCGAGGCGCTCGCCTGGTTCGACCGGGTCGACACGGTCACCACCACCACCGATGACTACCGGCGGCTGCTCGCCGCCGACGACGTGGACGTGGTGTACGTGGCGGTCCGGCACGACATGCACGAGCAGATCTACGTCGACACGATCAACGCGGGCAAGGACCTGCTCGCGGAGAAGCCGTTCGGCATCGACCTCGGCGCCGCCGAACGCATCGTGGCTACGGCGGAGAGCCGGCCGGACGTATTCGTACGATGCTCCAGCGAGATGCCGTTCTTCCCCGGAGCCCACGCGGCATACCAACTCATCCGGTCCGGAAGCCTGGGCACGATGATCGAGGCTACGAGCCAGCTCAGCCACTCCAGCGACTTCGACCGGGACAAGCCGCTGAACTGGAAGCGGCAACGGAAGTTCTGCGGTGACGCCGGGGTGATGAACGACCTCGGCATGCACGTCTGTCATGTGCCGCTGCGGCTGGGTTGGATTCCCGAGCGGGTGTACGCGGTGCTGCAGGACATCGTGCGGGAGCGACCCGGTCCGGACGGGCTGCCGGCGCGCTGCGACGCGTACGACAACGCGACCCTGCTGTGCTCGGTGCCCCACGACGGCACCGAGTTCCCGCTCACCCTTCACATGAAGCGGATCGACCCCGGCCAGAAGAACACCTGGCAGCTACGGGCGGTGGGGACATCCGGCGGGGTCGCGTTCTCCACGCGGTACCCGAAGACGCTGTGGCAGATGACCCTGTCCGGCAAGGAGCAGGTCTGGCAGCAGGTCGAGATGGGCAGCCAGTCGGTCTTTCCCACCGTCACCGGCGGCATCTTCGAAAGCGGCTTCTCCGACGTGATTCTGCAGATGTGGGCGGCGTTCTTCGCCGAACGGGCGGGCCGGCTCGACGACCGCTTCGGCTGCGTCACGCCACGGGAGGCGCTGGAAAGCCACCGGATCTTCCAGGCCGCCCTGCAGTCGGGCGAGACCCGACAGGCCGCCGAGATCGGAGGCTGACATGCCGCGCCATCTGCTTCGCCACGAGCAGGACGTCGCCACGTTCCTCCGGGACCGTGGCATCGTGACGGCCGCCGAGCAGGTTCAGGTGCGGGCGCTCGGCGGCGGGGTCTCCAATGTGGTCTTCGCCGCGCGTGCTGAGTCCGGCCGATACGTCGTCAAACAGTCGCTGGACCGGCTCCGGGTGCCCGACGAGTGGCTGGCGCCACGGGAGCGGACGCTGACCGAGGCCAACGCGATGCGGTTGGCGCACGAGATCACGCCGCACGCCGTGCCGGTCCTCGTCGATTGCGACGAGGACCGGTACGCGCTGGTGATGGGCCTCGCGCCGGACGGCTGGGAGGACTGGAAATTCCGGCTCCTCGCCGGTCACGCCGAGGAGTGGGCAGCGCGGGAGCTGGGGTCGACGCTGGCGCGGTGGCACTCCGCCACGGCGGGGGGCCGGGGCGTGCCAGAGCAGTTCGCGGATGCCACGGCATTCGTCGCGCTGCGCGTCGACCCGTACCACCGGGAGGTGATGCGCCGCAGGCCCGAGCTGGCCAATCCCGTCGGGCTTCTCGTCGAGGAAATGCTCCAGCGGCCGAGTTGCCTGGTCCACGGCGACTTCTCTCCCAAGAACGTGCTGGTCGGGCGGGACGCGCTGTGGGTTACCGACTTCGAGGTCGCCCACCTCGGGGATCCGGCGTTCGACGTGGGTTTCCTGGTCACCCACCTGCTGCTGAAGAGCGTGCACTGGCCGGCCGCGATCGACCGGTACCACGCCTGTGCCACCGCGTTCCTGCGGGCGTACCAGGAGGGTCTCGACCCGGCGATCACGTTGTCGCCCGAATACCTCTCCCGGCACGTCGGGTGCCTGCTGGCGGCGCGGGTCGACGGGAAGTCGGTGGCCGAGTACCTGACCGGGGACCAGCGGGCGCTCGTCCGCGACCTCGCAACGGCGCTGCTCAGCCGACCGGCCGACGATCCGGATGAGATATGGCAGCACCTGTCGTCGGTGGTGCGGCGATGAGTTCACAGATCAGCGAGGTGTTCGCGTGGGAGGCGCTGGACTCCCGGGGTCGGCCCACAGTTGGCTGTGAGGTGACGCTGCGCGGCGGCGCGCGGGGCACGGTCACGGTGCCCTCGGGCGCTTCGACCGGCGGATACGAGGTGCGCGAACTCCGTGACGGCGGCGAGCGGTACGGCGGCTACGGCGTCCTCGGCGCCGTGCGCAACGTGATCGACGTCCTCGGCCCCGCCGTCGAAGGCCTGGACGCGCACCAGCGGGACGCCCTCGACGCCACGCTCGTCGACGTCGACGGCACGGCAGACCTGTCCCGGCTGGGTGGCAACGCCGTGCTTGCCGTGTCCCTAGCCGCGCTGCTCGCCGCGGCTCAGGACGCCGGTGTTCCCTTGTACCGGTACCTCGACGACACCGGCGAGCCGCCGCTGCTACCGCTACCGATGGTCAACATCGTCTCTGGCGGCGCGCACGCCGGAGGGATGCTCGACATCCAGGACGTACTCGCAGTACCGGTGGGGGCGCCGGACCTCTCGCAGGCGATCGAGTGGGTGTGGCGAGTCCGGCACGCGGCAAGCGACCTGCTGGCGCGGCAGGGCGCACCGACGGCGCTCGTCGCCGACGAAGGTGGCCTCGCTGCTCATTTGCGCAGCAATGCGGCCGCCCTTGACCTGGTCTGCGGAGCGATCGAACGAGCCGGATTGTGCCCCGGAGCCGACGTGTCGCTAGCCGTGGACATCGCGGCCAGCCAAATCGTCCAGCCGGACGGGCGATTCCGGCTAGCCGTCGAGAACCGCGACCTGCCGAGCGCGGAATGGCTCGAGGAGGTCGTGCGATGGTGCAGGAACTACCCAGTCGTCTCGGTGGAAGACGTGCTGCACGAGGACGACTGGACCGGCTGGGCCGAAGTCACCGAACGGTTGTCCCACATCCAACTCCTGGGCGACGACCTGTTCGCCACCCACCTGTCCCGCTTAAATCACGGGATCGAACGGGGTGCCGGCAACGCCGTACTGGTCAAGCCGAACCAGACCGGCACGGTGAGCCGCGCGGAGCAGGTGGCCCGGCGAGCGCTGGACGCTGGCTACGGCTGCGTGGTCAGCGCGCGCTCCGGCGACAGTGAGGACAGCTACCTTGCAGACCTCGCAATCGGGTGGCGTGCGGGTCAGATCAAGGTCGGCTCCCTGACCCGGTCGGAACGCAACGCGAAGTGGAACCGGCTACTGCGGATCGCTGGGGAACTGGGGGAAAATAAGAGATTTGCTGGTCCAGAGTTCCTAGGCGGAAGCCGGGGTACGGGAACATCAAGCCTTTGAGAGAATTGCCGCCCTGGCCACCTAGCAGCCGCCTGACGGCCGCACCCCGGCCTGGCCATCCACCGACTCCTTACCGACCTGATGTGATGAAGGAGCGGGGCCTCCGCTCCTCGTGAATCTCGCTCTGGGCGTGCCGTTGGGCGTTCACTTGGAGGTGTTCACGTCCGTCACGACGTTGGAGGCCCCTGTGAACACAGACTACGACGGTCGGCAGGTGGTGGGTATCGATC